>NZ_JAUZED010000005.1 GCF_030705415.1 Curtobacterium sp. A7_M15 | reverse complement strand
CGAAAGTGTTCCGGTGGTCATAGCGAGAGGGAAACGCCCGGTCACATTCCGAACCCGGAAGCTAAGCCTCTCAGCGCCGATGGTACTGCAAGGGGGACCTTGTGGGAGAGTAGGACGCCGCCGGACTCAACGTTGCAACACCAGGAAACCCCTGACCACCACGTGGCCAGGGGTTTCCTGCGTTTCCGGGGCGTTATGATCGGCCGACGAACGAAGGGGACCGATGACCGAGCAACTCGATCGAGCGTCGATCGACCACGGCCCGGTGTGGCCGGTGTTGACGGACGCGACCCGGTCCGCGCTGCGCGAGATCCTCGTGCACGGCGTGCTCTCGCGGGCGGAGATCGCTCGGTCTCTCGGTCTCTCGCGGGCGAGCCTCACGCGGGCCGTGCGGACGCTCCAGGAGCACGGGTTCGTGATCGAGGTCGGTACCGGTGTGCGTGGCGCCACTGGTCGCCCGTCGGAGCTGCTCCGGACGAGCGAGGGTGTGTGGGAGTTCGTGGGCGTGAAGCTCACGCAGGACCGCCTGTACGCCGCGGTCACGGATCTGGCAGGACGGGTGCTCGCCCTCCACGAAGAGCTGCTGCGCGATGCGTCGCCGGACGCGCTCGTCCGCCAGGTCGGCGAGGTCGTCGATCGACTCCGAGCGGCGTCGCCGGCGATCTGTGCGCTCGGCGTCTCCGTGCCCGGCGACGTGGTCACCCGTGACGGGGTGACGGTGGTGGAGGTGTCGCAGTTCCTCGGGTGGCGCGACGTCCCCCTGTCGGACATGCTCGAGCGACGGACGGGGCTCGTGACCTTCGCGGCGAACGACGTCGATGCGCTCACGGCGAAGGAGCACTGGATCGGTGCCGGGGCGGGTGTCGGCTCGATGGCGCTCGTCACGGTCGGAGCGGGCGTGGGGTTCGGGCTCGTGTCGAACGGCGAGGTGTCGGAGGGCGCGCACGGCAGGTTCGGTCGTGTCGGACACCTGCCGGTGTACGGCGGCGGGCCGGACTGCGGCGTCGGGCATGCGGGTTGTGTGTCGAGCTACCTGCCGAGCTCCATCGTGGCGCGGAACGCCGGTCACGAGGATGCCGGGTACGACGCGGTGGTCGACCTGGCACGCGCGGGGGACGAGCAGTCACTCCAGGCCCTCCGCGATGCCGGCACAGCCCTCGGCGTGCTCCTGTCGACCGTCGTGACGCTGGTGGACCCGGAGTCCATCGTGCTGACCGGCGACGGCCTGCCCGTGTACGACCTCGCACGGGCCGAGGTGGACGCGGCGTTCGCGCACG
The DNA here is from genome assembly GCF_030705415.1 of Curtobacterium sp. A7_M15. Classification (GTDB taxonomy): domain Bacteria; phylum Actinomycetota; class Actinomycetes; order Actinomycetales; family Microbacteriaceae; genus Curtobacterium. The sequence continues at coordinate 68,413 of NZ_JAUZED010000005.1, read as the reverse complement.
GCCTCCGCCCGTACGAGCCCGCCGTCACCGTGGTCGTGCAGCCGTTCGAGTTCTCCGAGTGGGCGCGCGCCGCAGCGGTCCTCGCCGTCCGCAGGCTCCTTCGGTTCTGACTTAGTTACTCGGGTTGACAAACGCCTTCGGTGGACGGGATGCTGGTCCGGTCCACTCGTCGAAGGAGATGTCGTGACCCCTGCCCGTGCCGTGCCCTGGCCCACCGAGGACCTGTCGTTCGGTGGTGACTACAGCCCCGAGCAGTGGCCCCGCTCGGTGTGGGACGAGGACGTCCGACTCATGCGCGAGGCCGGTGTGAACCTCGTCACGGTCGGGGTCTTCTCGTGGGGTCTGCTGGAGCGGTCGCCGGGGGAGTACACCTGGGAGTGGCTCGACGACGTGCTCGACCTGCTGCACGACAACGGCATCGCGGTGGACCTCGCGACCCCGACCGCGGCCCCGCCGAACTGGCTGCTGACGGCGCACCCCGAGATCCTGCCGGTCGACGCGACGGAGCGCCGCGAGCGTCCCGGTGGCCGACTCGGCTGGTGCCCGGCCTCGCCGGTGTTCCGCGAGCACGCGCTCCGCATCGCCGGGGCCCTCGCCGAGCGGTACGGGAAGCACCCGGCGGTGCGGCTCTGGCACGTGAGCAACGAACTCGGTGGTGGCAACGCCCGGTGCTACTGCGAGGTGTCAGCAGCGGACTTCCGGCGCTGGCTCCGGGAGCGGTACACCGACGTCGACGCTGCGAACGCCGCGTGGGGCACCGCCTTCTGGGGGCACACCTACACGTCGTTCGACGAGGTCTCCCCGCCGCGCGGCGTGGGCGGCGCGCCGAACCCGGGCCTCGCACTCGACTTCGAGCGGTACTCGTCGGACGCGCTGCTCGCACACTTCGACGCCGAGCGCGCCGTGATCGAGCAGCACTCCGAGGTGCCGATCACCACGAACTTCATGGTCGGCGCCGGCTCGCAGGTCGTCGACTACGCCGAGTGGGCGAACCACGTCGCGATCCCCGCGAACGACCACTACACACTCGTGGACGACCCCGACCGGGCCGAGGACCTCGCGGCGTCCGCCGACCGGATGCGCGGCATCGCTCGCGGCCGCACCCCGTGGCTGCTCATGGAACACTCGACCGGAGGCCCGAGCTGGCAGCAGCGGAACCGGGCGAAGGAGCCCGGCGAGATCCTCCGCAACGCGCTCGCCCACGTGGCCCGCGGGTCGGACGGCGCACTGTTCTTCCAGTGGCGTGCCTCGACGGCGGGAGCCGAGCAGTTCCACTCCGCGATGGTCCCGCACGCCGGCACGCGGAGCCGGGTGTGGCGCGAGGTCTGCGGACTCGGTCGGGCGCTCCGTGCGATCGGGTCGGTGCAGGGGGCGCCGGTCGAGGCGGCACGGGTCGCGATCGTGGTCGACGAGGCGTGCGGATGGGCGTTGCAGGCCGGCCTCAAGCCGCACCGCGGGCTCCGCTACGGCCACGAGCTCCGGGCGTGGCACACCGCCTTCTGGCGTCGGCAGGTGCTGACCGACGTGGTGCCGATCGACGCCGACCTGTCCGGGTACGACGTGGTCGTCCTCCCGACGCTCTTCGTCGTCGACGACGAGGCCGCGGCGCGGATCAGTGCCGTGGTCGACCGGGGCGCGACCCTGCTCGTCACGTACGCGTCCGGGATCGTCGACGAGACCGCCCGGGTCCGCACCGGCGGCTACCCGGGCGCGTTCCGGGACGTGCTCGGGGTCTGGGCGGAGGAGTTCACCCCGCTGCAGCGTGACGACCGTGTCCTCCTCGACGACGGCACGGTCGTCACCGACTGGGCCGAGGACCTCGTCGTCGAGGATGCCGACGTCGTGCTCCGGCACGTCGACGGCCCGCTCGCGGGCCGACCTGCGGTGACGCGTCGGCCCGTCGGTGGTGGCGCCTGGTACGTCTCGGCGATGCTCGACGCGGACGGCGTGCAGCGGATCGTGGACCGGATCGTCGAGGAGCGAGCGATCGTGCGGACCGTCACCGCGCCTCCAGGCCTGGAGGCTGTCCGTCGCGTCCGGCAGGACGGTGTCGGCATCCTGTTCCTGCTGAACCACACCAGTGGTGACGTCGCCCTGTCGGCCGGCGGGACCGACCTGCTCGACGGGTCGGCGCACGGACCCGAGACGGTCGTGCCGGCCGGCGGTGTCCGCGTGCTCCTCGAGGAGGCGACCGCATGACCGTCCTGGACCGCGACGACCCTGCCGTGGCGCTGTCGGCGACCGCCGTGCGCGTGCACGTGCTCCGCGCGGCGGGCGTGAGCGTCGTCCTCGCGACCCGGGCCGACGGACTGCCCGAGGTGCTGCACTGGGGCCGCGACGTCGGCGACGTGCCGCCGGCGGACGCCGAGGACCTCGTACTGGCACTGGCTCGCGCGGTCTCGCCGAGCGCCGTCGACGCCCCGTGGCCGCTGACCGTGCTGCCCACCGAGCACGACGGCTGGGAGGGCCGCCCTGCCGTGTCCGGACAGGTGGCGGGTCGACCCCTGGTGCCCGTGTGGCGTGACGTCGTCGTCGAACAGGACGGCCAGACGGTGACGATCGGCGCCCGGTCCGACGAGGTCGCCCTGCGCACCGTGCTCGCGCTCGACGACGCCGGTGTGCTCCGCGTCCGGCACGCCCTGACGAACACCGGGACCGACGACGTCGAGGTGCAGGCGCTCGAGGCCGTGCTGCCCGTGGGGGAGCGCGCTGCCGAGGTGCTCGACCTCGGCGGGCGGTGGATCCGCGAACGAACCCCGCAGCGCCGGGCGATGACGGACGGCGTGCACGTGCGGGAGAGCCGACGCGGGCGGACCGGGCACGACGCACCGACCCTCACCGTGCTCGGGACCGACGGCTTCGACGACGCGACCGGCGAACTCTGGGCGGTGCACCCCGCGTGGAGCGCGGACTCCGTGCACCGGTACGACCGACTCCCCGAGGCACGACCGCTGCTCGGCGCCGGGGAACTCCTGCGCGCGGGCGAGATCGTGCTGCGGACCGGCGAGACCTTCACGGCACCCGACACGGTCTTCGTGTGGAGCGACGCCGGACTCGACGGGGTCTCCGCGCGGCTGCACGACTCGCTCCGCGCCCGCCCCGGGCACCCGAGGACACCGCGTCCCGTGGTGCTCAACACGTGGGAGGCCGTCTACTACCGGCAGGAACTCGAGCCCCTGCTCGCCCTGGCGCGGGTGGCCGCGGACGTCGGCGTCGAACGGTTCGTCCTGGACGACGGCTGGTTCACCGGGCGTCGCGCGGACACCACCGCGCTCGGCGACTGGACCGTCGACGCCGACGTCTGGCCGGACGGACTCGGCCCGCTCGTCGCCGGGGTCCGCGCGCTCGGCATGGACTTCGGCCTGTGGTTCGAGCCGGAGACCGTGAGCCTGGAGTCCGAACTCGCGCGTGCGCACCCGGAGTGGTTCCTGCAGGTCCCCGAGCACACGCGCACCTGGCGCCACGAGTACGTGCTCGACCTGGCACGAGCGGAGGTCCGCGAGCACCTGCTCGACCGGATGTCGGCGATCATCGAGGACCTGCACGTCGACTTCGTGAAGTGGGACCAGAACCGGGACGTCGTGCAGACCGTGCACGCCGGACGGGTCGGACTCGACGCCCACACGCGGGGTGCCTACGCGGTGATGGACGAGCTCCGACGCCGCCATCCGTGGCTGGAGATCGAGGCGTGCGCGTCCGGAGGCGCCCGGGTGGACCTCGGCGTCCTCGAGCGGACCGACCGGGTGTGGCCCTCGGACTCGAACGACGCGATGGAACGGCTGCCGATCCAGCGCTGGACCGAGCTGCTGCTGCCGCTCGAGCTGATCGGGTCCCACGTCGGCCCCGAGGTGTCGCACACCACCGGGCGGCACCTCGACCTGGACTTCCGGATGGCGGTGTCGCTGTTCGGCAGTGCGGGCATCGAGACCGACGTCACCCGCTGCAGCCCGGCGGAGCTCGACCGGTTGCGGGAGTGGACGGCGCTGTACAAGCGGGAGCGCGGGCTGCTGCACTCCGGGCGGGTGCACCACGTCGACCTCGGCGACCCGGGGCTGGACACCACGGTGGTCGTCGCGGTCGACCGGTCGCGGGCGCTCGTCCGGGTCGCCCGGACCGTGACGGGACCGAGGTCGTTGGCCGTGCCGCTCCGGGTGCGGGGACTCGACCGGGCGCGCCGGTACCGCGTCGCGCCCGTGACCGGGCTCCGGGTGCCGAAGGGGTCCGACGTGACCCCGACGCCGTGGATCGAGCGGGGGAGCGTCGAACTGTCCGGCGCCGTGCTCGAGGACGTGGGCGTGCGGATGATCGCGTTGGCGCCGGGGACCGCGCTCGTGCTCGAGGTGCAGGCGATCCACTGACCCCACCCCCGAGCGGACGACGCCCGGCACCCGCAGCGCGGGTGCCGGGCGCCGTCGTCTCAGTGCAGCAGGTCGCCCGCGTGCCGGAGCACGAACGGCCCGGTCAACGTTTCGGGGTCGATGCCCGCCGCACGGGTGACCTCGAACACGGCGACCGCTCCGGGCAGCAGCGACACCAGCCCCTGGTCGACCCGGGCCCCGGCGTCGACCCGGTCCGGGAACAGTGCGAGGTCGCGGATGTACCCCGTCGCCGTCACCTCGACCCGGGCGCCGTCCGCCGTCGCCGTGGCCGACACCGTGAACGGCCGACGATCCAGCCGCTGCTCGACGACCTCGGCGAAGTCGTGCACGCGGTGCCCGGACGCGGAGCCGGAGACCACGAGCACCTCGGCCGCGGGGTCCTGCGGCTCGGCGACCTCGGCGGGCAGCGTGATCCGGACCGCGTCCGCGGGGTCGACCGACACGGTCGCCGTGGTGGCGGCGAGCACGGTGCCGTCGAACGAGCGGCGCTCGATGACGAGCTCGTCGGTGACCGGCGCGCCGCTGGCGTTCACGACCACGACGTCGAGCCCGGCGGCGGCCCGTGCAGCGGCAGCGGCGGCGACCTCGGCGGCCGGTGCCCACGGGTGGAGTTCCGGAACGGGCGTCGCCTGCACGGTCGCGAGCACGGGCCGGTAGGCCTCGCGCACCGCGTACCAGACCGGCTTCCGGTGTCCGGCGTGGTCGACGAGCGCCCACGACACCACCGGCCAGTCGTCGTTCAGCTGCCAGACCACCATGCCGGTGTTGTCCGGCGTGTTCGAGCGGAACCACTCCATACCGAACCGGATCGCGTGCGCCTGGTTGAGCTGCGCGGCCCAGTGCCAGTCCTCGATGGTCCGCGGTTCGGGCAGGTGCCCGCGCATGCCGTCGGCGAGCTTCCGGTTGCCCTCGTGCGCCTTCTGGTGGACGAGCATCTCGTGCCCGTTCGGGTCGAGGGGCTCGTCGTGCACCACCGCGGTCAGGGTCGACCACGCCGGCGGGCCCTGGAACCCGAACTCGGCGACGAACCGCGGCTTCCAGTCGGCGTAGGCGGTGTAGTCCTTCGCGTTCCAGACGTCCCAGATGTGCACGCTGCCGTTGCGGTCGTCGTTCGGCTGCAGGTACTCGTCGAAGGAGAACGGACTGCCGGGCGTGTACGGCCGGGTCGGGTCGAGCTCCGCGACGATCTCCGGCAGCAGCGACCGGTAGTAGCCGTTGCCCCAGGTGCGCCCGACGAGCGAGGGCCGCCACCCCCACTCGGCGTAGGCGACGAGGTTCTCGTTGTTGCCGTTCCACACCACGAGCGAGGGGTGGGGACTGAGGCGGGTGACGGCCTCGCGGACCTCGGGTTCGACCTCGTCGGCCAGCCAGGGCTCCTCGGCGTAGGCCGCGCAGGCGAACAGGAAGTCCTGCCAGACGAGGACGCCGAGCTCGTCGCAGCGGTCGTACAGGTCGTCGGACTCGTAGATCCCGCCGCCCCAGACGCGGAGGAGGTTGACGTTCGCCTCGACCGCGTCGTCGATCCGCTCGGCGTACCGCTCCGGCGCCATCTCGGTCAGGTACGCGTGGTCGGGGATCCAGTTCGCGCCGCGCACGATGACGGGCCGGTCGTTGACCTTCAGGAGGAACGGCGCGCCACCGGCATCGGCTGCGGTCTCGAGCGCGACGGTCCGGAACCCCACGCGCCCGGTCCAGACGTCGTCGCCGACCTCGACGCGGACGTCGTACAGCGGCTGGTCGCCGCTGCCCCGCGGCCACCAGACGGCGACGTCCGGCACCTCGAGGCGGACCGCGGCGGAGCCGCCGACGACGGGACGGGTGCCGGTGACGGCGGGCGCGCCGTGGTCGTGGGAACCGCCGGAGGTGGGGTGCGGGGTGAGGGTGACCCGCGCCTCCAGGCCCACCGAACCGGCCGTCCCCGCGACCGGAGCCGACCCGATGTGCTGCGTGAACGCGCCGGCGACGCCCGCGTGCTCGACGTCCACGTGCGCGGTCAGGACACCCGTCGTGCCGTCGACGTCGACGAGGGGGCGGACGGCCGCGATGCGGACGCCGCTCCAGGACTCGATGCCGATCGACCTCCAGATGCCGCTCGTCGCGACGTCGACACCCCAGTCCCAGCCGAAGTTCGACGCGTTCTTGCGGAGCGCGTTGTACGGGTGGTGGTTGACGTGGGGGAGTTCGCCGCCGTGCAGCTCCGAGAGGCGGACCGCGGCGGGCACCGGGGCGTCGAACGTGACGACCAGCTCGTTCGTGCCGGGGTGCAGCAGGTGCCCGACTGGGAAGCGGTACGAACGGTGCTGGTTCGCGGTGGTGCCGACGACGATGCCGTTGAGTTCGACGGTGGCCAGGGTGTCGAGTCCGTCGGCGACGAGGTCGTGGCGGACCGGAGTGGCGGGTGCGCCGGTACCGGGCGCGGCGGAGTCGGCTGCGTCGCCGGGCCCGGCCCACTCGAACGTCCGCCGGTACCGCCACACGGTGTCGCCGATCCACTGGGTCGCGGCCTCGCCGTCTCCGTCGAAGGGATCGGGGATCCTGCCCGCCCGCAGCAGGTCCGTGTGCACGCAGCCGGGCACCACCGCCGCCACGGGGTCACGGTGGGCGTCGGCCTCGCCCGGACCGGTCACCGCCTCGAGGGTCCAGGGGCCGTCCAGTGTCGTGCGCTCCATCGCGCCTCCTCATGTCGATCGGGGGTCTTGACCGGGTTAGTTTAGCCGTGTAACAATCACCGTCAACGACCTGGCCTGCGACGGAGCAGACCGAGAGGACAACGATGTCACCACAAAACCGTTCCCGACGGCTCGCCATCGCGGCCGCGGCCCTCCTCACCGCCGCTGGACTCGCCCTCACGGGCTGCAGCTCGAGCGGCAGCGCTGCCTCGTCCGACTCCGCGTCGACCCTCGTCGCGTACACCGGGCAGTCCGGCGACTACCAGATCAACTTCAACCCGTGGTCGCCGTCGAACATCGGTGGCGTCGGGACGATCTACGAGAGCCTGTTCTTCATCACGAACGTGAACACGAACGACCCGAAGCCGCTGCTCGGCAAGAGCTCGGAGTGGAACGACGCCGGCACCCAGCTGACGATCACACTCCGTGACGGCGTGACGTGGAGCGACGGCGAGCCGTTCACGTCGAAGGACGTCGTCTTCACGCTCGACATGCTGAAGAAGTACAAGGCGCTGAACTCCATCGGGTTCGACGGCACCGCGAAGGCCGACGGGGACGACAAGGTCGTGGTGACCTTCGCCAAGCCGTCGTTCGTGCTCGGCCCGAACCTGCTCGGCAAGACCTGGATCGTGCCGGAGCACCTCTGGAAGGACATCGACCCCACCACCGACGTCGTGCGCGAGCCCGTCGGGACGGGGCCGTACACGCTCGGCACCTTCAAGGCCCAGGCCTTCACCCTCTCGGCGAACAAGGACTACTGGGGCGGCGCGCCGGCCGTGAAGACGATCCGCTACCTGTCGCTCTCGGGGAACACCGCCGGTGCCGACGCCCTGTCGCAGGGCTCGATCGACTGGCAGACCGGCCCCGTCCCGAACATGGACGACATCCCCGGCCACTACCAGGGCTACGACGGCATCACCGTCGGCCAGAACCAGATGGCCCTGCTGACCTGCTCGTCGACCGCGCTCGGCTGCTCGGGCCCCCAGACCGACCCGGCCGTGCGACACGCGATCGCCGACGCCATCAACCGCAAGCAGCTCAACTCCCTCGCGTTCTCGAACACCGCCAGTGACATCTCACCGACGTTCGCGCTCACGACGACGCAGAAGGACCGCATCTCGAAGGACGTCTCGCCAACCGTGATGCCGTCCGGAGCCGACATCGACGCCGCGGCCTCGACGCTCGAGGGCGCCGGGTACGCCAAGGGCGCCGACGGCATCTACGCGAAGGACGGGAAGAAGCTGTCCCTGACGGTCGAGGTCGTCACCGGCTGGACCGACTACATCACCGCGATCGACACGCTCGCGCAGCAGCTCAAGGCCGCCGGCATCGAGCTCAAGGCGCAGCAGTCCTCGTGGAACGAGTGGACCGACAAGAAGACCAAGGGCAACTACCAGCTCGCGATCGACTCACTCGGCCAGGGCCCGACCGCGAACCCGTACTACCTCTACAACAACTACTACTCGACCGCGAACACCGCGAAGGTCGGTGAGGCGGCCCCGATGAACATCGCCCGCTACAGCAACCCCGAGGTCGACGCCGCGCTCCAGAAGCTCGCGACGATCAACCCGGAGGACACCGCGGCGACCCAGCCCGAACTCGACGTCATCCAGCAGCACGTCGTCGAGGACATGCCGTACATCCCGATCATGACCGGCGGCACGACGAGCGAGTTCCACGCGGCCAAGTTCACCGGCTGGCCGACGAAGGACGACCTGTACGCGTTCCCGGCGGTCTGGGCGAGCCCGGACAACGCCGAGATCTTCAAGGCCCTCAAGCCCGCCAAGGGCTGAGGCGAGGACTGCGACCGAGGAGCGCTCGTATGCACTACTTCCTGCGCAAGATCGGCTTCTACATCGTTGCCCTCTGGGCGGCGTTGACGCTGAACTTCATCATCCCCAGGCTCCTGCCCGGGAACCCCGTGGACATCCTGCTCGCCAAGCTCCAGCAGCGCGGCGGGCAGGTGACCCCGGCGACCCGGCAGGCGTACGAGCTGCTCCTCGGTGGCAACTCCTCGGAACCGATCCTCGCCCAGTACGGCCAGTACCTGGGCAACGTGTTCCGCGGTGACCTCGGGGTGTCGGTGAGCTACTTCCCGGCACCGGTGACCGAGGTGATCGGGAGCTCCCTGCCCTGGACGATCGCCCTCGTCGGCATCGCCACCGTGCTCGCCGCCGTCATCGGCGTCGCCCTCGGCGCCTTCGTCGGGTGGCGGCCGGGCACCTGGCTCGACTCGTTCGTGCCGGCCACCACCCTGCTCGCCGCGGTGCCGTACTTCTGGCTCGCGCTCATCCTCGTCTACTTCTTCGCGACCGGGCTGCACCTGTTCCCGTCGCAGGGCGGCTACGACGTCACGCTCACCCCGGGCTTCACCGGCGACTTCATCGCGTCGGCGCTCAAGTACGGTGTGCTGCCCGCGGCGACGATCGTGCTCGCCTCACTCGGCGGATGGTTGCTCGGGATGCGCAACATGATGGTGTCCACGCTGTCCGAGGACTACATCACCACGGCACTCGCGAAGGGGCTGCCGCACGGCAAGGTCCTCCGCAACTACGCCGCTCGCAACGCGGTCCTGCCCTCGGTCGCCGGGTTCGCGATCTCCCTCGGGTTCATCGTGTCCGGGTCCGTCGTCACCGAGCAGGTGTTCTCGTACCCCGGCATCGGGTCGAAGCTCCTGTCCGCGGTGACGAACAACGACTACGCGCTCATGCAGGGCATCTTCCTGTTCATCACCCTGGCGGTCCTCGGCGCGAACCTCGTCGTCGACCTGCTCTACGGGCTCATCGACCCGCGCACCCGGGCCCGGAGCTAGGAGGAGACGACCATGACCAACATCCAACAGGAGACCGAACCCACCATCGGCGCCCTCACCGAGGAAGCCGACGCCGGCTCGACCCGGAGCATCGCGACCGCTCGTCGGGGTCGGCCGAAGGGTGGCGTCCGCCGCTTCCTCCCCACCATGACGCCGTGGCTCGTCACCGGCATCGTGCTCATCGTCGGCGTCACGCTGTTCGGGCTGATCGGCCCGCTGCTCGTCGGTGACCCGAGCGCCATCCGCGACTCGGGCATGCAGCCGCCGAGCGCCGACAACCTGCTCGGGACGACGCAGACCGGGCAGGACGTCCTCGCCCAGCTCGCCTTCGCCACCCGAGGGAGCCTGCAGATCGGCCTGATCGTCGGCCTCCTCGCGACCGTGCTGTCGGCGTTCTTCGGCATACTCGGCGCCTACCTCGGCGGGATCATGGACGAGGCGTTCTCGCTCTTCTCCAACGTGTTCCTCGTGATCCCGGGCCTGCCGCTCGTCATCGTGATCTCCGGCCTCGTCCCGCAGGAGGCCCGCGGGCTCTGGACCATCGCCATCGTCCTCGCGATCACGTCGTGGGCCGGGTCCGCCCGCGTCCTCCGCGCGCAGACGATGTCGATCCGGAACCGCGACTACGTCTCCGCCGCACGGGTCGCCGGGGAACGACCGTGGCGCGTCATCGCGGTCGAGATCCTGCCGAACCTGCTGCCGGTGCTCGCGTCGCAGTTCGTGTTCGCCGTCATCGCCGCGATCCTCGGCGAGGCCGGCCTGTCCTTCCTCGGCCTCGGTGCCTCGAACTCCTCGACGCTCGGCACGATGCTCTTCTACGCGCAGAACGGCTTCGCGCTCGCCCAGGGCGCCTGGTGGTGGTTCGTCCCACCGGGGCTCCTCATCGCGCTGCTCGGCATGGGCCTCTCCCTCGTCAACTTCTCGATCGACGAGGTCATCAACCCGCGACTCGCGAACGTGCGGGCGCAGCGACGGCGCGAGCGTCGTGCCCGTCGAGCGGCCCGCCGTCCCGGCCCTGGAGGCGCGGCTCGTCTCCCCGAGACCACCACCGACCGGAAGGGGGTCGCCCGATGACCCGGGACGCCGTCCTCACCATCGACCACCTCGACGTCGTCTACGAGACCGAGCACCCGGTGCACGCCGTCAAGGACGTCTCGCTGACGCTCGCACCCGGGGAGATCCTCGGGCTGGCCGGCGAGTCCGGCTGCGGCAAGACGACCCTCGCCTACGCCATCACCCGCCTGCACAAGCCGCCGGCGAAGGTGGCCTCGGGCAGCATCACCTTCCACGACCGGGACGGCAGCGACGTCGACCTGCTCGGACTCGGCGACGAGCAGCTCCGCGCCGTCCGGTGGTCGAAGCTGTCGATGGTCTTCCAGGGCGCGATGAACGCGCTCAACCCGGTCACCACCATCCGGGCGCAGCTCGACGACGCGCTCGTCGAGCACCGTCGGGGCCTGCCCCGCAAGGAGCGTCGGGCGATCGCCGAGGACGCGCTCCGTCGGGTCGGGGTCGACCCGTCCCGCATCACGGCCTACCCGCACGAGCTCTCGGGCGGCATGCGGCAGCGCGTGATGATCGCGATGGCGATGCTGCTCGAGCCGCAGGTCATGATCATGGACGAGCCGACCACCGCGCTCGACGTCGTCGTGCAGCGGGAGATCCTCCGCGAGATCGTCCGTCTGCGCGACGAACTCGGGTTCGCGGTCGTGTTCATCACGCACGACCTGCCGCTGCTGCTCGAGATCAGTGACCGGATCGCCATCATGCTCCGCGGCGAGGTGGTCGAGTGCGCGACCGCCGACACCATCCAGCACGACCCGCAGCACCCCTACACCCGGCGGCTGCTGCAGTCGTTCCCGAGCCTGTCCGGCGCCCGCGGCGACTTCATCCGAACCGGGGTGGGCATCGACGGCTCGGACCTCGACACCCAGGAGGTCGTCCGATGACCAGCGTGACCGTCAGCCACCTCGGCAAGGACTTCCACACCCGGAAGGGCCTGCGTCGCACCACCCTCCGCGCCGTCGACGACGTGTCGTTCGAGCTCCTGCCCGGCCGGACCGTCGCCCTCGTCGGGGAGTCCGGCTCGGGCAAGTCGACGATCGCCCGGATGCTCGCGAAGCTCGAGAGCACCACGCGCGGCACGATCGACGTCCGGCTCGAGGACGGCACGCCGGTCGTCGGCAGCCTCTACCGCCGACACGTGCAGATGGTCTTCCAGGACCCGTTCGCGTCGCTCAACCCGTTCCACTCGATCGAACACCACATCGCCCGTCCGCTGCAGCTCCACCACCGTGCCCGCGGCGCCGAGGAGACCGCGGAACGCGTCCGGGAACTCCTCGGCCGTGTGAACCTCGACGAGGACTTCGCGTCTCGCCGCCCGCACGAGCTCTCCGGCGGGCAGCGGCAGCGCGTCGCGATCGCCCGAGCGCTCGCACCCGGCGCGCAGGTGCTCATCGCCGACGAGCCCGTGTCGATGCTCGACGTGTCGATCCGGCTCAGCGTGCTCAACCTCATGGGCAGACTGCAACGCGAGGACCACCTCGCCGTGCTGTACATCACGCACGACCTCGCGACCGCGCGGCACTTCTCGGACGAGATCCTGGTGCTCTACCGCGGTCGGGTCGTCGAACGGGGGCCCTCGGACGCCGTCATCCTGAACCCGCAGCACGACTACACCCGGCTGCTGGCCGAGGCAGCGCCCGACCCGGAGCGCACCGACCGTCGGCTGACCTCGGGACCGGCGCTCGACCGCTCCTCGATCGACAACACCACCTGCTACGACCACGGCGTCGGTGCGTGGGTGTCGAGCGACCCGGCACCGGTCGGCGTGCGGTGACCGGCGACTTCGTCGACTGGGAGACCGCGGGGTTCCGTGCGCGCTTCCGGACCGGCCCGGACGCGCCGGTGTCACTCGTGTCGTTCGTCCCGGTCGGGGGTGAGCTCGCCGACGGACCGGAGGACGCGCAACCGCTCGTCGAGCTCACCACCATCGGGCACGGCCGGTTCCCCGGTGGGTTCCGGCACGTGGACTCCACGATCGGTGCGCGGCTGCGGTACCGATGGCACGACGACGCGTCGACACCCGTGCCCGCGGACGCGATCGGCGCGGTGGACGGGACCGACCTCTGGTTGCGGATCGTGCAGGAGGACGCGGCCACGCGCCTCCAGGCCGTCTCGGTGTTCCGCGCACGCGACGGCGTCCCGGCGTTCCAGACCTGGACCGAGGTGTCCTCCGCCGAGGGTGAGCACGTCGTCGACTTCGTGTCGTCGTTCGCGACGGGGGCGTGGCTGACGGACTCGGGCCGCAGCGTCGACGAGTTCGCGTTGTCGCACGCCGACGACGACTGGGCGGCGGAGAGCCGCTGGCGGACCGACCCGCTGCGGGAGATCGGCCTCGCGCGCATCGACCGCGATGCGCAGCACCACCCGCCCCGCAGCCGCGCCGTCGTGCAGAACCGTGGCGCGTGGTCGACCGGCGAGGCGCTGCCGATCGGCGTGCTGACGGCGTCTGCGTCCGGCGCTGGCGCTGGCACTGCGGCCGTGCCGTACGCCCTCGTCTGGCAGGTCGAGCACAACGGGCCGTGGCTCTACGAGCTCGGCGAGACCCGGCGGCACACGTACCTGCTGCTGAGCGGCCCGACCGACCAGGAGCACCAGTGGACCGCGGTCGTCGCGCCCGGGCAGCCGTTCACCTCGGTGCCGGTGTCCGTGGGGATCGCTGCGTCGATCGACGATGCCTTTGCGGTGCTCACCCGGCAGCGACGGGCGCGTCGCATGCTGCGGGAGGCCGACCGTTCGCTGCCCCTGGTGTTCAACGACTACATGAACACGCTCATGGGCGACCCGACGACCGAGAAACTGCTGCCGTTGATCGACGCGGCCGCCGACGCAGGGGCGGACCTGTTCTGCATCGACGCCGGCTGGTACGCCGAGGGGCACTGGTGGGACACGGTCGGCGCGTGGGAACCGGCGGCCTCGCGGTTCCCGGACGGCCTCGGGTCCGTGATCGACCACATCCGGGCGCGGGGCATGCGGGCCGGGCTCTGGCTGGAACCCGAAGTGATCGGGATCCACTCGCCGCTGGCCACCTCGCTGCCGTCGTCGGCGTTCGTGCACCACCACGGCGTGCGGGTCGCGGAGCACGGGCGGCACCTGCTCGACCTGCGCTCACCGGCTGCGCGGGCGCACCTCGACGCGGTCGTCGACCGGCTCGTAGGTTCGCTGGGCGTCGGCTTCTTCAAGATGGACCACAACACGATGACGGGGCCGTTCCCGGGCATGCTCGAGCACCAGCGGGCACTGCTCGCGTGGCTCGACGACGTGCAGGCCCGGTACCCGCAGTTGCTCATCGAGAACTGCGCCTCGGGAGCGATGCGCGCCGACTTCGCGATGCTGTCCCGGCTGCACATGCAGTCGACGTCGGATCAGCAGGACCCGGTGCTCTCGGCTTCGATCGCCGCCGCTGCTCCCGCCGCGATGCTGCCCGAGCAGGCCGGCAACTGGGCCTACCCGGCACCGACGATGTCCGACGACCTGTTCACCCTGTCGCTCGTCAACGGCGTCCTCGGGCGGATGTACCTGTCGGGGTACCTCAACGAGATGTCGTCGTCGCACTTGGCGTCCGTGGCTTCTGCGATCGAAGCGCACCGGGCCGTGCTCGAGATCGTCGAATCGGCGGTGCCGGTGTGGCCGCTCGGGTTGCCGGCCTGGGAGGACCCGTGGCTCGCGCTCGGGCTGCGTGCCGCCTCGGGGGACCTGTACCTGTCGGTGTGGTCGCTACCCGGTGCGCCGGCGGCGGTGTCGTTGCCACTGCCGGGGTTCGCGGGCCAGGCGGTGGTCGTCGAGCCGCTGTTCCCGACGGCGCTCGGGTCGTGGTCGGCGGCGTGGGATCCCGCTTCGGCGTCGCTCGAGATCGCGAACGGCGGGGCGACCCCCACAGCGCGGGTGTTCCGCGTCCGGATGCAGGAGTCGGACGCGGGGGCCTGAGCGGGCGCGTGCCGATGGCAGCGGCGCGCGCGGCGGCGGACGGGAGGCGCGGTGCGGGCAGGCACCGTGCCTCCCGTTCCGTCGGTGGACCAGTCCGCCGGGCGGAGCAGGGCCCTTCGTGCCCGCGCTGTGACCGTTCTGGTTCGGGATCCTCGGGGATCGTGAACCAGAACGGTCAGGAGCGCTGCAGCAACCGAGCCATCGCGGGTCAGGGGAGGAGGCGGAGCTCCATTGCACGGGTGACGGCACGGGTGTGGTCGTTCACGCCGAGCTTCTCGAAGACGTGGCCGAGGTGCGTCTTCACCGTGGCCTCGCTGAGGAACAGGGCGCGGCCGATCGCCGGGTTCGACCCGCCCTGGGCGACGAGGCGCAGGACGTCGAGCTCGCGCGGTGTCAGCGAAGGGCCGACAGCCGCGGTCGCCGAGCCGGTGGCCCGGCGGACGAGGGCTGCGGCGGCCGAGGGCGCGAGCGCGGTCTCGCCACGCGCGGTCGCCCGCACCCCGGCGAGGATCTCGGACTCCGGGGCGGCCTTGAGCAGGTAGCCGGTGGCGCCGGCCTCGATGGCGGCGAGGATGTGGTCGTCGGACTCGTACGTCGTCAGGATCAGGACGCGGACGCTCGGTTCGGCCGCGAGGATCTGGGCGGTCGCCGCGTCGCCGTCGAGCTCGGGCATCCGGAGGTCCATCAGCACGACGTCGGGGCGTTCGGACAACGCGACCGTCACCGCCGCCTGACCGTCGCTGGCCTGGCCGACGACCTCGATGTCGTCGGCGTCCTGCAGGAGCGCGACGATGCCCGAACGGACGATCGGGTGGTCGTCGGCGACCACGACGCGGATCACCGGGTCACCTGCGCGACAGGGTCACGAACAGCATCCGGGAGGCGCGGCTCGGGTCCGGTGGGCAGGGTCGCCTCGACGACGGTGCCACTGCCCGGGTTGCTCGTGA
The DNA here is from genome assembly GCF_030705415.1 of Curtobacterium sp. A7_M15. Taxonomy (GTDB): domain Bacteria; phylum Actinomycetota; class Actinomycetes; order Actinomycetales; family Microbacteriaceae; genus Curtobacterium. Next base: position 52,617 of record NZ_JAUZED010000005.1, on the reverse strand, counting down.
TGGTGCAGGTGCCGCCGGAGAGGGCCAGCCGCTCGTGGAGTCCGCGGAGCCCGTGGCCGGCGAGCGGAGCGCCGGTGTCGAACCCGACTCCGTCGTCGGTCACGCGGACCCCGACCCGCTCGGGCGAGTGGCTGAGGACGACGCGGACGGAGTCCGCGCCGGCGTGCGCGCGGACGTTCGCGAGGGACTCCTGGACGACCCGGAGGAGCACGACCTGGGCGTCACGGTCGAGCGGGCCGCCGGTCGCATCGACGGTCACGGGCGTGCCCGTCTCGCGGGTGAAGCGCTCGGCGAGACGGTGCAGCGACCCGGCGAGGCTCCCGGTCGTGGCACCGGCGACCCCGGCGGCGATGAGGGCCCGGGAGTCCTCGAGCGCTGCACGTGCCGACTCCTCGAGGACGGTGAGCCGTTCCTCGAGGTCGGGGCCGCGATCGTTGGCCAGGTCCCTCCGGGCACGCTCGGTGAGCATCACGATGCCCGCGAGGTTCTGCGCGACGGTGTCGTGGAGCTCGCGGGCCAGGCGCTCCCGTTCGCTCGCGATGCCCGCGCTGCGGTTCGCATCGGCGAGGGACTGCTGGGTGGCGCGGAGCTCCTCGACGAGTTGACGGCGCTCCTCCGAGAGGCCGGCGACCCTCGAGATCCAGACGCCCATCGCACAGGCGCCGATGACGCTGATGCTCTCGATCAGGAGGGTCGTGACCAGGGCGCCGGGACCGCTCGCGAGCTGCAGGCCGATGCCGCTCGCGACGCCGACCGCCACCGACAGCACGACCGCGGTGCGGATCCGTTCGGACTGCACCCAGACGAGCGGGAAGACGATGCACTGCACGAAGGCGGTGCTCGGCACGACGGCCGGCAACACCAGGGCGGCGACGATCACGAGCGGTAGGAACGCTGCGGCCGCCCGGTGATCGTCGTAGCCACGGTGGCCGTACGCGACGTATGCGACGACGAGCACCGCGATCGCGTCGGACGCCGGCCAGCGGGTCTCCCACGGCGACCAGCCGACCGCGGTGATCACGGCGGTGAGGAGCATCGTGCCCGCGAAGAAGACGTGCAACCACCGGTTGCACCTCCACGTCTCGCCGTTCATGTGCCCAGCATCCCACCTGCGGGGCGCCATCACGCGTCCTTGCGGTTCCACCGGAACGTCAGCAGGCAGGCCACCGCGCCCCCGACCAGCCACGCTGTCAGGACGAGGGCTCCGAGGCCGACGTGCCACGCGCCTCCTGGCTCGGCGGACGCGAACGCGTCCGGCAGGAAGACCGACCGCATGCCGGACGCCATCCACCGCAGGGGGAAGACGGACGCGACGTTCTGCAACCAGTCGGGGAGCTGGGTGAAGGGGAGGTAGACGCCGGAGATGAACTGGAGGACCAGGACGATGGGGACGATCGTGGCGGTGGCGCGGCGGCCCTCGCGGGGGAGCGCCGAGATCGCGATACCGAGCACGCAGCTCGTCGCGACCCCGAGGAGCATGATGCCGGCGAAGCGCGCCCCCGCGCCGCCGTCGGTGGGCAGGTCCACGCCGAACACGATGCTCGCGATCGCCAGCAGCAGGGCGGTCTGCACGACCGTCGTGACGAGGACCATGCCGATCTTGCCGATGAAGTAGCTCACGACCGGCAGCGGTGTGCCGCCCAGGCGCTTCAGCGTGCCGTCGCTGCGTTCGCCCGCGATGTCGACGCCGAGGGACTGCGTGCCGGACAGCAGGATGCCGGTCGCGACCAGGCCGGGCAGGTAGTACGTGGCGTAGTCGACGCTGACGTCCGGGCCCGCCTGGATGTCCGGGGCGCTGCTGAACGCGACGGAGAAGAGCGCCAGCATGACGATGGGGAAGAGGAACGTGAAGAAGACGGCGTCGGGCGCGCGGAAGTACGAGCGGAGCTCGTAGCCGATGCGGTGCGCGCCGATGGGGGCGGCGTTCGTGGCGGTCGTGTGCGTGGCTATGCTGTTCATCGGTGGCCGACCATTCCGAGGTAGACGTCCTCGAGGGACGGGCGGATGACTTCGAGATCGTGCATGGGGCCCGGCGTGCTCCGGATCAGCGCCGTCGGTTCGTGCGTGCGCTCCTTGTGGCGCTGCCCGGCGTCGTCGCGCCACCGGACTCGCGGGGTTCGTGCCTCGGCGCCGCCGATCTCGTCGATCGGCGCGATGTCGAGCAGCGTGCCGCCGGCGATCACGGCGGCGCGGTCGGCCAGGTGCGCGGCCTCGTCGAGGTAGTGCGTGGTGAGGAGGATCGTCGTGCCCTCCCGCTTCACCTCGTCGATGAGGTCCCAGAAGCGGCGCCGAGCCTCGGGGTCGAAGCCGGTCGTCGGTTCGTCGAGGAAGAGGACCTCGGGGCGGCCGATGATGCCGAGGGCGACGTCGACGCGGCGACGCTGGCCGCCGCTCAGTCTGCTGATCCGGGTGTTGCGCTGCGTCTCGAGTCCCGTCGCGTCGAGGAGTTCCTCGACGCTGCGGTGCCTCGGGTAGAACGTCGTGAAGTGGCGGAGTTGTTCGGCGACCGTGACGTTGGGGGACTCGGCGCTGGTCTGCAGGACGATGCCGATCCGTGCGTTGTGGCTCCGGCTCGTGCGGGCCGGGTCGTGGCCGAGCACCCGGACGTCACCGTCGGTGCGGGTGCGGTAGCCCTCGAGGATCTCGACCGTCGTGGTCTTGCCCGCGCCGTTCGGGCCGAGGAGGGCGAAGGTCTCGCCGCGGGGGATGTCGAAGGAGACGTCGTCCACGGCGCGCTTGCCGGTGGCGTACTGCTTCGTGAGGTGGTGGACCTCGATGGCGGGGGAGTCGGGCATGAGAACAGCCTGACCGGTCCTGTCCGGAGGCGGTTCGACCGGGCGGGTGGACCGGCGTCCTCCGATCGGAGGATGGCCCGCCGGACGGGGGGGGGGCGCGGTGCGGCCTGGCCGTGCACCGGTCGTTCTCAGGCGGGTTGCATCCGGCAACGTGCATGATGTGTTGCCAGTGGGCGCGTCGCGGGGGTGCGACGTCGGGAGGGGGAGACGATGGCCGACGACGTGCGGCTCCGGCGCAACCGGCTGGTCTTCGGGATCGTCGTGGCGCCGATCGGGGTCCTGATCGCGCTCTTCCTCTCGTTCTTGGCGCAGATCGACTCCTCGTGGGGGTCCACGAACGACGGCGGAGCGGCCGCCGGACCACAGATCATGGCGATCGCGATCGGCTTGCTGGCGACCGTCCCCGCGCTGATCGCCGGGATCCGAGCGCTCCGTGCCCGCACCCTCGAGGTCGCGGCGTCGGGAGCGACGGTGGTCGCGGGCATCGGCTTGCTCGCCGTCGTGCTGCTCGTCATCGTCCCGTCGTTCGAGATCCTCCCGCAGGCCGCCCGCGATGCCGACAGGTACGCGCAGCAGCAGCGGCAGGAGGAGCTCGACGACCTCGACTCGGGCTACGGGCCCGGTTCCGCCGAGGAAGCCGGCGAGGACATGCAGCCGTACGTCACTGACGCGCTGCGGCTGCTCGAGGTGTCACCGGGCGCCGCGCGCTCCAGCACCTGGTTCACGAGCGGCACCACCCCCGTGGGGAACACGTGTCGGACCTTCCACGAGCGCATCCGACTCGGCGACGAGGTCGATCGCTCGAGCGCGGAGAAGGCGCTCCGTGCGGCGTGGGACACCGAGAGCGATCGCACCGGGTTCGACGAGCGGGACGGTCGCCTCGAGCTCAGCGTGTACTCCGCCGGCGCGACGATCTCGTGGCTCGCGACCGACAACACGCTGCTCGTGCAGAGCGACTGCATCGCCACCCCGGGGTCCTGACCGGCGGCGAGCCTCGATCACCGCAGGCGGGTGGATGCGATCCCGCCGTCGACGTCGATCGTCCCGCCGGTCACGAACGCCGCCTCGTCGGACACCACCCACCGGACGGCGCGAGCGATGTCGACCGGCTGCACCGGCACCCCGGCGGGCGTCCCCTGCGTCATCGCGGCGAGCACGTCCGCCGAGTCGGCGTTCCCCGGCGTGGCCGTCGCACCCGGAGCCACCGTCACGACCCGCACCCCGCGCAGCCCGTACTCGGCGGCCCACGCCCGGGTCAGCTGTTCGACGGCGGCCTTCGTCGCCGGGTACAGCGCCATGAACGGCACACCGACACGGGCCATCCACGAGCCGATGTTCACGACGACGCCGGATCCCCGCGAGACCATCGCTGGAGCGAGTGAGGCCACGAGGACGTGCGGTGCTCGGACGTTCGTCGCGAGCAGTGCGTCGACGGTGTCGTCGGACAGGGACTCGGTCGGCCCGCCGGGGTAGACGCCGGCGTTGTTCACGAGGACGTCGACGTGGCCGCCGAGGAGCTCCCGGACGGTGGCGGCGAAGGCTCGGACCTCGGAGGCATCCGCCGACAGGTCCGCCACGACCGGGATCGCTCGGCCGCCCTGGCGCTCGATGTCGTCGGCGACGGCACGGGTGCGGACGGCGTCGCGACCGTGCACGGCGATGGTCATGCCGGCAGCGGCGAGCTCGCGGGCGATGGCCTCGCCGATGCCGCTCGAGGCGCCGGTCACGAGGGCGGTGCGGACGGTGGTCCGGGAGGTGGGTGCAGTGGTCATGCCCCGATGCTCGATCGGCGGGGAGCCTCGCGGCTTGCCCGATCCGACGGGAAGCTTGCCGGATCCCGTGCGGGTTCCTCCGCGCCGCCGGGAGTGCGTAGCGTGGGCACGTGGACGAACGCACGGCGCAGCACCTCGACCGCGCGGCGGAGGTTGCCGAGCGGCACGCCGCCGTGCTCGACCGGGCGACGACCGCCAAGGTCGTCGCCCGTCCCGCCTCGGTACAGCGGGCCGACGCCCTCGGCCTGACCGTCTCGCGCGTCCACGAACCGACGGGACTCTTCGACCGTCGGTACGTCCCGTCGCTGTCCGTCGTCCTGCGCGGCCGGAAGCGCTCGATCGTCGGCGACGACGACCAGGTCTGGGGACGCGAACGGTTCATCATCACGCCGGTCGACCTGCCCGTGGTCGCCGGGGTGATCGACACCGCCGGCAGCGCGGGCTTCGTCTCGGCGGTCTGGAAGCTCGACCCGGTCGTCGTCGCCGAGGTCGTGGCGTCGATGTCGAGCACGACGACCAGCACGAGCCGCACCGACATGCCACGACTCGGCACGTGGACGCCCCCGCTCGCCGACGCCTTCAGCCGCCTGCTCGCACTGCTCGACGCCCCCGAGGACATCCCCGTCCTGTTCCCCCTCGTCTCTCGCGAGATCGTCCTCCGCCTGCTGCAGACCTCGCAGGCGCCCCGCATCACCGCGGCGCTCGACCGGACCGGAGCCGAAGCCGGCCTCGTCGCCGACGCGACCGCCCTCCTGACCGGGCGGATGGACGAACCGTGGACGATGGAACGCCTCGCCCGCGAACTCCGGGTGAGCGAGAGCACCCTCTTCGCCCGCTTCAAGCAGGCGACCGGCATGTCACCCGCGCAGTACCTCAAGCGGACCCGACTCGGGGAAGCGCGCCGCCGCATGGTCCTGCACGCCGACACCGCCGCCCGCGCCGCGACCGCCGTCGGCTACCGCAGCGCCTCCCACTTCTCGCGGGACTACCGCGAAGCGTACGGTCGGCCTCCGGCCGCCGACGCCGTGGTGGCGCGCGAACAGCTCGCGCTCGCCCCCGCCGTGTAGCCGGCCGAGCACCGGACGGGAGGCGCGGGTCGGCGGTGATCCGCGCCTCCCGTCCGACAGTTGGCGGGTCTCGACCACCGCCACCCGCCCGCTCGCTGGGTGCGGCTGCGAGCCGTCCGGTAGACCGGACGGGTGAAGGTCGTCGGAGTCGAACAGTTCGGAGGGCCGGAGGCCCTCGCCGTCCACGAGGTGCCGGAGCCGCACGCTGGTGCCGGGTCCGTGCGGATCCGGGTGCAGGCGTTCGCCGTGAACCCCACCGACACCGGTGTGCGAGCCGGCCAACGGGACGGCTCGCAGGCGTCGCCGCCGTACGTGCCGGGGATGGACGCCGCCGGGGTCATCGACGAGGTCGGGCCCGACGTCTCCGGGTGGGAGGTCGGTGACGAGGTCATGGCGATCGCGCTGCCGCTCAGTGCCCACGGTGGCGCGTACGTCGAGGAGCTCGTCGCGCCGGTCGGCTCGTTCACGCGGATCCCTCGGGGGACGTCTCTTCCGCTCGCATCGACGGTGCCGATGAACGGGCTGACGGCGTTGCAGATCCTCTCGCGGGCGGGACTCGCTCCCGGGCAGACGCTCGCCGTGACCGGGGCCGCCGGGTTGCTCGGGAACTACGTCGTGCAGCTCGCCGTCGCTGCGGGACTCACCGTCATCGCGGATGCTGCTCCTGCGGACGAGGCGCTCGTGCGGTCCCTCGGTCCGACGCACGTCGTCGCGCGCGGCGCCGGTTTCGCCGCTGCCGTGCGCGAGCTCGTGCCGGACGGGGTCGATGCGCTCGCCGATGCCGCGGTGCAGCGGTCTGAGGTCGTGGACGCCGTGCGGGACGGGGGCGTGTTCCTCGATGTGCGGGGGTGGGAGGGCGACGGGGCTCGGGGGATCCGGTTCGAGCAGATCATGGTGTTCGCGGAGTACCGGTCGTTCGACAAGCTCGAGCAGCTGCGGCACGCGGTGGAGAGTGGGACGGTGACGCCGCGGGTGGCGGAGGTGCTGCCGGCCTCGCGGGCGGGGGAAGCGCATGAGCGGCTCGAGGCCGGGGGGACGCGGGGGCGGTTCGTGTTGACGTGGTGAGGTGGCGGCCCTGCGAGCGATGTGTATGCGGAATATTCAGAACTTCTGATATCAGGACTTCACCGCTACTGTCCCGTTGTGACCACTCTCGGTCGCCGAAGAAGGGACAGCACCATGAAGAAGATCACGCTCGCGTCGATCGCCGCGTCCGTCCTGCTGGGCGTCGGCCTCGCCGCCCCAGCGCTCGCCGCGCAATCCACCGAAGCCGGCTCCGTGCGCGAGGGAAGCGCCTCCGCAGACCTGCCGCAGGTCCGAACGATCGCGTACGTCGGTGGTGGGACCTGGACCTACGGCGTCGACAAGAAGGAGGTCTACTCCATCTTCGTGACGGACAAGTCGACGCACCGAGCTTCCGTGAAGTCGAGCGGCGTCGTGAAGCGCTCGGACTGGGTGCCCCCGACGAAGATCGCCTATGCCCACAAGGCCAAGGCGGGGTCCGGTAACCAGGCGTTCTGGGCGACCCGCGGGTGAGGAACTTCGCGGCCTCCACCCTGGCAGCGGTGGTGGCCGCGATGCTCGCCGCGTGCGGCTTCGTCGTTGGCGTCGTCGGCTCTGTCGAATCGGCCGGCGGATTGGCTGCGCGCACGAGCATCGCCATCACCGATCTACCGTTCGGACTCACCACAAGCGAGCACGTCGAAGCACTGCGTCGCACCGCGACGGACAACGACGTCGAGCTCGCGATGCTCGTCCCCGATCGTGCTGCACGCGCCGACGTCTGGACTGCGTACACGTTCAGTGGTGAGCCCGCGCAGCCGGTGTTCCGCGGAGCGATCGACGTCCGTCCGATCGGGGACCAGGACGATCTCGACCTCCGTACCTCGTACGCGGTCGACGGACCAGGAACCGCGACGCATCGCTTCCTCGAGCAGCTCGGCAATGCCGGGTACCGCTTCGAGGACGTCACGCCGACGTGGCTGGACGCGGTCGCGTACGCGGCCGAGAAGCCGACGACGTCCGCAGCGGGCGTGGTGACCGCGCTCGGGGTCCTCGTCGCGCTCATCGCTGAATCAGTGCGCCGGGCGCCGCGCCAGCGACTCCGATGGATCTCCGGATGGCAGCGCAGGCGCATCGCGCTGGTCGAAGCAGCGGAGACGGGCGTCGTGGTCGCGATCCCGGCCGCCGCGAGCGTTGCCGGGTTCCTCATCTCCCTCAGTCTCCGACACGCGAACTCGCCCGTGTGGGAGATGACCATGACGATCCTCGTCGGTGTCCTGGTCACGAGCGGCGGTCTGATCGTCGCGGTGCACACCGCGTTGAGTCTCTGGTGGGCGCGCGAAGGCGTGGGACATCGGTCAGTCCGATCGCTCCGTCCGCTCGTCGCCGGGATCGCAGCGGTGTTGCTCGTGCTCGCCGTGATCGACTTCCGATCGGCGAACGAGCACCGGTCCGCCGCGGACGCGATCGAACCGAGGCTCCGGGCCGAAGCCGAGCACGGTGACGACGTGGTTCTCGGAACAGGGTTCACGACCTTCGAACAGGACGTGGCGTTCGGGGAGTCGACGCTCGAGATGCTGAAGCGCGGCGAGGCAGGACTCGCGAAGGTGCCCGTCGCCGAGCACGTCACCGTCGCGGGCAGGATGCCGCCGGCCCTGCACCAGTTCGTGTCACGCATCGCTGACGCGGGTCCGGGTGGCCAGCCCGTGCTCCTCGTCCCCGCTGTGCTCGCTGCCGAGACCGATGCACTCCGCCAAACTGCGCACGAATCGCTCCTCGAAGGGTGGGAGGTCCAGAACAGCGACCCGCCGCACGAACTCGACGTCCGCGCGATGACGGTCCGTTCGACGGCCGCCGTCACGACATCCGTCGCGGATTGGGCTGGTGGGACCGGCGCGGTCTCCTCGAGCGGTCGAGACGTCCCGGTGCTGGTCGTCCAGGACCCGGCGGACATCGCACCGAACCGCATCGGCACCGCGGTCGCGAACGGTGAGGTCCGGTTCACGGACCGCTCTGCCCTCGAGGCGGCACTGACGGCGCGTGGACTGTCGTCATCCGTGCTGCAGGTCCGCCGCGTCGGAGCGGTGGTCGACGGCAAGCTCGCAGCGCTGCGGGCTGATCGGCGCGCTTCCGAGACCACGGGTGTCGCGACACTCGCCGTGCTCGCGTTCACGAGCGCCGCCCTGGTCATCGATCACCGCGTCCGCACCCGCCGCTCCGCCCGCCTGTTCGCCCTGCTCGGGCGCCATCCGGCCGTGCCGCACCGACGCTTCGTGCTGACGGGCGTCGTGATGACGGTCGTCGTCGGCGCGGCGACACAGGCGGTCCTCGGTGAGCCGCCCGGAGCCGCCGCTGCGAACGGAGCGATCGCCGGCGTGGGGGTCGGTGTCCTCCTCGTCTGCCTGCTCGTACTCACCGCTCGACATGGAAGAAGCCTCCGATGACCGACCAGCGACTCCTCGAGACCGACGCGCTGCGATACGACGTCGCAACGCGGACACTGTGGGAGGACCTGTCGCTCGCCCTCGCACCGGGCGAGTCGGTCGCGGTGCGCGGCGTCTCCGGACAGGGCAAGAGCACGCTGCTCCGATGCCTCGGCGGCATCCAACGGCCCACCCGTGGGGTCGTCCGCGTCCTCGGCCGAGACGTGCACCGCGCGAGCGCGCGGGAGCGGCGACTGCTCCGACGAGCGACGATCGGGTTCGTCACGCAGGACCACGCCGTCGTCCCGGAGTGGTCCGTCGAACGGAACCTGCGAGCCGTGGCCCGGCACGGCCAGACACGTCACGCGCTCGCGGAGCGGATCGAGGAGGCGCTGCACACCGTCGGACTCGGCGGACGTGGAAGGTCCCGGGCCGGTCTGCTGAGCGGTGGTGAGCAACAGCGGGTTGCTGTCGCCCGGGTCCTCGTGCAACGGCCCCGTGTGCTCCTCGCCGATGAGCCCACGGCGTCGTTGGACGACATCAGCGCGGAGCGCGTGCGAGACAGTCTGGCGATGCTGCGCAGCAACGGTGGGGCTGTCGTCGTCGCAACGCACGACCCCGTACTCGTGCGGTGGGCTGGTTCGGAGTTGGTCCTCGGCGAGAGCGGCGGGCGGGGCTGATCGATCACCTCGACCGTCCTGCGTCCGGATCATGCCGACTCACAGCTCGCGCCGGCCGCGATCCCGCTCCGTCTCGGACGGCTTGCACGTCACCGGCTCGAGCAGCCCGCGGTTCGACGTGCGCCAACAGCACCTGCTTGCACTCGAGCCCCTTCGCCCGATTCACGGTGCCGACCTGCACTGAGCCAGCGGTCATGCCCGAGTGCTCGTTGAGCGTCATCACGGTCATCCCCACCTCGCCGTGCCCGTACCGATCGGCCGCAACACCTCGTTCAGTCGCGCAACCATCGAGCGGCCGCCCTCGGCTCGCGAACCGGTGGGTCGCCTACGCCTGCCCCGACCTGGAGATCGCGGATTGGCTAACGCCGAAGTCCGGCAGACGGGCTCGCAAGCGGAGAAAGCACAGGAGCGGCCGGAGGCTGACGACGCGAGGGCGATTCGTGTTGACGTGGTGAGTGCTGGGCGCGGGATGGTGATCGCCAGTGAGAGGAGCCGGCACACTCAGCGCGACTGCGATCGGACCTATCTGTGCACGCTGAGAGCGCGCGAGTCGACGAAGGTCCGGAGAACCGAAGGATCGACGAAGGCTCGGCCCCGGAGCAGGTCTTCGAGTCGAACTCCCTCAACCATGTCGTACACGGAGACCCTCGACAGCCGGACCACACCTGCTGCAGATGCGATGTCCTTCATGGCGTCGTAGAGTGCTCGCTGTTTCCACCGCGGCGCGCCCCCTCTCTCGAACGTCCAATGAGGTGCGGCTGCCCCGAACATCCGCTCTGCCGAAGGACTGCTCCACCGTCGGCCGCCGGTTCCCGATCGCCGCTCATGTGCTCGGCAGAAGTCGTCGTACGCAGCCGCCCAGGGCGCGCTCGCGATGGCACTGACGCCGAGCGTTGCGGCACGGTAGCGGTTGAAGTGCATCTCCTCATCGAGTTCGACGATGACGTCGTCGTACGCGAGGTCCCACGAGCCGGGACGAAGTTCCGGCTCGTCGAGTACTCCGCCCAACTGGCGGTAGAGACGCATCACCGCCGACCGCGCTGCTTCCGGCAGTTCGGGGAGCCGGGGGCTGCGCTTCGCCGGACGCGAGGCAAGGCCCGAGTCCCGGAGCATCTGATCGAGGGCAGTGACGCGAGCGCCTGTCTTCGTCACGACTTCAGTCGGCTTCGGCTTCGGGTGTGGAGAGGTCGGCGTCCTTCTTCTTCTTGAACAGTCCGGCGACACGGCCGCCGACCGCGTCCGCGGCACCCGCAACTCGCCCACCGACGTTCTTCGCGACCGTGAGGGCCTGGGCCTCATCCGGCACGCCGTCACCGTCCAGGTCGACTCGACGGAAGACCCGTGTCGCTGAGCTCGCAGCGCCGGAAACTCCAGTCCCGACTGCGCCGGCGGCTCCGGTCACCCACGTGCCCGTCGAGCGAGCGGCATCCTCGAGCGCGGCGAGCGCACGGTTGTCCGACCCCTCGTCGTCGGAGGCGGTCTTCACTGTCAGCGCGAGGTGGTCGGGGAAGTCTTCAGGCGCCTCCGGGAAGGCCGTCCGTGAGGACTTCACGACGTCGCGGCCGAACACGAAACGGGCCACGCCTCCGGTGATCGCGCCGACGCCGTACTCCACAGAGGCTCGTTGCTTGCCGGTGAGACCTTCGCGTACGGGGTCGAGTTCGCCGGTCTGGATGGTCCGCACAAGCGTCTGCGCGGCGCCACCGGGGAGCGCGTCGGACAGCGTGGTCGCCCAATGCGACCAGTCGTCACGGCCGGCCGCGATCCTCTGTCCCGTCGAGATCGCGCCATCGGAAGTCACCTCGGCGACGTCACTGGCCATCGTCGCGATCTGCTGCTGGCTCACACGTTCGTTGGTCAGGCCGAGGACGAGCGCCTGTGCCTGGTCCTTGTCGAGGTCCATCCCGTGGAGGTCTGCCAGTGCGAGACCGAAGACCGCGGTGATCTCGAACTGCAACTGCTGATCGCCAGCGGGCAGAAGCCGTGCCGCGGCGCCCTTCGCACCGGTCTGCGCGGCACTCTTCGCGAGGTTCTTTGCCGCGAGCTTCATAGCACCCTTCGTCCCTGCCTTCGCAGCTTGCGCGCTCGCGCTCTTCGCGCCGACGACCGCCGGGCCCGCAACCGGGATCATGGCAATGGCGATGTCGGCAGCGATCGAGCCGACCGTGACCGCTGCTCCAGCCGTCGTGATCGCAGTCGTGTACTGGCGCTCGAGCATGAGGACGATCTCGGCCGGAGTCGCGGACGGGTTGCGACGCCGCAGCCAGCGGACGTACTGGCGCGCGACTGCTCGGCGACCCGACACCGCCTTCGCGATGTCGCGGTCGACATCGTCCGCAGCCACCTCGGCTTCGAGCGTCACATCGGCTTCGTCGGTGTCGGTCATCTGGGTCGTCCTTCGGGGTGAGTCCGGCTCGGGTCTTGCGTCGAGGACATCGTTGCACGGACGGCGGACGTTTCGACCTCCCTCTGCGGGAACCCGCCGTGCGGTGCGGCTGTCAGGCCGATGCGGACGGTGGACGGAGATCAATCGACGCAACCGAAGCGCCATCGACGCCCCGCTGCTTCATCAGCTCCACCATGTCCTCCTGCCGGGGCTGCCCGAGCGTGAGTCGGTAGAGCGCGAGCGAGTCACGCAGCCGCTCGTACCGGGCCCGGTCTCGGCTCAGGGGGTGCTCCATCACGATGCGCTGGATACTGGCGTCGCCCGGGTAGACCCACCATGGCGCAAAGTGCCCGTACTCAGCGGCAGCGGTGGACCTTGTCGCTGCCTCGAAGGCCGCGCGCCACGGGTTGGGGTCGTCGGAATCGACGACGTCGGCCCAGTGCGCTGCGGCGACGTTCCGGCGGATCGCGTGGCCGCCGAAGCGGTTCACACGGCCCTCGCGCTGTTCAAAATCGACCGGGTTCGACGGCAAGTTCCAGTGGACGACGGCGTGGCTCCACCAGTGGAAGTCGATCCCCTCCTGCCCGACACTGGTCGAGACGAGGACGAACGGGGCGAACGGGCTGTTGAACGCCGCGCGAACGTCGGCCTGCCGCTGCTCGTCGCCGGCGGAAGTCCCCGTTCGGCCGCCGTACCGGAGGCTGAATCGGGACCGGATGCGGATCTGTGTGCGGTCCACGTCGGTGTCGTGGCCAACGTAGTTCACGGTGCGCAGCGACAGCACCGACGCCGCGTGCTGCGAGATGTCGAGGAGTCGATCGGCAGTGAGCTCTGCTGTGCCGAGGTCGCTCACCAACTGGAAGAGGTACTCGTCGAGGACGGCCTGGAGGTTGCCGTCGGCGCAGTACTGCAACACGGCTGACCAGTACGGGACGTCGCTGCTGTACCGCGCATCGAGGACCGCGTTCACCTCGGCACGGTTGAACAGGGACCGTAGGCCGTTGGCGATCCGGAACGCCGCCGTCCAACGTGTGGCGGGGGCGATCGTGTCCGGCGCGATCCGAGACACCGCGCGGTAGGCGATGATCCCCGGCGCGTGCATGGCGAAGCGGGCGAGCTCCGGATGCGTCCGAGATGGATCATCACTCACCATCCGGTCGATCGCGGCTTCGACGAACCGAACGAGGCCGTTCGATGCTTCGGACTCCTCCTCGCGGTCCTCCGATGGTCCGCCGATCGCCTCACCGACCAGGCCGACGAAGTCCTCGCTGAGGCCGGTCGGTCTCGCGAAGAAGGCCTCCCACGGCTGTCCGGCCTGCGCCGAGTCGTCGAGCCGCTCGGCCACGAGCGCCTCTGCGCGACCGGCCTCCACGCCCGCTTCGGGAGAGAACGACCGAGCGATCGCCAGCGGGTCTCCCACCTCGGCGAGGGCGGGATGTGGGAAGAACAGCGCGAGGGTCGAGAGGGAACCAACACGCCCCTGTTCGAGCGAGTAGTTCAGGCGCATCACGTCGGTGTTGGCGCTTCGGGTCGCAGCTCCGCTCGCTCGCCGCTCGGCCTCGTAGGACAGCAGCGACGCGACGGCGGTCGGTACGCCCGACCAGGCAGAGAACACCACTCGCTTCGTGACGTCCTGCACGGTTCGGTATGCACCCCCGGGCTCGAGGTACGGCATCGACGGCGGAACCCACAGCAGGTCCGACCACCCTGTCCCCAGCGTGTCCGCCGCGATCGTGCGGAGGTACCCGTTCCCGAGGTCGATCTCCCGACGCGCATCGAGGTCGCGGCGATCGAGCGACCGGCTCCGTCCCAGCAACTCCTGGGCGCGGGCACCTTCCAGTGTTCCGAACCGTTCGCGAGCCCGCTCACCGGGCTTGTACCCGTCCATGAAGTTCGCGAAGTACGGGATCGACTTCCAGTACTCGAGATCGATCGGTGCTCCGACCTCGTCGCCGAACTCTCGGAGTGCCACGAAGTCGAGCACGTCGTCCGTTGTCGGTGGGGCGCTGCTGAGCATCCGAGGGGTGAATCCGCCAGCGACGTTCGGCCGCTCCGAGCGACTCATCACCGGGAGCAGTGCCATCCTGACAGCCCGGGCTGCCGACGTTGCGTCCTCACCGCTCACGAGGCACGCGCGATACTCCGTCATAACTCGGGTGACCTGCGCGGTGATCGCAGGATCGCGGTTCGCAAGGAAGCCGATCGTCTGCATGAAGTCGCGGTGGTGGTCTTCCGCCTCGCCGGCCTGGGTGAACGGCTTGTACGGCGTCGCGGAGAGCAGCAGCACCCGAACTCCGGGGAACGAGAAGAGGTCGTGCGCGAGCTCCGCCGCTTCGCTCGTCTCCGGAGCGTCGAGGAGCTCGCGGAACCGCTGGAACTCGTCGAGGATCACGAGGTCCGGTTCAAGCGCCTGCAGACTCGCCTTCGCGAGCGCTCGCCGCATCCGTCCGAGCAACGCTCCTGTTCGATTCCACACGCTGTCGAAGTCGCGATCGTCTGCGCCATGACCGGTGACGAGCGCGAGAACCGACCGGAACTCGTGAAGTGCCTCTTGACCGAGCGCATCGCGGAAGCCGTTGAGCGTCTCGAGGTCCGGCTCCGGACGGTCGCTTCCGTCTCGCTGTCCCATCTCGCGTGCGACGTCGAGGACGCGCCAGTGGAAGCGCTCGACTGAGGTCACTCGGCGCTTGAACAGCCGGAGCGTCGCGTGCCACTCGTCGTCGTTCAGCGTCAACAGCTCGCGGAGAAGGATCGCGATGAGTGCGCGCTCCCGAGCGTTGCCCGCAGGCTCCCCGCCGACGCTGAATCCGGAGGTCGCCGGCGTGAAGGACACCAGGTTGACCTTCTTCTCGGTCGATCCTTCGTCTGCGCGAAGCCGTGGTACCTCGAGTGCGAGCAGACTGAGGCGTGTCGTGAGTGGTGCGGTGTCGGCGCCGGTGACGTTGAGGCGCGCGAGGTTCTGCCGTGCCAGGTCCGCGTTCGAACACATGTAGACGACGTCGATCCGCTTCACCTCGTCGACGTTCTGCAGGTGCTCCACCGCACGCGCCACCACGCCCCGGGCGACGACGCTCTTGCCGAGACCTGTTTCGTCCGCGACGAGGAATCGGCCAGAACCAGCGTCGTCGCCGTAGAACCGCTCGAACACGTGGTGCACCGCGTCTCGCTGGAACGGCTTCAGGCCGGCGAGCACGGCGTTCGCGTCGAACCCGCTCACCGCGAGCCTTCCAATTGTCGTTGAGCCTCCCACACCGACGCCCACAGCTCGTCGAAGCCTGAGGGCAGGATGGAGGTGTCGCCACGGCCGCGCAGGTACTGCACCACGCGATCGACGTCAGCGAGTCCGCGGCCGCGTGCCCCGACGGACCGGATCAACGATTCGAAGAGCCCGGCGCCGAGGTCTCCACCAGCACCCGCGGTGGTGTTCCACGCGGTGCCCGCACCAGCACCCGCTGTCCCGAGCCCGACGAGTTCGAGCAGCAATGTGATGAAGCGCATGAAGTCGGTCGGGGTTGACAGGTGCGAGGCGATCACCGCGTCGAGCCGATCATCCGGGTCACCGTGCAGATCCGCGAGCACCACGGTCGACCGCTCCGCGCCCGCTCCGTCACGGACTGTGACGATCAGGTACGGCGTCACGTCTGGGAGGGCGACCGACTCGATCCACGAACCGTTCTCGCTCGGCAGCCCCTCACGGAACTCGTCCGCTCGGGTGAGCAGCCGCCACGAGAACGCAACGTCGTCCGTCGCTGGAACCGTGTCGACACAGCTCACGCGAAGGCGGTACGGTCCGTCCCCCTCAACATCGATCCGCATTTGCGCGCCAGCGACAGCGCGGAGGACGGCGTCGAGGAACCCACCAGTCTCATCATCGGCGTCCGCCTCGTCGATCGGCTCGACCGTGTGTTCGACGATGAGATCGCCGAGAGCCTTCCTCGTGGCGTCGACTCCGAACTTCGCGGCGGATCCGGCGAGTTCCACCATCACCTCGACGTTGCTGTGCAGTGCCGCGTCAGTTGTGTTCAACGACCCGAGCAGCACCCGGGCCCGTCGCTCGCGGTTCACCACGATGACTTTCGCGTGCAGACCGCTCAGGACGCCCGGGAGCGCGGATTCGTCGCCCTCCGTGCGGCCGGCTGCGGCATCGAGGACGAACGCGGACGTCCGCCCGCCGATCATCCCGGGGGAGAGGCGGTTCAGGCTCTCGCTCCGGGAGACGACCAGCAGCTCGCGTCGGATCCCTCCCCGGATGGTCGCCAAGGCGCTGTCCTGGAGGAACGGGGAAACGATCAGGGCCCGCTCGCCTGACAGATCAGGTCGCGCTGGTGCACCTGACTGCCAGACGTGGAAACGCAGGTCCTCCAGATCGTCCGGCGTCTCCCACTCGACGCGCGCGAAGCGCGCGGCGAGCCCTTCGATCCGGACGGTACGCTCCGGAGCGAGCGGAACGACCGCAGAGCCGGGGAGCGACCGGAGCAGGCCGACGATCGGGGCGTTCCGCGCCTCCAGGCCTGCCGCGTCAGCGGTGTCTCCGGGCACGCCGTCCAGACTGACGACGACGTCCCAGCTGCGGTCGCTCGTGAGGTTGCGGCTGGCGCAGACGAAGCGGAACGCGGAGGCGTCACCGTTGCGGAACTCGAGGAACCAGACCTTCGGGTGGAAGATGCCGGTCGGGACGCTCACCGGGTGGAGCATCGGCTCGAGGAACGCGACGAGTCGGTTGTTGCGCGTGCCAAGGGCGATCTCGCCGGCCTGGGCGAAGACGTCAACGCGGTCGGCGGATCGGCGGACGGCGTCGAGGATCGCGATGGGGTCGTGCTGATCGGCGACTCCTCGTGCTGCGAAGGCCAGGGGCACGCTGAGGGCGGTGTCGAGTCCGAGGGTGAACGTCGTGCCAACCGCGTGTACGAGCTCGAAGCCCGTCGGGGGTCGCAGTTGTTCGGTCAGCGTTGCGCGGGTCTGCGGTTCAAGCATCTCGGGCCAACCCCTCGCGGATGTCGATGACGATGTCGCGGACAGTTGACCAACGGTACGTGAGGGCGTTCGATCCGGACGCTCCGGTCCAGCCACGGAGGCGGTCGGGATTCCCGAGGCGGGCCAGGCCGCGCTTCTGCGATTGTTCGCGGGCTCGGACCATGCCGCGTGCTGTGTCGTCATCCGCGATGGATGCAAAATTCGTGTCGCGGAGGTGCGTTGTCCACTGATCGACGTAGCCGCGAGTGGAGCCGGCGATCCGCGCCGACGAGTTCGTCGCGAGCCATGCCCAGAGCGCGGTCGTGTTCCACGCGGTGATCTCCGCGGCTTCGGCCTCGAGGGCCCACTCCGTCAGGGCCTCCCGGTAGTCGGTGACAGTGGCGTCCGTCTCGTCGGGGTCGTCGGCGCCGCTCTCACTCGCAATGATCTGCGCGCGCTCCTCGGCGAGCATGAGGTTGTACAGCAGTGCGGCGCCGTGATTCACGATCGAGAACGCCGCCGCAAGACGTAAGAGGTCTTGGGCTTCCGGAGGCAGACCATCGGTCGCAGGGTCGGCCCACGGACTCGGACTCTCGCGGTCGGGAGCGATGCCAGTCGTCACCAGGTGCGCCATCACCGTGCCCGGCGCGCGTTCGAGGATCCGGTCGCGGAGGAACCCGGCTTCAGCGTTCGTCAGGTCGAAACCGCCCTTGACCGATGACGGGAAGCCTTCCGGTATCGGCAGCGTCTCGAATGTCGGCGTCCACGCCAGGCCCGATTGCTCGAGCAGATCGTCCTCGCTCGAGGCGGAGACGCCTCGCCTGTCCCGCTCGCGGAGGCGGTTCAGCAAGTCCGCCGTGCTCTCAATCGAGTCGTCAAGGATGCCGTAGGTGCGGAGCGTGCCCCAGTACAGCGAGGAGGGAAGCGTCTTCAGCGCCTCTCCTGCGCGGAGGCCGAGTACGCCGCGCTCGTTGCTCCGCCGGAGTCCACTGATCAAGGTGCGTTCGTTGCGCGCTGCTGCCTCGCGCGGGTCCGGTCGCTGTGCGGCGAGCTCGAAGCACCAGGGGACGAAGAGCGCGTAGCGAGCGCGTGTCAGCAGGGTCGAAGTGCCGGGGAAGAGACCGTTCGAGATGGCGTCGCGGATCTGTCCGATGCCGAGTTCGTCGCGGCTGTCTCGGTCGGTGAACAGGGCGATGATCTCGCGCATGCGACGTTGTTCGTCGGAGGAGGCGTCGAGCCAGGCGATGAGGGAGGGCATTCAGGCACGTCTGCACATGTCGGGGCGGGCTGTGACCGCAGGGGAGCGGGCGGGAAGGACGGCACGAGCAGGGCGACCCGACGGTCTCGTCCGCCCGGCCCGGTCCAGGCCTAGTTCGTCCGAACGAAGATGGTCGCATTGGCAAAGGACAGCACCCCGCCGTCGAAGTCGTTCGGAACTTCGAACGCGACGCGGCCGCTGGACGATTGGCCCTTGCCCAGTGTCACGCTTGGAATGTCCTCGACGCCGGAAAGATACGTCTCCTCGTAGACCTTGCCGTGCTTGTCGGTGAGGTTGATGTCCCAGGTCTCGACCCCGGTGTGCACGCCTGCCTCGAGTGCCTCCACGTGGACGACGACCGTCACGTACTTCATGCCGGTGTCTGGGGCGTCCCAGGAGTCCGTCGTCGGCTGGTTCCCGTTGTACCCGTCGAACCAAATTCGGTACTCCGGGTCTGCGTCACCGGGGCGGCCCCAGGAATCCATCCCGAACTTCGTCCCGGCCTTCGCGGGATTCGTGACGGAGCTTCCGGCAGGGCTCACTGCGGTCAAGGTGACCGTGCTTCCGGCGTCAGCCGACGAGCCTGCGGCGGGACTCTGCTTCGAGACCTCGTCATCGCTGCCTGCGCCGGGCGACGCGACTTCGAAACCTGCAGCGTCGAGTGCCGCGCGAGCCTCTGCGACGGTCTTACCGGTGACACCGGGAACGGAGACGACGCCGTCACTGGAGCCCGCCTCCGGCTCGGCAACCACCTGCTCCGAGGAGTCGACCGGCTCGTCGCTGCTGTTCGCAGAGATCGTTCCGAGCGCGATCGCGATGATGAGGCCCGCCGAGCCCATGATTGTGCCTGCGAGGCCCCGTCCGGTGCGCCGACGCAGCGAAATGAGTCCGAACGTCAGCGCCAGCGCTCCGAGGAGCACCGCGACAGCGACGGCCGAGGCGAAAGCGAAGACGAGGGCCAGGATGCCGAGAACCAGTGCCGCTGTGGCGAAGCCGTTTCCGCGGAGTTGAGGTGGCGGAGGCGGACCCTGCATGAACGGCGGTTGACTACCGGGTGGAAACGACGGCCGCCCGTTCGGAGGAAAAGGCGGTCCGGGAGGAAACGGTGGCTGACCGCTCTGCTGGTAGGGCGGAGCTTGGTGGTGGGGCGGGTACGGCTGACCCCCGTTCGGCGGCTGCGGTGCTTGACCGTTCGGCGGGTACATCCCGGACATGACGACTCCGTGCTTCGGGTAAATGAGCAATCGTCTTCAGATTAGGGATTCAGCCCGTCTTGAGAAAGAGTGCTGTCGCCCCCAGGACGGGGTGCGTGCTCAGATCTTCCGGCTCGCGAGAATCGCAGCAGACTGAGGATGTCGGTCGACGTAGACCGCGACCCCGCGCCGGGGTCTTGATGTAGGTGGCGAAGAGGACGCGGCCGCCGGTCGAGCGCGCGAGGTAGGCGGCGCGGTGGAGCCCGACGACGGTCTTGCCGGTGCCGGCGGCGCCGCAGTTGCGCGCCGGGCCGTTGAAGCTACGGCGGACGAGCTTCGCCTGGGCGGGGTCGAGGAAGGCCATCTAGTCCTCGATGGGTGCCTCGAGGACGCCGTCGAGGAGCTCGTCCGTGAGCTCGTCGTCGAGCGAGGCGATCGTCGGCGCGGGTTCACGGGGGCGGACGGCTGTGGGGACGACGATCTGCGGCGGGTTCGCTGCGTCCTCGCCGATCACGGGGAAGTGGGGGAGCATCGCGGCGAGGACCTCGTCGACGCGTGACGCCGAGAGCCGGGCGCCGCGCTTCGTGATGTGGCCGACGAGGTCGTGCGTGCCGATGACGTCGACGGAGGCGACGCGGGCGTGCATGCGCTTCTGGCCGGCGAGTGCTGCGACGGCGTGGACCTCGCCGGGTGCGAGGCCGATGTCCGCGAGGGTGGCCTCGGTGCTGTACGCGAGGTCGGCGAGGCGGGCGATGTCGTCGGTGACGTCCTCCTGGCCGCGGGTGATGCGGTCGCCGTGGACCGCGACCTCGCGCCAGGCCTTCGTGTCGACGATGAAGACGCCGGCGCGGCCGACGACGACCGTGTCCACCTGGGCCGTGCGGCTGCCGGGCCAGCGGCGGTCGGCGAGGAGGTGGTAGCCGATGCCGGCGAGGGGGGCGAGAAGCTGCGCTGTTTCACTCTCGGTGCGTTTGGCGATCTCGAAGCGGGCTGCGCGTTGCTCGGCGTCGTGTGCCTGGCGACGGAGTTCCTGTGCGTGGCTGCGTTGGCGGCGTGCTTCAATACCTGCCGATTCCCCGGCGATCGTCATGGTGCTGTCCCTCGGGAGTCCCTGGTCCTCGGTGCCGCTCGTCGTCCCCGGGACGAGTGGTGTTGAACCATCCTCGTGGTTGGGGAGGTGGGGCGGGAGTACCTGTTGTGGGGTGATGGTCGGGCGGCGAAACTCAGCCCGTCGCAGAGAGTGTGGGCCGCAGTTGAACCTGGAACGGGAAGGAGACGTTGTCGTCGGCGCCTGCGGGCGGGGTACTGCTTGCTGCGGTGGTACCTCAATGTCGGGGAACTCAGACCTGGGCGTGGTTCCGATGCCGCACTTCGAGGGTCGATCGGGTCAACGGTCTCGTCGAGGTCGTATCCGGGGATGTTTCCTATGGTACGGCGGACCATCGCTTCCATGCATCAGCGAGAGCCACGCTGCTGGGTCGGAGCGGGAGGTGAGTGAGGTCCCTCCTGACGATCTGCGACTGGCCCGAGTCTCGCGCAGCCTCGAACACTATGCCGGTCGTCCGAGGCTCGAAGGCAAACCATCCCGCGTCGTACATGCGGTGGTGATTGCAGCAGAGCGGCAGGCCATTGCGTGCATCGTCTGAACCCTGCAGCGCCTTCGCACGGATGTGAGCAGCTTCGATGACCGGCTCTGCTTCAAGATCGCACACGGCACAGCGAGCCCCATAGCGCTGCAGAACCGCGAAGGCGAAGCGCGCTTGATTCGGCCTTGCCTTACGTCGCTGCCACCGGCTCTCGACGTCGTCGACGACAAGTTCGAACTGGTCATCCTGATAATTCTCAGGCTCCGGCGGGAGTGGATCGTCGTTGAGGAACGTGATGAGCACGGAGCCGCGCTTGAGATCGACGCTCTCGACAAGCGCACGACGAACCGACCGGGACGTCGGCTGCGCACCCGGCAGGATCATGAAGACCGGCATCGCCAGCTCGTAGGCACGAACGGCGGCCGCGATCTCTGCCTGATCTCGACCTTCGCGCGCGGTTCGGGGCAGCCGATAGGTGACCCCGTGGACGTTTCGTTCGTTGGCGTAGGTCTCGCCGAGGTCAAGGAAGGAGACAGCGATACCGGCTGGGGCGATCGCACTCTTCGTCGTGGGCACGTCAACGTAGATGCCACGGCCCCCCGCTCGCAGGCGCAACGGTTGGAGATCTCTCGGGTGGACGTTGCCCGGTGCTCCTACAGCCTTGGCAGCAATCCACATCTCCTCCCGACGTTGAATTTCTGAGTTTCGAGCCGCGAGTCGAGGGAGATCCACTCGCGAGAAATCAAAGCCGTCAGCCAATGCCCAGATCCCGTCGGAACGAGCCTGCAACACTCCTCGCTCCACTAACCGCTGCCGTTCGACGCTGACGCGATTCCGCCACCTGGCGCTGAACGGTCTGGTGTTCTGAGGCGAGCGATCCTCCTCCGTCCATTGGCCGGCGTAAAGCGTTTCAAGCGCATCCAGCGCTTGTGCCTTCTTCGAGGAGCCTCCGATACCAGCGAGGTAGGTGAGGAGCCGGTCTCGAAGCGTGGCGTGGGAAGTGAGAGGCACTCTTACATCTTGCCTGTTATCTGAATGCGCGTGAGCACGTCGAGAACGGGGACTGCTGCGGGTTCGGTTGACTCGTTGAACTACCCCATGGGTTGATTGGCCACGGTTTTCTGAGGACCGGGCCCTGTTCTGAGAGGCTCCTACCATGCCAGGACCGTTTCCAGCGGGCTTCCGTCGACGGGCAGTCGCGCATCCGCGCCGGCAAACCGATCACGACCGTCGCAGTCGAACTCGGCGTGAGCGCAGCCGCCATCCATAACTGGGTGCGGCAAGACCAGATCGACCGCGGGGAACGCCCCGGAGTCACGACACCGGAGAGCGTCAACCTCGCGGAAACGAAGAAGCGGATCCGACAGCTCGAGGAGGAAGTCACGACTTTGAAGAAGGCATCGAAGGTACTCGGGGAGGACCGGCCTGGCCCAATAGGGTTCACCCGGTGATCGACCATCTCCTTGGGTAAGCAGGCCATCGGGCACATCAGAGTCAACCGAACCTGCAGCAGTCCCCGCGTCCGAACTCCCTCCCGCCTACTGCTGCACTGAGACGCTCGGGGTTCCGGCTCGCCCCAGTGCCTCGATGACGTCGTCCGCCTGCCGGTTCGTTGCTGTGAGGATGCCGACGTCGCCCTGGTCCGTCCCGACCAGCCGGGGGGCCTCGGTCAGCCGGTCGAGCATCGCCCGGACGTGGCCGGCACGATTGGTGAAGCGCGCCATCATGGGGGCAGCTTCGCAGCGCGAGACGTCGACGCCGCATCACCGACCCGGTCGACGCCCTCGATGTCCACGAACTGGTTGTCGGCCACCATCTCCTGCGCGAAATCCAGGACCTGGGCGGTGTTCCGGTGGTTGACGGCGAGCACCATGCCCCGGCCGGACAGGTTGATGCCGACCTCGCCGAGCGTGTACCCGCCGGGGTAGGCCGTTCGTGCGAGTGGGAGAAGGTAGCTAGCGCACGCAAGTAGCCGCCGAGCGCCTGGTCTCGACGACGTTCGCCGGATGAGCACCTAGGCGGATCGAGAACGGCATGGCGGCCTCCTCCCCGCCGATGACTGCCCCCGCTGCTCTGGAAGATCATCCGTGCTGCGAAGTGTCCACGGGCCCGGGACCGGTGATGTCCGACACCGCCAAGCCCGGTAGGCTCGCCGAGTCTGTCAGACGCAAGGCGGACAGTCTAGAACTCATGATTGACGCATCCGCGAGTGCTCCGGATGGGAAGTTGAGGATAGTGCTCGATCTTAAGCCCTCGCTACCGCAGGCTTCGTTGAAGGATCCTCCTGTCGGCGGCCGGTCGTCTCGTCCGCCACTGGCGGGACAATTTTCGGCCCGGCGCGTTCACCGTGCCATCGAGGCACTGCAGGCCGACACCAGGCGCAGGCTCGAGTCCAACTGGCTTGCCGCGGTGTGTGCTTTTGCCAGTGAAGCTCGGCCAGATCTCGAGAAGGCCTTCGAGATTTTTCTAGGCAGAACTCGTTCAAGTTCCAATTACTTACGCGGGATGACTGTCGGCGAGATTGGCGTCGTTTACGAAGCGCTTTTGGCGAGCCTGGGTCGGAGTGAACGCAAGGCTAGCGGCCAATACTTCACGCCCGATGATGCTGCCGCATTCATGGCTGCACAATCGCGCACGTTCCCGGACGAGGGTGTCTGGCTTGACCCCTGTACGGGGGTAGGAAACCTCGCCTGGCACCTGGCCGCGGCTCAGGCGGACCCTGCTTCGTTCGTCAAACACAGACTCACCCTTATCGATCTGGATCGTACTGCGTTACTAACGGCTGTCGTAATCCTCGTGAGCACTTTCGCAGAGGAGAACGACCATACCGCTTTGAAAGCGGTGTGGGGCCGGAGCCGGGTTCGGGATTTCCTCTCAGACGAGGCTCTGCCGCCCCACGATTTCGTGATCGTGAATCCCCCGTACGCGAGGAGTCCTCGCCGGACCGGATTCAGGACGGCTGCGGCAAACGAGCTCTTCGCTTACTTTACGGAACGAGTAGCATCTACGTCGCGTGGTTTTATTGCTGTAACGCCGGCTGCATATCTGAATGCACCACGATACCAGGTGCTGCGTGACCATCTCGACGAAACGCAGACCGGAGGGTGCGTATTCGTTTTCGATAATGTTCCTGATACGCTTTTTCGCGGCTACAAGTATGGATCGACCAATACCTCAAAGACGAATTTTGTTCGCGCCGCGATTACTGTCTGCACACCCCAGAGTGGGGAATGGCAGATAACTCCAATTCTTAGATGGGCCGCGGGATCGCGGAGTCGAATGTTCTTGGAAGCGCATAAACATCTTGTGAAGCGGCGCATTGGGCCGGACGGCCAATGGGCAAAAGTGATGCGAGGTACCGAGCAGTTATGGCAATACCTCGAGGGTGCACCACATTCGCTTTCAGATTTACTCGTCAAGGGCCCGACAGAGTATCGCTTGGAGGTCGCTTCGACGCCGCGCTACTACATCTCGGCGTCGCTCCGTCCGCTCGATCGTACGAGCAAGCACATTCTGTTTTTCGCGGACGCGGAAAGCCGTGATCGCGCGTATCTCCTGATAAATTCCTCCGTATCATATTGGTGGTGGCGTGTGATCGACGGAGGGGTCACTTTACCGCTTCGCGCGTTACGATCTATGCCGATGCCTGACTTCGCTCCCGACGACTCACTTATTGCGCGCCTTCGCCATTCTGAGACGACGGACGTGGTCCTCAAACTCAACGCTGGACGTCACAATGAGAACGTGAAGCGGTCCCCTGCTTTGGTGGAGGCAGTGAACCGGTGCGTATTGGGAGGCGCGCATGGGAGCTTCCGAGAGGTCTATGCTCCTGATTTATTTGCCGGCTAACTTTGGCCCTCGGACTGGGGTTTGATCATCTGAGTAGCCGTCGCTATCGTCGCGAGCATGAATCAGAGTGCCGACCGACACGATCCTCGTGACCTCGAACAATCGAAGCCGAGAACGCGTCGTGTAGGTCTCGAGCGAGAGTTCGTTCCGGCAGAAACGCTTTCAGAGGCGACTATTCGTGTCCGAATGTTGACTGGTGTTACTCCTGAATCCACTCGCGGAGAAAAGCGTGCACTGTTGGCTCTGCGCGATGCACTGGGCCTAGACGTAGCAACAGTTGAAACGAACGCTGTGCTCGGGTCCGCGCTTGCCGATGCACTCGGTGTCACCTGGTTGCCGGCGATGCACGTCGACGCTAACAGGCTCACTCTCGCTGGTGTGAACGCGCTGCTTCGGGGTGCGACGTTCGCCTATCAAGAGGGAGCGCTGCGGGCTCTGCAACCCAAGCTTTCAGACCATTTTGCTACACCGGCCTGGTCGGGCTTTCAGCCTGCCGTTTCGAAGATCGAGGCGGTGACTCGTATAGCGGCTTTGACCAATTCGGGTCCGGAGTGGTTGGGTCCGGGTAGTAAAGAACACAAGAGTGTCCTCGTCAATCTTGGTGCTCATCTACTGCCAGCTCTCGATCAAAACGGATTAAGTAAAACGCAGCTGGCCGCCGCGATCGCCCATGGTCTTGATGCGCCCTGGAGTGACGACTTCATTTCAACCGGGGAGACAATTCGGTTGAATGGGCTGAATGCAATTCTGGCCGGTGCTGAACGGCGACTGGGCAGGCTTGGATCCTCTTACGCTGCTGGCCTGACGCCCGAAGGGGAAGGTGCTGCCCTGGTCGACGCCCTATGGCAGAAGATGCTGACTGATAAAGAAGAGCGTTGGGATGGTAGGAAGAAGATCGAATGGCTACGCGACGAGGGGACTCGTCAGGAGAACCAGATGGAATGGCCAGGTTTCTACTTTGAGTATCGTGGTCGCGATGTGCTCAATAGCACCTTCCGCCCCAACCCGCACCCCATGCGAGTGAAGTACGGACATACCGTCTTCGACTACTCGCTGAACCACGTTTGGGATCTGAAGTCGCACACGGCTGAGCGGCAGCGGCCCGACGATGCGACCGTGGTGCAATGTGATGACGAAGTTCAGCTCAATGATGCGTCTGCGGTTCGTGCTTGCGTCGACGAGCAAGGCCTTGGCTTCATTGTCCTCACCGGCAGGGCTGTCAATGACCAAGACGGTGAATTCAAGCGCTGGCACGACGAGTTTAAGGGAAAGCCAAGCAAGCCGAGCCTGAGTGGGAAATCACGTGCGCGCAAAGCTGCGTTCTTGCCTCTGGCTGTGGAAGCGTACTGGATTTCCAACACTTCCGCTTTGAATGCTGGCGTATTGAGTGGGGCACTTAAAGTAGTACCGCAAGGCCGACAATCGTCCGGCGCCCCGAGGCCAGACAAATTCCACATGAGGCTCGAACCTGCGCGGCGGATCTTGAGCGTTGCGTCGCGGGCTTCCCGCCTCGGGTCTTAGAGCTTGTGCTAGTACTACTCACTCCCTGTACCGGGTGCTCAGTGCAGCGCTGAAGGCAACCGTTGGCCAAGCGTCGTACTGAGGAGGCTTGCTGGGGTGGAAACGATCACCGCGACCCAGCAGTCAGCGGGAAGGTGACGCAACGTGATCGCGACTTCGCCGTAGTACCTCCCCGCCGAAGCCAACTGCACGGTGACCGACCCCGCCGGCCTCGGCTGCCCGCCGATCTCGGGCAGCGGCAGCCCGGCGAACCGCTCCCGCGAGTGCTCGAGCCGGATGATTGCCTCAATAGCGTCTGGCCGGGTCCGATCGGGAATAGCCAGCGAGTATGGGACGTCGTCGATGACGAATGTTCCGTCCCGGGTTTAGTGGAGGCTCGGTAATGGCGCTCCGACGGTAGTCGGAGCGAACTCGTGCCGGTAGTGGTCGTCTTCGAACTCGTCGGTTGGGACTATGCCGAGTTCGCCGTGGAGGCGCCGGCGGTTGAACCAGTCGATGCACTCGACCGTAGCGATCTCGAGGTCCTCGATGCCACTCCCGGGCCATTTGTTGCGGATCAGTACGGCTTCGGAGATTGAGTTCACCGACTCCGCTGGAGCGTTGTCTACGAATCGCCCTTGGACCCGACGGACGCGACCGCGCCTGCTTCGGCGAGCCGGTCCGTGTAGCGATGGCCCGATATTGGACTCCGAGGTCGCTGTGATGGAAGCCTCGTCAGGTCGCGGCCCTCGCGTTGCAGGGTCCGGATACCCATCTCGAGGGCGTCGAGGATAAGGTCGGTGCGCATGTTCCGCGACAACTGACTGCCCATGATCCGACGGGAGAACACGTTCGGAACGAACGCGGCATAGACCCAACCGGGGAATGTGCGGATGTAGGTGATCTCCGCAACCCAGACCTGTTCCGGGTCGGTCGCCGTGAATGCCCGCCGCACCAGGTCCGCGGGTCGTTCTCCGAGCGGACCCTGAACCGTCGTCTTCGGGCCCTTCCGCTTCGGGACGCCCTACAAGCCGGCGACCCGCATCAGGCGTTCGACGGTGCAGCGCGCCACTTTGTGGCATTCCCGTCGCGACTGCGCGTGCACCTTCCACGCGCCGTAGACGCCGTACTTTCTGCGGCACCCGCTCCACCTCGATCGTGCGGGCGGCGTCGCTGATCGACCGGGCGGACGGCCGCCTGTGCTTCGCGGCGCAGTAGCTCGACGGGGCGACCTGCAACGTGCAACAGGTCGGCTCGACCCCGAACTTGTGTTGATGCGTGTCGATGAACTGCGTCATCTGCTGGACGGGCGGTCGGGCTCCGCCGCGAAGAAAGCCAGCGCCGACTTAAGAATCTGATTCCCACGTCGCAGCTGCCGGACCTCACGCTCCAACTCCGCGATCCTGGCCGCGTCATCGGTCGTGGCACCCGGCCGGTCACCGGCATCGATCTCGGCTTGATGCACGCAGTTCCGCAGCGTCTCCAAATCGGTGCCCCGCTGCTCTCCGATCCAACGCAACGCGCCGGCTTTGGTGTTCGGGTCGCGGCGCGCTTCCATCGCGAGCCGGACCGCTCGCTCCCGAGGCACATTCGGATACTTCCTCGGTGCTCCCATGACTCTCATCTCCCGTGGATTGAGAGCCCCTATCAGACCCGGGGCGGAACGCTACATGCTGCTTCTCCCGCAGCCGGAGCGTCGTTGAGAGCGATCCGGCCAGAGGACGAGTGAAAAGGTCTTCCTCCTCGCTTCAACTCTGCCGAGCACCGTACCGTTCCCGCAGCTCCTCGAGCACAGCTGTCTCCAGCTTGTGAACCGAGCCGTCGATCTCCGCGGTCTTGAGCGTCACATCGAAGAGATCTGAGAGGTCACCTGTCTCCTGGTCGAGTCGGCGCCAGACGTCATCGACGTCGAGGTCGATGACGTTCGCGAACTGCTCGTCTGCGAGATCGTGCTGATCATGCAACTGCTCGACCAACTTCCGCATGAACAGAGCCTCGTCGTCGGTGATTCTGCCGTCAGCGAGCACTATCATCCATGCCACCCACAGCACCGAGCGAGGGTGATCCGTCCTCGAAACCGCACGTGTCGCGGCCTCGTCAACGCGAGCATCGTTCCGGAAGACAGCGCGAGCGTGCTTGCCCGCGATGATCGTGGAGTAGTAGTTCAGTGCGACCGACACCGGCACTCCGACAACGGGAATACCGATCTTGACCACGTTCCGCTGCAAAAGGAACTTTCCAACGACAGGCAGGCTGCGTGCAGCCGTGAACACTGCCTTCGAGTAGAAGGCCTTGACCAGCGGCCTCACCAATGCTGGGACCACCTTGGTGACGCCCTCGCTCACAGCCTGGGCGCCCCGAATCGTGAAGGCGACTCGGACCAGCTTCCAGAGGTCATCCGGGTCGTCGACGTTGATCGGAACGCGGTACAGGACGGCGATGTCGTAGGCGAGGTGCAATTGCAGGCGAGCGATGTAGGCGACGTCCACGAGTAGGGTGACGCCTGCCGCAGGGAGCGTCAGCGGTGAGGCACCGCCCACAGTGCCCAATGTGGCGACGATCGCCGCCGAGTAGACGCCAGCCGAGAGGCCGCCCTCGATCGCGGCGTACCGGGCAGCCATCTTGACCCTCTGATCGACTACAGCGTCTGCGGGGACTCCCTTGTAGCGCTCTTCGAAGTAAGGAGCGTCCACCTTCTGCGTGTAAGCGTTCAACGCGTTGCTCAGGAGCTTCGAGAACCAGTTCCCCGACTTGATGTCGTCCCCCGTCAAGCTCTTGACGAAGTCTTTGAGCTCCTCGCGCTCCTGTTCGACAGCTGCTCGCTCTTCCTCGGTGACGTTGGTCTGGGCGGGCTGAGGCATCTCGGGCTCCTACTGAACTGAAGAGGGGATTGCGTCCTCCGTCATGCTGACGCATTGTCGTGTGAACGACGAAGAGGGTGCGCGAGTCACAGTCACGAGATGTCGGGGCCCGGTCTCGTCCATCGCCATCCTTCCGGTGTCGGCGATCGCGGCCCACCGATCGAGCTCTGCTTCCACCAAGGCCGCGGCCTTGGTGGGACGGTCGTGCTCCCAGAACCGCAACACACGCCAGCCTTCCGACACCAGGATCGCCTGGTTCTGTGCGTCTCGCTGGCGATTGGCGAGCAACTTCCGACGCCAGAGCTCAGCATTCGCCTTCGGCAGGTGAGCGTGGTCCTCGCAGTAGTGCCAGAAGCAGCCGTCTACGAAGACGGCGATCCGTGCCCGCGGGAACACGAGGTCGGGTCGAACGCGGCACTGCCGGCTGACCTGCCGGTCGACGAAGAACCGCCGGCCTCGCCGGTGCAGCTCTCGGCGCAACGCCAGCTCGGGCGCCGTGTCGCGTCGACCGAAGCGAGCCATGTGTCGTCGACGAGCGTCGTCCGCTTCCCATTCCTCCACACTTCGATCCTCCTCGGGCGGTCATCGCTGCGATGACCGAGGCGCCGAGCTGTGGATCGACGGGTGTCGAACGCACCGGTGAGGGAACGAGCGATCAGCGGCTGGTACCCGACACAGCCGCGACCGGCGTGACCGGGACGTCGAGCGGCGCGTCCGGCGCGACCGGGTCTCCCGGCGAAGCAGCCGCCTGCGCGTCCAGATCAGCCCGCACCGACTCCGACACCCCGAACACCATCGTCGCCACGAACCCCACCACGTACGCCACCACGAGCCCCGACCCGTACCCGAGCAACGCCCAGCCGTAGCCCGAGGACCCGTTCAACAGCGGGATGAGCGACAGGTCCGACGCCCCGATGGCGATGGCCCCCACGGAGTGCCCGAGCTGGTCGAACAGCCCGACGACCCCGCCGCCGAACGCCCCACCGATGCACGCCGTGATGAACGGCCGCCCGAGGGGGAGTGTCACGCCGTAGATCAGCGGCTCGCCGACCCCGAGGAACCCGGCCGGCAGCGCCCCACGGATCGTCCGCACGAGGGACTCGTTCGATCGGAACCGCACCCACAGCGCGATGCACGCACCGATCTGCCCGGCACCGCCCATCGCCAGCACCGGCAGCAGCACGGTCCACCCGGTCTGCTCGATCAGCGTGGCGTGGATCGGGATGAGCCCCTGGTGCATCCCGGTCATGACGAGCGGCAGGAAGAGCCCGCCGAGGATGAACCCGGCGAAGGCCCCGCCGTTCGCGAGCAGCCAGGTGGCCGCGGTGCCGATGGCGACCGAGACGACCCCGGCGACGGACATCAGGACCCCGAGCGTCACGGAGCCTGCGACGAGCACGGTCACGGTCGGCACGACGATGAGCGCGATGACGTCCGGCGTGACCTTCCGCATGAACCGCTCGACGTACGCGGCGAGGATGCCGCCGGCCAGTGCACCGAGCACGCCGCCCTGCCCGGGCGCCAGGGTCTCGCCGAACACGGTGACGTTCGCGACGCCGGCCGCGACGATGATGCCGCCGACGGCACCGCCGAGGATGGGCGTCCCGCCGAACTCCCTCGCGGCGTTCATCCCGACGAACACGGCGAGGAGGGACAGGAACCCGCTGGACAGCACGCCGAGGAACGGCGTCACCCCGGGCAACCACCCGAGGTTCGTCAGGATCCCGTTGATCCCGGCGATGAGCCCGCAGGCGATCAGCGCCGGGATGAGCGGGATGAAGATCGCCGAGATGCGACGGATGGCACGCATGGTGCGGCCGTCGGACCGGGCACGGGCGGATGCCTTGATCGACGCGCCCCGCGCCGCCAGCTCCTCGGGCGACACCGACGCCGAGGACGCACCCGGAGCAGGAGCAGCACGCAATGACTCGAGCGAGTCAGCCACCCGGTCCACGAGTCCAGGCCCGAGCACGATCTGCAGGTTCGACCCCGCGGCGATCGCGGCCATCACCCCGTCGGTGCCTTGGAGCGCAGGCAGATCAACGGAGGAAGGAGACGCCACCTCGACCCGCAACCGGGTCATGCAGTTCTCGACGTCGGCGATGTTCGAGGACCCACCGACGGTGTCGAGGATCTGTTGTGCGAGTTGCTGTGCATCGGTCATTGATGGTGCTCCTCGGGGGGAAGGAAACGGACTGAGAAGGGAAGGGGTCAGGAGATGACGGCGCGGAGCGAGCCGTCGGCGGCGGCGAGCTGTGCCCGGACGGACGCGGCTGACGACCCGCTGAGGATCATCGCGATCGCCGTCTTCACCTCGCCGTCCGCTGCATCGAGGGCAGCAGCGACCTCGGAGGAAGCAGCCCCGGTCACGTCCTGCACGAGCGAGAACGACCGCGCGACGAGCTTCTCGTTCGTCGCCCGCACGTCGACCATGCGGTTGCCGTACGTCTTGTTGCACCGCACCATCGCGAGCGTGGTGAGCATGTTCAGCACGAGCTTCTGCGCGGTCCCCGCCTTCAGGCGGGTCGATCCGGCGATGAACTCGGGGCCGACGACCACGTCGATGGCGATGTCGGCTTCCCGCCCCGCGGCAGAGTCGGGATTGCACGCGACGGAGACGGACAGGGCGGACCTGCGCCGCGCCTCCAGGATGGCCGCGATGACGTAGGGCGTCCTGCCGGACGCGCTGATCCCGACGACCACGTCGTCGGCCGTCAGGCCGAGCGCGTCGAGGTCGCGGACGGCCGCTGCTTCGTCGTCCTCGGCGCCTTCGACGGCGGTGGTGAGGGCGACGGGGCCGCCGGCGATGACGCCGACGACCTGCGAGGGGTCGGTGCCGAAGGTGGGCGGGCACTCGCTGGCGTCGAGGACGCCGAGCCGGCCCGGCGTGCCGGCGCCGACGTAGACGAGGCGGCCGCCGCGTCCGAAGGCTGCGGCGATCGAGTCGGCGGCGAGGGCGATGGCCGGGAGGCACGGCTCGACTGCCGCAGGCACGCTGCGGTCGAGCGCGTTCATGCGTTGGGCAGCCTCGAGGGTGGAGATCAGGTCGATGTCGTCGAGTGACGAGTCGGTGGCTTCGGTG
This sequence comes from Curtobacterium sp. A7_M15, assembly GCF_030705415.1. GTDB lineage: Bacteria > Actinomycetota > Actinomycetes > Actinomycetales > Microbacteriaceae > Curtobacterium. The sequence continues at coordinate 20,210 of NZ_JAUZED010000005.1, read as the reverse complement.
GCGAGGTGCTTGAGCTCCTCGCGGAGGTCGTCGTGGTGGTGCATGGTGCTCGATTCAGGGACGGTGGTGCGTGCGGACCGCGTGACGGCTGCGTGCGAGGAGCGGGCGGGAGCGTTCGTCGGTGCGCTGCGCGACGACGATGAACAGGGCGTCGACGATGGCGAGCTGACTCATGCGGCTGCCCATCGCGGCGGGGCGGAGGTCGCTCTCGGCGCCGGCGACGCCGAGCAGCACGTGGTCGGTGTGGTGGGTCAGCGGCGAGGTGGCGTGGCCGGTGACGGCGACGACGGTGGCCTCGTGCATCTTGGCTTCGGCGGCGACCTCGAGGGCTTCGACGGTGGTGCCCGAGTGGCTCGTGATGACGAGGACGTCCTTCGGGCCGAGGACGCTCGCGAGGGTCAGGGCGTTGTGCGGGTCGTCCGCGATCGAGCTCGCGATGCCGATGCGTTCGAGCTTCAGGTGGAGGTCGCGGGCGACGATGCCGCTCGCGCCGACGCCGTACAGGACGACGCGGCGGGCTTCGCTGATGCGGACCGCGGCGGCCTCGAGAGCGAACGGATCGAGCGTGGCGCGGGTGTCGCTCATGACGGCGCGGACGTCCTCGGTGACCTTCGCGATGACGGTGGTGACGTCGTCGTCGACGCTGACGCCTGCGTGGATCTCGGTCTCGCGGCGTTCGTGGATGCCCCGCTCGACGGCCCGGGTCATGCTGCGCTGGAGTGCGGCGAAGTTCGCGAACCCGAGGTGCTGGGCGAAGCGGGAGACGGTGGCGGGGGAGACGCCGGCGCGGTCGGCGAGCTCGGCGGCGCTCGTGGTGGCCGCGGTGCCGGGGTCCTCGAGGACGGCGTCGGCGATCGCGCGCATGCTCGTGGGCATCGTGCCGGACTGGGTCCGGACGAGGGCGAACGCGTCGGCGCGGTCGGTGCGGTCGGCGATGGTCATGCGCTCCATGAAAGCGCATTGCAGGCGGAGTGGCCAGTGCTGAAAGTAAATTGCGTGTTACGGAGTGGGGGGGGGTGGGTGCGGGGTGAGGGGCGCGCGGGTGGGTGCGCGGGTGCCGGGCCCGGTTTGCGTCACGTGACGGAGCAGAAACGGTCGAGTGGAGGTGACGAACCCGACGATTTCTGCTCACGGAGTGCGCCGATCACCACGGATCCGGGAGAGCTGTACCACGCGGCTGACATATCAGGCTATGCTGGCGGGGCGTTGAGGGGCGAAGGGGGCAGTGTTGGGGGATCTGACGGTCGATGCATCGGCGATGCACTCGGTGGCGTCGAAGGCGAAGAGCGCGGCGGCGGAGTTCGGTTCCGAGCGTGCGCTCTCGGAGGCCGACGGCGGGTGTTTGGGGTCCGATGTCGTGGCGTCGGCGTTCACGTCGTCGGCGCGGGCGCAGGACGCGATGGTCCGCTCGCTCGGTGACGATGCGGACACGCTGAGCCAGTTCGTGCAGGACGCCGCTTCGGAGCTGGAGCAGGCGGACGCGGGTCTGGCGGCGAGGCTCGGATGACCGCCGATCCGACAGCGGGTGACCCGGACGGGATCCGTCGGCTCGCACGCCTGCACACGCAGCACGCTGACGCGGTCCGTGCGGGGGCTCGACACGTGGTGGACGCTGCTGAGGCGGCGCAGTCGGGGTGGACCGGGAAGGCGCAGGAGCGGTTCGTCTCGGTGGCGGCGACGGTGCCGGCGAGTGCGCAGCGAACCGCGGCGCGACTCGATGAGGCCGCGTCGGCCTTGGACACCTACGCGAGTGAGGTCCAGCGGATCCAGGACGAAGCGCAGCGCGTACAGACTGCCCAGCAGAGTGCGGCCGACGACGTCGCGGCGAACGCCCGCGCGATCCGCTCCGCGACCCAGGCTGTCGAGAGCGCGGACGCGGTGGAGTCCGACACGACGAAGCTGCACCAGTTGCAGAACGGAGCCGCGAGCCTTGCCGGGCTCCAGGGACGGTTGTCGGCGCAGTGGGAAGAGCTGGTGACGCGGCGCGACGCTGCCGATCGACAGGTTGCCTCGGCTCTGGAAGCACCGGAGGTCGTCGGGAAGCTGAAGTCTGCCGCGGCCGTGGCGAAGATGAGCGACGGGCAGTTCCTCACGTGGCTCGGCTCGCTCGACAAGGAGTCGATCGCCGCGTTGGAGGACGACCCGACGATTGCTGCACGCTTGGCGCGTATGGACGCGAAGGACGTGGCGGCGTGGTGGTCGGCGATGTCCGGTCCGGACGGTGCGCACTCTGCTGAGCAGGATGCGTTCGTCGCGGCTATCCCGGCGGCGCTCGGGAACCTGAACGGCGTCGCCTACTGGGCGAGGGCGCGAGCGAACAAGAGGGTGCTCACGAGCAAGTTGACCGAAGCGAACAAGAAGACGTCGTACTGGGAGAAGCAGTTGAAGAACGCCTCGAGCCCTGCGGCTGCCGCGGCTGCGAGAGCGCAACTGCAGACCTGGCAGCGGCAGCGCGACGGGTACCAGAACATTCAGGACACGTTGAAGACGAAGGCCGTCTCGCTCATCTCGCTCGTCGATGACAGGCCGCCGCTGGCGCAGATCGTCGCCGGTGACATGGACACAGCTGCACACGTGACGTACATCGTGCCTGGCATGAACACGGCGACGTACCAGGACGGGACCGTGAGCAACTACGCGACGATCGCCGAGGGGATGCGCAGTCGTCAAGCCGCGGTGGGCGGTGTCCTGCCCTCTGACGTCGCGGTGGTGTCATGGATCGGTTACCACGGCCCGATGGCCGACGACCTGTCGTTCGCCTCGGTCGTGGCCAACGGACGCGCCCACACGGGCGCTGACGCCCTCGCCACCGATCTGAACGGCTTCGACGCGGTCCGGGCAGCGTCGGGTAGGGACGCCGACCTGTCGGTCGTCGGACACTCCTACGGCACCAACGTGGCGACCATCGCCCTGACGAAGACACACGCTGACCACGTCGTGCTCCTCGGGTCCGCAGGAGTCACGGATGTGGCGCCGAACGCCGAGGCGCTGCAGGTACCGAGGGGCGAGGTGTTCGCAAGCCAGGGTGCGAAGGACGGGTGGGCGATCACGGGACAGAACCTGTCGGGCCGTCAGGACCCTACGGACCCGTCCTGGGACGCCCATGACTTCAGCTCCGAAACGCAAGGGTCCGGCGCTGACGAGTTGCACGGCGTCACGCACCACGGCCCGTACGACGGCCGCGAGGGCAACGATCAAGGTCGCTACTCGTACTTCGACAACAACACGACCTCGCAGTACTACACCGCGAAAGCGACGATGGGACTGGGCGATGAGATCCCGGAGGCTGGCGCCCCGTTCGATCGGATGCGGCAGCAAACGAAGGACAATTGGTTCATGTACCAGTGGCAGACAGGACTCACCGGTGACCCCACGCTCTAGACGCTTGACTCAAATGGGCGGATTGGTCGCCGCCGCCGTGCTCCTCTTGACCGCATGCTCCGACACTGGTCCGCATGCTCCTGCCAGTAAGGACTCCTCGATGACCCCCGAACAGTCCCACGAGAACGTGATGAGCATCTTCCGAGCGGTGAAGTCGGTCGTCGGAGCGGAAGGCTGGGACGAGGGAACAGTATCCGGATGGAACGACTGTTCATCGAACGGAGACGACGGTGCTCAATTCACGCTCACGGCCATCCGCAAGCATCCGCTGCCCGCAGCACCCGATGAGGTGACTCGAGGTGTTGCGAAGGCGTTGAAGACCGACGTGGGGTTGGACGGTGTTCCCGTGCAGCACGACGACACGCTGCGTCCGCCGCGGACGGTCGTGTCATACCCCAACGGTTACAACGGCGGGACCGCCGCGGACGGGTTCGGCGTGGAGTTCCAGTCCGGTACGGACTTCGCCAGCCTCCTCGTGTGGGGACATTGCGTGCCGGGGAAAGTGCCGAACCTCGGTACCCCTCTGAATCCGCGTCCGACCGATCTCCCGTAGTGCGGCTTCACGCAGCGGTCAGACACAGCTCACGGACGGGCGGACCTCGACGCTCCGGCGCGCTCGCCGTAGCAGTCGTCGCTGCCACGCTCGTCTCGGCGTGCAGTGAGACCCGCCCGCACGATCCCGCTGGTGAGGACACGACAATGAACATTGGGCAATCCCACCAAGACGTTCTCGACATCGTCGCTGCGGTCCAGGGTGTCGTCGGAAAGGATGGTTGGGGCGACGACGATGCGGGCTGGAACATCTGCAGCAGCGGGGGGACTGCCGCTGCGCAGTACGCGTACGCGGCGACGCGCAAGCTCCCGTTGCCGGGTACACCCGACGGAGTCGCAGGGGAGGTCGCGCATGCCCTGGACGCGATCGGATACGGAGGAGCGCGGGTGCAGCAGGACAAGACTCTGACGCCGAAACGCACAGTGATCGGCTACCCGAACGGTTACAACGGCGGCACTGCAGCGGACGGGTTCGGGATCCAGTTCCAGGTGAACGACGGATACGCCGACCTCTCGGTCTACGGACACTGCGTGCCCGGGAGCGTGCCGAAGCTCGGCAGCTCCTTGAATCCTCGGCCTACCGACCTCCCGTGATGCAGCGCATCACTCCACGCCGACGCGGTGCCCGTCATGAAGCTCGGGCAGCCCTCGTGCGGCGTCGTCCGCTGGAGATCCGGCATTCTCGGCGCGGCTCCTTCGGGCTCGCCATCGCGATCTCGGCCACTCTCGTAGTGACCGGCTGTTCGGGCGCGGACCCGTCCGACGAGGCAACCAAGGCCTCGACGATGACCCCGGAGCAGGCTCACCAGAGCGTCACCGACGTGTTCGACACGATCAAGAGCGTGGTGGGCGAGGACGGATGGGACGACGACTTCGAATCGTCGTGGGGTTCCTGCCCGTCGGTGTCCGACGCCTCCCAGTTCAGCTTGTACGCAGCGCGTCGGTCGCCCCTGAGCGATTCACCGGATGCGGTGGCGAAGCGGGTCGCCGCTCCGCTCGAAGCCTCCGGCTACGACGATGTGCGTGTTCAGCACGACACGACACTGCAGCCACCGCGGACCGTGATCGGGTATCCGAACGGGTACAACGGCGGCACCGCGAACGATGGGTTCGGAATCCAGTTCCAGTCCGGCACCAATTACGCTGCCACGATCATCTCCGGCCGCTGCATCTCCGGTGAGCCGCCGAAGCTCGGAACCCCGCTGAATCCGAGCCCCACGGTTGCCCCGTGATGCGGCTCGCCGCTGGGACGCGTCCTGGTGACCGATGGGCGGTCGTGGGTGGATCGTGCGCACTCATCGCGACCCTCATCACCGGCTGCTCGGACACCGGACCTCACGCCCCTGCGAGCAAGGACGGACCCATGACAGTGCAGGAGTCACATCAGGATGTGCTCGACATCTTCGCCGCGATCACGTCGGTCGTCGGAGCGGACGGTTGGGCGAAGGGGACCGAGTCGGAATGGAATGGCTGCTCCTCCGGGGGCAAAGCGGGCGCGCAGTTCATGCTCACCGCAATCCGGAACCAGCCGCTCGCCGGTACGCCGGATGAGGTCACGAAGCGCGTTGCGGAGACGCTCGAGTCGAAGCAGGGCATGGAAGGCATCCGCGTTCAGCACGACGAGACGTTGTCGCCTCCCCGGACGGTCATCGGGTACCCGAACGGCTACAACGGTGGGACCGCTGCCGATGGGTACGGGTTGCAGTTCCAGACCGATCCCGGCTTCGTCGGCGTCATCATCTACGGGCACTGCGTACCCGGAGACCCGCCCAAGCTCGGGAGGTCGTTGAACCCCCGACCGACTGGTCTCGAACGGGAGCTGGCATCCGTTCACGTTCGCGTGGCAGGCAGGACGCGCCGGTGAAACCGCACTCTGGGCGTTGGCTTCGGGCCGCGACCTTGATCGGGGTCGCCGCCTTGGCCATGAGTGGCTGCGCTGGAACGGGACCTCACTCAGCCGCTGGGAAGGACTCGTCCATGACGGTTGCGGAGTCTCACCGAGACGTGCTGAACATCTTCGCGGCGGTTCGGACAGTCGTCGGGGAGGACGGCTGGGGCGATGAGCAGCCGAGCTGGTTCATCTGCGGAAGCGGTGGCCATGATGCAGCTCAGTACACGTACTCGGCCACTCGCAAGCTGCCTCTCCCTACCACTCCGGACGAGCTGGCGAAGCGCGTCGCCGACGCTCTCGACAAGATCGGCTACCGCGGTGCTCGGGTGGAGCACGATGACACGCTCACCCCGCCGCGACCGGTCATCGCGTACCCGAACGGCTACCTCAGGGGAGCCGCTCCTGACGGATTCCTCGTGCAGTTCCAGGCCTTCGATTCCTACGCCGATGTGTCGATCACGGGGCATTGCGTCAGCGGAAAGGCTCCGAAGTTCGGGACGCCGCTGAACCCGCGGCCCACCGACCTTCCGTGAGCACGGCGCAGCGGCGAGCGACGCGGCAACGAGGGAGGCCGATTGGTCGTCGAAATGGGAAGCACCAGTGAACCCGACCGTTCCTGCCCACCAAGCGGGCAGCCTCAGGCGCGCCGGTAGCGCGTCGCCGGCTTGCCCGGCCCGGCAGTCGCACGCGACCCCGTGTCGACGAGCAGCGGCAGCATCGCCCGCCGGAACGAGTCCGGTAGGAGCCGCTCGCCGCGGACGGCCTCGTGCACGTGCCGCAGCTCCGTCATCGTGAACACTTCGGGCAGCAGCCCGCGCGGATCGGGGGTCCCGGCGTACGCTGCCCGCAAGGAGTCCACCGCGAACGCCACGATGTCGTCGTGCCCGTGCACCATCCCCGTCGCGGTGTCGACCGGCACCAGGCGCGCCCGTGACGAGTCCAGCGACGATGACAGTGCGGAGAAGGGCACCACGTCGAGGTGCGCCACCGACATCACCCACCCGCGACTGTCCCGCGAGGGGTCATCGAACACGTGCAACTGCGTCGGCGCCAGGCCGGTGACGCCGGCCTTGTCGGACAACGACCGCAAGACTGCCGAGGCCAACCGCTCGCCCTCGTGCACGAACGTCCCCGGCAGGCGCCAGTCGCTGTCGATCGCATCGCGCACCTGCAGGACGGACAGCAATCCCCCCACAGGCACGGTCAGGACCGCTGTGTCCACAGCGACGGATGGTCGCGGGTAGTCGACCAGGCGCTTGCCGGAAGGATCGCGGTACTCCGATGAACTCACGACAGCGAGTTTACGCACACTTGCGCAAACCGCTGCGATCGTGCAGACTCGGATTTACGCAATTCCGCGCTAACCACCAGGAGGCAGCCGTGCTGACCACTGAACAGACCGACCGGGCGATCGGCGCCGTCCTCGGTTCCGCCGCGGGCGACGCGCTCGGCGCCGGCTACGAGTTCCGCCCTGCCGTCCCCGAGCCCACGCCGATCCGGATGGCGGGCGGCGGCTCGTTCGGCTGGGCCCCGGGGGAGTGGACGGACGACACGAGCATGGCGGTCTCGATCCTCCGGACGGTCGCGCGCGGCGGTGATCCCGCCAGCGAGGCGGCTCTCGACGGCCTGGTGGCCGCCTGGGCAGACTGGGCACGTACTGCGCCCGACGTCGGCATCCAGACACGCAACGTCCTCGCCGGACTGGACGCGCGGGTCGCCTCCGCATCGCGCGCTGCAGCCCGGCATGAACACGAGTCCAGGGGCCGGTCGGCCGGCAACGGATCGCTCATGCGGACAGCGCCGCTCGTGCTCGGGTACCTGACCGGCGCAGCCGACGAGGAGCTCCGGCTCGCCGAGGCCGCCCGTGCGATCAGCGACCTCACGCACTACGAGTCGGACGCCGGGGACGCGTGCGTGCTCTGGTGCGTGGCGATCCGGCACGCGGTCCTCACCGGCGAACTCGACGTGCTGCGCGGGCTCGACCTGCTCGACCTCGAGAAGCGCCGCACCTGGGTCGACCGCATCGTGACGGCGGAGCATTCGGAGCCGGTGGACTTCACGGACTCGAACGGATGGGTCGTGTCGGCGTTCCAGGCGGCCTACGCGGCGGTGCGCACGAGCACGAGCCTCGAGGACGCTCTCGTCCGGGCGGTCCGGACCGGGAACGACACCGACACGGTGGCCGCGATCGCCGGCGGGCTCGCGGGAGCTAGGTACGGGGCGGCGGCGTTGCCGACCGAGTGGCGCGAGCTGCTGCACGGATGGCCGGGCATGCGCGCGGACGACCTCGTCGCTCTGAGTGAGCAGGCGCTCGCGAGGTACTGAGCCGCCGTGCTCTCCAGTCGTGGCGGCGGAGGATGTCGTGGGGGGATCCTCCGCTGCCGCCAGCGGGGCGGGGGTGAGCCGCGCCTCCAGGCCTCAGAGCGCACCGCGCGCCCGGTCCACCGCCTCGATGAAGCGCGGGATGCCCCACATCAGGAAGGTCGGTTCGATCCCGCCTCGCAGGGTGATCCGGACCTTCTTCCGCAGCCCGCTCGACACGTCGTCGAGTCGGGTGATCTCCTCGACCGGGATCCCGAAGTCGGAGCGGGCGTAGTTGAGCGGATGGGCATTGAACCAGATGACTTCGGGCGTGAGAGTGATCCGTCCGCCGACCTCGATCCGGCGGCTCGGGCGGGCGCTCGACGGGGGCGTCCATCCGCGGATGATGTCGGCTGCGCCGGAGTTCTCGTCGTCGGCGAGGTAGGTCGCGAGCTTCTTGAGCAGGACCGTCGAGGCGTCGGTGTACGGCATGGCTACGTGTCGTCCCCCATGCGGCCAGGCTACGAGACGGGACGGCAGGGAGGCCGGGAGGAACGGATCACCTCGACGACGCGGCGTGCGTCGCGGGGGTGGGTCGCGCCTCCGGGCCCCTGATCAGACCGCGGACCGCCTGCGGAACACGCCCGCGCGGACCAGCCACACGTAGAGGAGGCAGCCGATGCAGACGTCGAAGACGGCGTTGAGGAAGGCGGCGACCAGCGCGATCGCGGCGCCGACGGGGGCTGCGACGGGCACACCAACGAGTGCGAGCACGAGGGCGAGGGCCGTGATGACGAGGCCGACCTGCTGGGCGAAGGTCGGGGGTTCCGGGGCCTCGAGCTCGGCGGGCGGGCCGAGCCGCGGGCGGACGAGGCGGCGGAACAGCGCGCCGTAGGGGTGTCGCCGGATGCCCGCGATGCCACCGATGGCGAAGAGCACGACGATGACGGCGAGCAGCACGATGCCGACGGTCCACGTCGCGGGGATCAGCGTGAGGACGATCGTCGCCGCGAGGAGGACGGTCGTGATGGCGGCGCCGAACCTCGGGGATCGGGGGTCGATGCCGCGTGCGGGGTCGTTCGTGGCGGTCATGGGAGCTCGTCTCCGGGGGTCGTTGCTGTTGCTGTTGGTGCTGCTGTTGCTGCGGCCAGGACGGCGTGGAGTGCCGTGGCGAGTTCGGCGGGGCGTGGCGGGCCGCCGAACCGGGTGCGCACGGCGCGGCTCCGGTCGAGGAGCAGGACCGTCGGCGTCTGCATGACGGCGAAGCGTCGGGCGAGCTCGGGGCGTTCGGCGAGGTCGATCTCGAGTCGAGCGACGCCGGGGTTCGCGGCGGCGACGGCGTCGAGCTGGCGACGGGTGGCCGGGCAGCGGGCGCAGGTGGGGGTGGAGAACTGGACGAGGGTGGCCTCGGTGCCGAAGGCCTCGGCGGGGGCGAGGTCGGCGGTGGTGGGGTCGGTGCCCGTGCTCGGTTCGGTGCTCGTGCGGGTGTCGCTCGTCCGCGTGGGGCGGGCTCGGCCGGTCCGGGCGCGGAGGAGCAGGCCGAGGGCCGTGGCGAGTGCGAGGACTCCCACGAGGACGGCGACTGCCGTGGCGACGGTCATGTCGCGACGGTACGTCCTCGAGGGCTCGGGGGCATCGACATGACCGTGTGTGACGAGCGCGGCGCGTGGCGGGTCGCAGTGCGGTCGGCTCAGGTGTGGGGCTTCGGCAGCCGCCTGGCGAGGGTGCCCTGCAGGACCAGGAGGAGCACCCAGTACAGGCCGACCGACGGGAAGATCAACGAGAGGACGAGCGCGAGGACCAGCAGCCCCGCGGCGATCGGCCCCTTCCGCCAGTCGCCGAGCGGCGAGGACAGCAACTCCGGTGCGCGGCGGAGCTCCCACTCGATCGCAGTGAGCGTCAGGCTCGTCACGACCATGCTGCCGAGGTAGAGCGCGTGTGCGACCCGGTCGCCCTCGACCTCGGTGTTGAGCAGGTTTGCGGCGAAGGGCAGGAACGCGATGCTGGCCAGCCACACGAAGTTGAGCCGCATCACCCGGAGGTTGTACGAGCGGACGTGCTCGAACACCTGGTGGTGCAGCGTCCAGAACCGGGCGATGACCCAGAAGGTGATGAAGAACTCGAGGACTGCGGGCCAGTGTTCCTGCAGCAGGTCTCCGGCACCCCGGCCCCCGCTGAGTTCGCCGGCCAGGTCGACGAGCGGGAGGATCAGGATAGTGATCGCGATGGCGACGGTTGCGTCGGAGAAGTTCACGAGGCGGTCGAGTCCGCGTTCGGTGCGTGCCGGCTCGGTCATGGCGTCGAGTCTAGGGAGCGTGTCGGCCCTAGCATCGGGGCATGGTCGACGACGTGACGCCTGGGCGGTACCGGCACTTCAAGGGCGGCGAATACGAGGTGGTCCTCGTGGCGCGGGACGTCGAGACGGAGGAGCCGGTCGTCGTCTACCAGGCCCTCTACGGGGAGCGAGGGCACTGGGTGCGGTCGCTCGCGGACTTCACGGCGTGGGTGTCGCGGGACGGGTACGAGGGGCCGCGGTTCGTGCGGACGGACGGTGTCGGCGGGCGGCCCTAGGCTCGCAGGAGACCGACGAGACGGGGGAACGCATGCAGATCGGCGGCGACGGGCAGGTCCTGCTCAGCCCGAGCGACCTCTCGACCTGGGCGGCCTGCGAGTGGGCGTTCCTGCGGCGCATGGACGCGAAGCTCGGGCGGGGCGAACCACTGCCCGAGACGCACGACGACATGCTCGAGCGCACGGCACGCCTGGGGGACCAGCACGAGCTCGACTACCTCGACATCCTCCGCGAGACCCGGGACGTCGTCGAGTTCGACCGCCCCGAGCCCGCGCAGTACGCCCAGACGGCGGAACGAGCACGGGCAGCGATGCACGACGGCGCCGACGTCCTCTACCAACCGACCTTCTTCGCCTCGCCGACGCCAGGGGCGCCGGGTTTCATCGGCTTCGCGGACTTCATCATCCGCAACGACCGCGGCGAGTACGAGGTCTACGACACCAAGCTCGCCCGTCACGCCAAGATCAGCGCCCTCCTGCAGCTCGCCGCCTACGCCGAGCAGATGCAGGCGCACGGCATCCCCACCGGCGAGCAGGTGCACCTGGTGCTGGGCGACCGGACCACCACCACGCACGACCTCGCCGACATCGCGCCGGTGTACCGGACGCAGCGCGTCGAGCTGCAGCGGGTGATCGCCGAGCGGATGGCCGAGACCGAGCCGTTGCAGTGGGCCGACCTGCGGTACTCGTCGTGCGGCCGGTGCGACGTCTGCACGACGCAGGTCGCCGAGCACCGTGACCTCGTCCTCGTCGCGGGCATGCGACTCGACCAACGGACGAAGCTCATCCGGCAGGGGGTGCGGACGATCGACGAGCTGGCGGACCGCACCACCGCTGTGCCCGGTCTCCCGCGCGGGACGCAGGCTCGGCTGGTGCGTCAGGCGCGCCTCCAGGTCGACACCGAGCAGACTGACGGCCGCACGCCCGCCTACGAGGTGGCGGACCCGCGCGCGCTCGACGCGATCCCGGCACCGGACCCGGGCGACGTGTTCTTCGACTTCGAGGGGGACCCGCTCCACACCGAGGACGGCGTGCACTGGGGACTCGACTACCTGTTCGGGCTCGTCGACCCCGAGGCGCGCTTCACCGCGTTCTGGGCCCACACGATCCGCGACGAGCGCCAGGCCCTGGTGGACTTCTTGGCCTTCATCGAGGCTCGGCGGCAGCAGCACCCCGGGATGCACATCTACCACTACGCGGCGTACGAGCGAACGCACCTGCTCTCGCTCGCGGCCCGGCACGGCGTCGGGGAAGAGGCCGTCGACGACCTGCTCCGCGCCGGCGTCCTCGTCGACCTCTACCCGATCGTCCGCAAAGCGCTCGTGGTCGGCAGCCGCAGCTACTCCATCAAGAAGCTCGAGCCGCTGTACATGGGCGACGACCTGCGGCTCAGCGACGTCACGAACGCGGCGGACAGCATCACCGCGTACGTCGACGCGATCGAGGAGCTCCGGAACGGCGACCCAGCCGCCGGCCAGCACATGCTCGACGAGGTCGCCGACTACAACGCCTACGACTGCCGGTCGACCCTCCGGCTGCGCGACTGGCTCCTGTCGCTCCGAGCGGCCGCGCCGACACCGATCGCCGCGGAGCCGGACGAACTGCTCCCGCCGATCCCGGTCGACCGCGAACCGAACCCCGTGTACACGGCGCTCGCCGCGCAGCTCGACGGGGTCGACGCCCTTGACCGCACGTCCGACCAGACGGCACTGGCGCTCGCCGCGGCCGCGATCGACTACCACCGGCGCGAGGCGAAGACCTTCTGGCAGGACCACTTCGACCGCCTGCGGAACCCGGTGGACGAGTGGGCGGACACCCGCGACGTGCTGGTCGTCGAGCGGGCCTCGGTCGAGCGCGACTGGGGGACCCTGCCGCGTGCGCGGTCGCAGTCACGAGAGATCCGGTTGTCGGGGACGCTCGCGCCCGGTTCGCGGCTCCGTCCAGGAGGCACGCCCCACCTCGTCTACGACGACCCACTCCCGCCATCGGTCGCCGCTCCGGCGCCGGGTTCGAAGGGCGCGTCGGCTCGCGCGGTCGTGCTGGACGCGTTCGAGAACGGTGACGGCTTCGAGGTGCTCGTGAAGGAGAGCCTGCCGGTCGGTGGCTCGCCGCACGAGGACTTCCCGGTCGCCCTCGCACCGGCAGCACCGCCGCGAGCGAAGCCCCAGCCCGAGGCGATCGCCGAGTGGGGGCAAGCGGTCCTCGACGCCCTGCCCGCGATGCTGCCCGACCCGGCGCTCGACCTGCTCCGTCGGGTCCCGCCCAGGGGACCGATCGTGCCCGTGCAGGGCGACGACACCGTGTCGGCCGTGGTCGCGACGCTGCTCGAGCTGGATCGGTCGTACCTGGCGATCCAGGGCCCTCCGGGAACGGGCAAGACGTACGTCGGCTCGAACGTCGTCGCGCGGCTCGTGCGCGAGTACGGCTGGCGGGTCGGCGTGGTCGGGCAGTCGCACGCCACCTCCGAGAACTTCCTGTCGTCCGTGGTCGCGGCCGGCATTCCGGCTGATCGTGTCGTCAAGGTGCCGAAGAGCGGTGCGACCGAGGACGACCTCGAGTCGGCCGCGTGGACGCCGGTGAAGAACAACGCCGCCGTGGCTGCGTTCCTGTCGTCGTGTGCCGAGACCGGCACGGGCGGGGTCGTCGGCGGCACCGCGTGGACCTTCGCGAACGAGGGCACGATCCCGCGGCGGTCCCTCGACCTCCTCGTGGTGGACGAGGCGGGGCAGTTCTCCCTCGCGCCGACGATCGCCTCGTCGATCGCGGCGACCCGGCTGCTCCTGCTCGGAGATCCGCAGCAACTGCCGCAGGTGTCGCAGGGGTCCCACCCCGAGCCGGTCGACGAGTCCGCACTCGGGTGGCTCGCGGACGGCCAGCACGTACTGCCGGATGCGTTCGGCTACTTCCTGGCGCGGACGCGTCGGATGGAGCCAGCTCTCACAGCATCGGTGTCGGCACTGTCCTACGACGGGCAGCTGGCGTCGATGGTGTCCGGGCGGCACCTCGACGGCATCGAACCGGGGGTCCACCCGGAGCCGATCGTGCACGCGGGCAACACCACCTCCTCGGTGGAAGAAGCCGCCCGGGTCGTCGCCCTCGCGCAGGACGTCGTCGGTCGGCGATGGGTGGACGGCGACACCGAACGCGTGCTCACGGACGAGGACGTGATCGTCGTCGCGCCGTACAACGCGCAGGGGTCGGTGATCCGCGACGCCCTCGACCGAGCAGGACTGCGCGGCACCCAGGTCGGCACGGTCGACCTGTTCCAGGGGCGTGAGGCCGTCGTGTCGATCGTCTCGCTCGCGGCGTCGAGCGCGGCCGACATCCCGCGTGGGCTCGACTTCCTGCTCATGCCGAACCGGTTGAACGTGGCGCTGTCGCGGGCGAAGTGGGCGGCGTACCTCGTGTACTCGCCGGCGTTGGCCACGGGTCTGCCGCCCTCGATCGCCGGGTTGTCGCTGCTGTCCCGGTTCATCGAGCTCGTCGAGCCCGGCCCGAGTGGTCGGTAGGCGGCCGGTTCAGCTCTGGTCGGGGTCCTCGTCGAGCTGGACACCGCTCTGCATCTGCGCCCGCATGGTGGCGAGGACATCGGCGTGCAGGAAGTTCGCTTCCGCGGCGCTCGTGGGGTCGACGACGATCCCGAACTCCTCCGGCAGCGCGGTCACGAGCTCGGACATCGAGACCGGTCGGCCCTCGGTGTCGGGCAGCCCCGCGGCGAGTTCGGCAGGGTCGGTGAAGACCGGGACGAACGGCTTCTCGCGGATGATCACGTGCGCGACGCTCCCGCCGTCGGGCGCATCCGCGGGACGCCACGGCACCCACGCCGCGCTCCGGAGGAAGCCCGCGGGCGAGGTCGCCATCCGGCGGCGGAGTTCGGCGGACGCGGTCGGCGGGGTGTTGTCGACGCCGCGACCGAAGGCCGATCCGGTCTGGTCGTTCGTGCTCATGCGGTTCCCTCCCGAGGGTCGGCCTCCATGCTGTCACGTCGGGCGGGGTCGTCGGGACGCCGGGACGGGACGGCCTTTCGTGGTCATGCGTTGACCGTTCTGGTCCGGGGAAGCCGGGGATCGCGAACCAGAACGGTCACGCGCCGGACCGCGCGGCTCAATAGGCGGCGGACTGTCCGCCGTCGATCGGGACGACCGTGGCGTTGACGTACGAGGCGTCGTCTGAGAGCAGGAACGCGACGACCGCGGCGATCTCCGGGGCCTCGCCGTAGCGCTTGGTGGGGTTGACCTGGATGAACTCCTCGGCGGCCGCCCGGGGGTCCGAGGGGTTGAGCTGCTTCATCGAGTTCTCAACCATGGGCGTCCAGATGGCGCCGGGGGCGATGGCGTTGATGCGGATGCCGTAGCGGCCGTACTCGACCGCCGAGTTGCGGGTGAGCCCGACGACGCCGTGCTTGGCGGCGGCGTAGCCGGACTGGTTGCCGATGCCGCGGATGCCGCCGACGCTCGCGGTGTTCACGACCATGCCCGAACCCTGCTCGCGCATGATGCGCAGCACCTTCTCGAGGCCGAGGAACACGCCACGGAGGTTGACCGCGACGACCTTGTCGAACTCGGCCGCGGTGAAGGACTCGGTGGGGTTCTGCTTGCCCTCGATGCCGGCGTTGTTGAAGAAGCCGTCGATGCGACCGAAGCGCTCGGTGGTGGCGGTGACGTACGCCTCGACCTGGGCTTCGTCGGAGACGTCGGCGACGGTCGTGAGGACCTCGGCGTCGGGGGCCGCGTCGAGCACGGCGGTCTTCGAGGCCTCGAGGCCCTCGGCGGAGACGTCGACGAGGGAGAGCTTCGCGCCCTCGGTGGCGAGGCGGACGGCGGTCGCGCGGCCGAGGCCGGATCCACCGCCGGTGATGAGGACGACGCGGTCGGTGAAGCGGGCGGTGGTGGTGCCGGGCATGGGGAGGCCTCCTGAGGTCTTCGACGGTGAAGGGCTCGGGGTCCGCGGTGGAGCAGCGAGTCCGGACGATGCGTTCGCATCGACACGACTTAGACTACACCTGTCGTTTTGCCGCACGGCTCAACAGTTGCTGAGGATCCGCGCGATCGCGTCGTGCTCGGCCGGGGCGACCCACAGCCGGTACTTCGTCTTCACCGCGACCTGGTGCTCGACGTACGTGCACCGGAACGACTTCTCCGCCGGGAGCCAGGTCGCCGCATCGCCGGAGCGCTTCTGCCCGTTCGAGTGCTGGTCCACCGCGAACAGGTTCTCGGGATCGTTCGCGAGTGCCTCCCGCTCACGCTGCGAGAGCTGCTGCGCCCCGGTCCGCCACGCGTTCTCGAGTGCGACGACGTGGTCGATCTGCACGAGCGTCGAGGTCCCCTCGCCGCGGACGAAGTCGATCCTCGCCCCGGTGTACGGCGACACGAGCGTCCCGCTCATCACCCGGCAGGAGCCCTGACGGGTGATCGCCGAGAGGTCGCGCGCGAGCACGTCGTTCCGCGTGTCACACCCGTTCCGGTCGACGTCGAGCCAGGCGGTGCCGAACTCGCCGACCCGGTCGTACCCGGTCGCGGGCGCCTTGCCCTTGACGGGCAGCGCGGCGAGTTCCGCTCGCGCGATCTCAGCGGCCGCGCTCGGTGCGTCAGCCGCGCTCGGTGCGGCGGTTCGGGAGGCGCGGGTCGTCCCCGCCGTGCCCGGTTCCGTCTCGATCGTGGGCGCGTCGGTTGCGGTGGGTGCGCTGGTCGTCGCCGGTGCGGCTTCGGCATCGGGCGCGATGACGCCCGCGGCGTGCAAGGCGTACCCACCGACGGCGAGTGCGAGGAGGACGAGGACGGACGTGAGGCTGGTGCGGGTACGGCGTCGGCGGGACGTCATGCGGTGGTGGAGCTCCTGGTGGTGCGGTGGTGCGGTGGTGCGGGCCGGACGGCCTCGTCGATGATGCCGGACACGTCGGACATCGACCGGAACCCCAGCGGAGGGTCGACCGCCCGGACCGTCGGAGTAGCGTCTTCCGGGTGGGCACCGCACTCCTCGTCATGGACTACCAGAACGGCATCGTCGAACGGCTCGGCACGGACGAGGTCCTGGCGGCAGCGACGGCCGCGGTGTCGGCTGCCCGTGAACGCGGCATCCCCGTGGTCTTCGTGCGGATCGCGATGCGTCCCGGTGCTCCCGAGGCCGCACGCTCGAACAAGGTGTTCCGGCAAGCACGCGAACGCATCGGCGCCCAGGCCCCGGGCGCGACGGACGTGCACAGTGCCTTCGGGGTCGGGGACGACGACCTCGTCGTGACGAAGCTGCGCGTCAGTGCGTTCACGGGCTCCGACCTCGAGGTGCTGCTCCGCGGTCTCGAGGTCCGCGACCTCGTCCTCACCGGTATCGCGACGAGCGGGGTCGTCCTCTCGACGCTCCGCCAGGCGGCCGACCTCGACTTCGGCCTCACGGTCTTGTCGGACGCGTGCGTGGACGGCGATCCGGAGGTCCACCGCGTCCTCGTCGAGAAGGTCTTCCCACGGCAGGCCGAGGTCGTCACCGTCGCCGACTGGACCGCCTCGCTCTGAACGGCGTCGCGAGCACGGCGTAGACACGGGTGCATGACCGATTACGCGAACCCGTCCGTGTCCGTCACCGGTGGGTCGATGCCGCTCCTCGGCTTCGGCACCTGGCAGATCCCCGATGCCGAGGCCCCCGCAGCCGTCGGCGAAGCCCTGGCGGCCGGGTACCGCCACATCGACACCGCCACCGGCTACCGCAACCAGCGCGGCGTCGGGAAGGCCATCGCCGAGTCCGGACTGGCACGCGACGACGTCTTCGTGACGACGAAGCTCCCGCCGGACAACGCCGACCGGGTGCGGGAGACGATCGAGGAGAGCCTCGACCAGCTCGGCCTCGACCACCTCGACCTCTGGCTCGTGCACTGGCCGCCGAACGGCGAGGCACGTCCGGACGTGTGGGAGCAGGTGGTCCAGGCGCAGGCCGACGGGCTGACCCGGGCCGTCGGCGTGAGCAACTACTCGCTCGCGCAGATCGACGAGATCACCTCGGCGACGGGCACCGCCCCGGCCGTGGACCAGATCAAGTGGAGTCCCGTCGAGTACGACCGCACGATCGCGGACGGCCTCGCGTCCCGTGGGGTGGTGCTCGAGGGCTACAGCCCGTTCAAGGCGAGCAACCTGCAGGACCCGACGCTCGTCGACATCGCGAACGCTCACGACGCGGACAGCGCCCAGGTCATCGTCGCGTGGCACGTCGCCCACGGGTTCGTGGTCATCCCGAAGTCGTCGAACCCGGAGCGGATCCGGTCGAACGCCGCCGGTGCTCGGATCGAGTTGTCCTCCGACGAGGTCGCCGCGATCGACGCCCTCGCCCGCTGAGGCGCCGCAAAACCGACGTCCCGCCGAACCGCGCACCGCCGTGGTTCGGCGGGACTTCCGTTGTGCGCCCGCACCGCGCACCGCGCGCCGCGCCGCCGCGCCCCGGCGACGTCAGCCCAGCAGCGACCGGATGTCGTCGGCCGTCAGGTCCTCGGCGAAGAGCGCGTCGTCGTCGATCATCGTCGCGAACAGCTCGGCCTTCTTCGCCGCGAGCGCGAGGACCTTCTCCTCGATGGTGTCCTCGGCGATGAATCGCTGCACGTTCACCGAGCGGGTCTGCCCGATGCGGTGCGTCCGGTCGACCGCCTGGTTCTCGGCAGCGGGGTTCCACCACGGGTCGAGCACGAAGACGGTGTCCGCCTCGGTCAGGGTCAGCCCGAAGCCGCCGGCCTTGAGCGAGATGAGGAACGCCGGGGCGGTGCCGTTCCGGAAGCGGTCGATGACCTCGGGGCGGCGCCGAGTCGAGCCGTCGAGGTACTCGTACCCGATCCCACGGTCGTCGAGCGCTGCCGCGACCATCCGCAGGAACGAGGTGAACTGACTGAACACGAGGGCGCGGCGACCCTCGGCGGCGAGCTGCTCGAGTTCGTCGAGCAGCAGGTCGAGCTTCGCCGACGACAGGTCATCGCGTGGACCGTCGACCAGCGCCGGCGACAGCGCGAGCATCCGCAACAGGGTCAGCGACCGGAACACGATCATCCGGTTCTTCGCGAGGTCGTCGATGAGGTCGAGCACCTTCAGCCGCTCACGGTTCAGCGTCGTCTCGTACAGGGTCCGGTGCGCCGGGTCGAGCGTGACCCGGACGACCTGCTCCTGCTTCGGCGGCAGGTCGGCGGCGACGCTCTCCTTCGTGCGCCGGAGCATGAGCGGCCGGATCCGCCGACGCAGCCGCGCCGTGAGCTCCTGCCGGGCGACGCCCCGGAGGTCGGGGGAGCCGAGCGGCTTCACGTAGTCGTCCCCGAAGCGCGACCACGACGACAGCAGTCCGGGGGCGACGATGTGGAACAGCGCCCAGAGGTCCGTCAGCCCGTTCTCGAGCGGGGTCCCGGTGATGGCGAACTTCACCGGCGCGCGGAGGTCCACCGCCACCCGGTGCGTCTGCGACTGCGGGTTCTTCACGAACTGCGCCTCGTCGAGCACGAGGGCCGCCCACGGCAGGTCGGTGTACGCCGTCGCGTCGAGCCGGAGCAGCGCGTACGACGTCACGACGACGTCCGACGATGCCGCGGCGCGTGCGACGAGCCCGGGGTCCTTGAGCGTCGTCGAGCCGATCGTGGAGACGCGCAGCGACGGGGTGAACCGGGCGGCCTCGGTCGCCCAGTTCCCGACCACCGAGGTGGGGGCGACGACGAGGAACGGCGGCTCGTCCGGCGACGACTCCCGCGCGGCGGCGATCGTCGCGAGGACCTGCAGCGTCTTGCCGAGCCCCATGTCGTCGGCGAGCACCCCGCCGACGCCGTGTGACAGCAGGAACGAGAGCCACGCGTACCCGGCGTGCTGGTACGGCCGGAGCTCCGCGTGCACCGACGTCGGCACGGGCACCGACCCGGGGGGCGTCGCCCCGAGCAACCCCGACGCGATCGCCTGCCACCGCTCGTCGTGCGAGGTCTCGTCCGCCAGCTGGTCGAACTCGGACCACAGCCCGGCCTGCAGCGGCGTGACCGTCATCGGCTGGTCGGGCTCCCACTCGTCGAGGTCGCGTGCCTCGTCGATGAGCTCCTTCAGCCGGTCGAACGCGGGGTCCGACAGCGACAGGTACGAGTTGTCGATGAGCTTCATCCGCCGGTCCCGCTTCGCGAGCGCCCGGAGCAGCGGGGTGAACGGAACCTGCTTGCCGTTCACCGATACGAAGATGCCGAGGTCGAACCAGTCGTGCTTGTCCGACGGCATGGTCGTGACGCGGATGTGCGGGCGACCGGTCAGCCGTTCGTAGTCGACGCGCTCGCCCTGCACGACGGTGCGGACCCCGTGCGCCGGCAGCTCGGGCAGCAGTTCGTTCGCGAAGACGGCGACGTCGGCGCCCTCGACCGTGCCGTCCTCGAACCACGTGAGTCCGCCGCCGGGCCCGGTCACGACGTGGTCGGCTCCGGGTCCGGGAGGCGCGGCTCGGCCGCCGCCGTCGGCTGCGGACGCCGACAGGGTCGCCCCGGCGGCGGGGCCGTCGGCGGACGCGGGGTCGGCAGGTGCGGTCGGGT
>NZ_JAUZED010000049.1 GCF_030705415.1 Curtobacterium sp. A7_M15 | reverse complement strand
GCGCCGCGTGCCCGCGGCGTGGCGCCGGCCGCGCCTCAGCCGGCGTTGCGGTGCGGCCAGCGGCCGTCGGCAGTGAAGGCCGGGTCGCGCTTCTTCCGCATGTAGTCCTGGAACGAGGACGCCTGTTCGGCGCACCAGCCGACCTGCTTGCGGTGGAGTTCCTCGGCGGAGACCCCGAGCTCGTCGGGGTACTTCGCCGCGATGGCCTGAGCGACACGCCCGGCCGCGATGGCATCGGCACCGGCGTCGTGCGCATCGGAGAGGGTGACGCCGTAGAGCTCCGACGCAGCCTCGAGCGTGCGCTTGCCCTTGCGGTAGGTGTCGAGCGCCTTGTCGATCACCAGCGGGTCGACGACGTTCCCGACGACGGGTGAGGCGATGCCGTGGCGCTTGGCCTCGCGGTCGAGGACGGTGAGGTCGTACGGGGCGTTGTAGATGACGAGCGGGATGCCCCGGGCGAAGACCGCCTCGACCGCCGCGATGATCTCGGCGACGACCTCGGCGGCGGGACGACCCTCGGCACGGGCCCGCTCGGTGGTGATGCCGTGCACGGCGGCGGCGCCCTCGGGGATCTCGACGCCGGGGTCGGCGAGCCAGGCGCCCTCCACGATGGAACGGCCGGTCATGTCGATCAGGCCGACGTGCGCGGTGACGATCCGGGCGGTCTCGACGTCGACGCCGGTGGTCTCGAGGTCGAACACGCCGAGTGCGTGCCACCAGGGACGACCCGAGAGGTCCTGGGTCGGAGCGGGGGAGTCGAGCTGCGCTGTGGGGAACGTCACGCGGCCAGGCTAACCGGACGCACCGACACGCCCAGACGCGACCCGCCCGCCGGGCGCGACGCCGGACCGGGCGCGACCCAGCGACCGACCCGACCCTCCCACCGGGGCCGAGCCGCGCCTCCAGTGCGTCGCTACCCGACCGGCGCGCCCACGTGCAGCCAGTAGAACGACTGCGTCCCCATGGTCAGCGTCACCGAGCCGGACTCGTCGAAGGACGGGAACGAGCCGCCGCCGAAGAGGTCGTACAGCGGACGCCCCGCGTACTCCGGCGCCGTGATCGTGACCGACGTCGGGTTCGTGGCGAAGGAGAAGACGCAGAGGACGTCCTCGGCGGAGGGGCCGAACTGCTGACCGGAGCCCTCCCACGAGCGCACGAAGGCGAGCACGGAGTCGTTCGAGGTCTCCTGCACCTGCAGCGTGCCGAGGCCGAAGACCGGGTGGGCCTTGCGGACGTGGATGACGTTCCGGACCCAGTGCAGCAGCGAGCGCGACTGGGCGAGCTGCGCCTCGACGTTGACCTGCGCGTAGTTGTAGACGAGCGACTGCACGACGGGCAGGTACAGCTTGCCCGGGTCCGCGGTGGAGAAGCCGGCGTTGCGGTCCGGCGTCCACTGCATCGGTGTGCGCGAGGAGTCGCGGTCCGGGAGCCAGATGTTGTCGCCCATCCCGATCTCGTCGCCGTAGTAGAGGAACGGCGACCCGGGCAGCGAGAACAGCAGTGCATGGATGAGTTCGAGCTCGGCACGGGAGTTGTCGAGCAGCGGAGCGAGGCGTCGGCGGATACCGATGTTCGAGCGCATCCGCGGGTCGTAGCCGTACCAGCCGTACATCGCCTGGCGGTACTCCTCGCTGACCATCTCCAGCGTCAGCTCGTCGTGGTTGCGGAGGAACACGCCCCACGCGGCCGACTCCGGGACGTCGAGGGTCTCCGACAGGATCGCCTTCAGCTCGGAGGCGTGCTGCGCCCGGAGCGAGTAGAAGATGCGCGGCATGACCGGGAAGTCGAAGGCCATGTGGCACTCGGGCTCCTCGTCGGTGCCGAAGAACGCGGCGGTCTCACGCGGCCACTGGTTCGCCTCGGCGAGCAGCACGCGGCCGGGGTACTCGTCGTCCACCATCGCACGGAGCTTCTTGATGAACTCGTGGGTTTCCGGCTCGCCCTCGCCGTTGCCCTCCTCCGACTCGAACAGGTAGGGGATCGCGTCGAGCCGCAGCCCGTCGACACCCATGTCGAGCCAGTGCCGCACGACGTCGTACACGGCCTCGACCACCGCCGGGTTCTCGAAGTTGAGGTCGGGCTGGTGCGAGAAGAACCGGTGGAAGAAGAACTGGCGTCGGACCGGGTCGAACGTCCAGTTCGACTCCTCGGTGTCGACGAAGATGATGCGGATGTTCTCGTACTCGGTGTCCGTGTCGCGCCAGACGTAGAAGTCGCCGTAGGGGCCGTCCGGGTCCTCGCGGGACTGCTGGAACCACTCGTGCTGGTCGCTCGTGTGGTTGATCACCATGTCGATGACGATGCGCATGTTGCGTTCGTGCGACTTGGTGACGAGCTCGCGGAAGTCGTCGAGGGTGCCGAACTCGGGCAGGATCGCCTTGTAGTCGGCGATGTCGTACCCGCCGTCGCGCATCGGGGACTGGAAGAACGGCGGCAGCCACAGGGCGTCGACGCCGAGCCACTGCAGGTAGTCGAGCTTGCCGATGACGCCCTGGATGTCCCCGATCCCGTCGCCGTTCGAATCGACGAACGAGCGGATCATGCACTCGTAGAAGACCGAGCGCTTGTACCACTGCGGGTCCAGTGTCAGGCCGGGGAGCTGGATCGGGGCGGTGAACGTCACCCTGGACACGCTAGGCCGCGGCGCATGGACTTGTCCGGAGAATGCGTGCCAGGAGGCGCGGCTCGTCCTCCACAGGCACGTCGCGCCTGCGAGTCCTCCACGATCCAGCGTGGGTGACGGCGGCGCGCCGACGCGCGTTCGTAGACTGACGGGGATGCAACCGCCCGTGCTCTCCCCGTACCAGTCGCTGATGGCCGCCACCCCGGTCGTCCACCGCTCCGTGCAGGTCGACGGCCGCACCACCCACTACTGGGAGTACGGCCCGTCCGACGCGACCGAGACCGTCCTGGCCGTGCACGGGTTCCGTGGTGACCACCACGGCCTCGAGACGATCGCCGCGCACCTCGACGGCGTCCGGGTGATCGTGCCCGACCTGCCCGGCTTCGGCATCTCCGATCCGCTGCCCGCGTCCGACATCGACTCCTACGTCGCATGGCTGCGCGGGTTCCACGCGGCACTCGGCCTCGGGTCCGACACCGTGGTCCTCGGGCACTCGTTCGGGTCGATCGTGGTCGCCGCCACCGTCGCCGCCGGACTCGCGACCCGGTTGCTGGTGCTCGTGAACCCGATCGCCGCCCCGGCGCTGCAGGGGCCGCGCGCCGTGGGGACGGCGATCGCGATCGGGTACTACCGTGCCGGCGCGGTGCTGCCGAAGCCGCTGGGCCTCGGGCTGCTCCGCAACCCGGCGATCGTGCGCGTGATGAGCCTGGCGATGCTCAAGTCGCACGACCGTGACCTCCGGCGCTGGGTGCACGACCAGCACGACCGGTACTTCTCGGCGTTCGCGAACCGTACGAGCGTGCTCGAGGCGTTCCACACCTCGGTGACGCACGACGTGTCCGAGTACGCCGATCGCATCGCGGTGCCGGTGCTCATGATCGCGGCCGAGCGCGACGACATCACTGCGGTACCCGAGCAGCGTGCGCTGGCCGCACGCCTGGCCGACGCCGAGCTCGTCGTCGTGCCGCACGTCGGGCACCTCGTGCACTACGAGACGCCCGGAGCCGCCGCGTCCGCGGTCCTGCGACGGATGGCGGACGCGCCGAAGCGGGGCAACAAGGGCGCACGAGCGGGATCGAAGCGCGCCCAGAAGGAGACGGCGACGGCGACGGCGACCCCGCCGGGCGACGGGGCCGCGTCGTGACCCGTCTGCGCATCGGGATCGACTGCCGGTACGTCCGCATCGGCCGGCACGACGGCATCAGCCGGTTCACGGCCGGGATCGCCGCGCACCTGCCCGAGCGACACGACTACACCCTGCTCGTGCACGACGAACGGCAGCTCGAGTCGCTGCCGTCGGACCTGCCGTGGGAACTCCTGCCGGCGCCGACCGAGCCGGGGGAGCCCCTCGTCGCGCGGAAGGTGAACCGCCTCGGTCTCGACGGTGTCTTCTCGCCCATGCAGACCATGGGGTCCCGCGGCCGGCGGTACGCGCTCGTGCTGACCCTGCACGACCTCATCTACTACCGGAACCGGACGCCCCCGCGGGAGTTCTCGTGGCCCCTGCGTCTCGGCTGGCGGGCCTTCCACCTCAGCTGGGTGCCGCAGCGGCTGCTCCTGAACGGCGCCGACGGTGTCGTGACGGTGTCCGGGACGACCGCCGGGCTGATCGCCGAGCACCGACTGACGAAGCGCCCCGTCACGGTCGCGTACAACGCCGCCGACCCTGCCGCCCCGCGACCCGAGGGCGGTCCGCGCGAGAAGTCCCTGGTCTACATGGGCTCGTTCATGCCGTACAAGAACGTCGAGACCCTCGCCGCCGCGATCCCGCTGCTCGGTGCGGACTGGGTGCTCCACTGCATGTCCCGCGTGTCCGGCGCCGACCGTGCTCGCCTGGAGCGGCTCGCGCCGGCCGGGTCGATCGTGTTCCACGACGGTGCCTCGGACGACGAGTACCTGTCGGTGCTGCGGTCGGCGACGGCACTCGCGACGGCGTCCCACGACGAGGGCTTCGGCATCCCCCTGGTCGAGGCGATGGGCGTCGGGACGCCGGTGGTCGTCAGCGACATCCCGATCTTCCGCGAGATCGGCGGCGACGTCGCGGAGTACTTCGATCCGTCGTCGCCGTCGGCGGTCGCGGCTGCGGTGCGTCGGTTGGAGGCGCGGTGGGACGTCGCCTCACGGGCGTCGATCGTGCAGGCGGGTCGGTTCCGGTGGGAGACGTCGGCCGAGCAGGTCGTCCGTGCCCTGGAGCAGGCGGTCGTGGCGCGGGGGGACACCCCCGGGCGGTAGCGCCGGAGGGTCGGCCGCTGTGCGGTAACGCCGGAGAGCACCCCGCGGGGCGGTATCGCCGGAGGGCCGGCCGCTGCGCGGAGACCGATCAGGACGCCGGCCGCTCCGCCGTCACGGTCGCGCCCGGGAACACCGCCTGGACCTCCTGCGTCGCCTTCGCCACCACGGCGCCGAGCGCTGCTCCGCGCCCGATCGTCTCGACCGTGATCGCCTGGTCGGCCGGTTCGTCGGACGGCCCACCGTCGCCCCACGAGCACCGCACGCCCGAGACACCACCGATCGCGTCGAGTCGCCGAGCGAGCGTCAGCCGCTGCTCGGTGGTCTTCGCGTCCGTCGAGATCCCGATCTCGAGCGCACCGAGGTCCGCCACGGCGAACACCCGGACGCCGTTGCCGCTCGCCTCCTTCGCCGCGGCGCGGAGGTCGCCGACGACGGCGGTCCGCTCCTCGTCGGACAGCGTGGGGGAGACGGATACGGTCGACTCGACGTCGTAGCTCGCGAACGCCGTCTTGACCGGGTCCTCGTCACGGACGTCGGACACCCCGTCGACCGCCCGCGCTGCAGTGTCGAACCGGTCGAGCGCGGCCTCGGGACGCGGGAACACGCCGCCGACGCCGTCCTGCACGCTCCCGATGATGGTGACGAGCGCGACGGCGAGCACACCGGCGGCGATGATCACGCCGACGCCGACGAGGGCGCTGCGCCGGACCCGCTGCCGACCGGTCCGCACGGGGACGGAGGCGGTGTCCGGTCCGAAGGCCCGGTCGAGGTCGTCCGGGTCGCTCGCCTGCAGCCACCCGGGCTGGGCGCGCCCACCCTCGGGTCCGTCGACGGTCATGTCAGCCCCCTCGTGCGCTCGGGTCTGCGAGTGCGTCGGAGCCTAGTACCCGGCCTCCGACAGCGCTCGCGGCTAGCCTCGACGCTCGAGCGGGTTCTGGTAGTCGAAGGCGTAGCGGCCGGGGCCGTCCGACACGTCGTCGATCGGGTCGTCGAACCGCACGAGCTCGGCGTGGAAGCGCTCGGGGTCCCACCGGAACGAGTGCACGGACCCGTTCCGGATCGGGGTGCTGTGCCGGTCGGCGGTACCGGGGGCGGCGGCGTTGACGATGCTGCGGATCACGGCGCCGTGGGTGGCGACGACGACGCTGCCGGCGTCGTACCGGACCGCGATCTCGGCGAGCGTCTCGGTGACGCGGTCGAGCAGCGCGCTGCGGGACTCGCGGCCGGGGATGTCGTCGTGCGGGTAGCGCTCGCGGACCTCGTCGTCGGTCAGGCCCTCGGCGTCGCCGTAGGAGCGTTCGGCCAACCCCGCGTACGTGGCGGGTGTGGCGAGCCCGAGGTGGGCAGCGATGATCGAGCCGGTCTCGAACGCCCGTGACAGCGGCGATGCGACGACGGCGTCGAACCGGCGTCGGTCGAGCAGGGTCGCGGTGGATCGGGCCTGCTGCCGTCCGGTCTCGTTCAGGGGGATGTCGGTCGAGCCCTGGATGCGCCGCTGCGCGTTCCAGTCGGTCTCGCCGTGCCGGACCAGGTACAGGAGCGTCGTCACCCGTCGATCATCGCAGACGAGCCGCGCGGGCTCATCGCAGACGTGCCGCCAGGGCCTCGAGCGTCTCGGTCGTGCCGGCGTCGATCTTGACGGCCGCGCGGGGGTCGCTGCGGGTTTCGCCCCGGTTCACGATGACCACGGGGTGCTTCCGTCGCGCGGCGTGGTCGACGAGCCGGACACCGGAGTTCACGGTGAGGGACGAGCCCACGACGAGGAGCGCGTCGGCCTCGGCGACGATGGAGACGGCCTCGCGGAACTTCTCGGCGGGGACGAACTCGCCGAAGAACACCACGTCCGGCTTCAGCACACCGCCGCACACCGAGCAGTCCGGCACCCGGAACCGCTCGACGTCGGTGATCTCGACGTCGCCGTCCGGCTGGAGCTGCACGGTCCCGGGCTCGTCGATCCACGGGTTGTCGCGATCGAGCACGGTCGCGAGGTCGGCGCGCGAGAACACCTGCCCGCAGGTGAGACAGACGGCACGGTCCATGGACCCGTGGATCTCGACGACCCGACGGGACCCGGACCGGAGGTGCAGTCCGTCGACGTTCTGCGTCACGATGCCGGTGACGACGCCGTCCCGTTCCAGGGCCGCGAGGGCCTGGTGCCCGGCGTTCGGACGGGCCGCGGCGAAGGTGCGCCAGCCGAGGTGCGAGCCGGCCCAGTACCGTTGCCGCTTGGCGGGGTCGGCACGGAACTCCTGGAAGGTCATCGGCTTCCGGACGACCCGTCCGGCGCCCCGGTAGTCGGGGATGCCGGAGTCCGTGCTCAGCCCGGCACCCGAGAGCACCGCGATGCGCTTGCCGGCGAGGACCTCGACGGCGCGGTCGAGGTCGAGCGCGGCCGCGGTCGCGCCCACGGGGCTGGTCGGTTCGCTCGTCGCCATCGTGTTCACGGTACCCTCAACAGCCGACCCACCCGGTCACTTCCCGTGGCGTACGGCGGCCGCGCGCCGCCGCCACCGACCCGAAACGAGCCCCGTGCACGCCGTCCGCATCGACTCCCTCGACGACCCCCGCCTCGACGACTTCGCCCGGCTCACCGACGTCGCCCTGCGGCGTGTGTCCGAGCCCGAGGGCGGGCTGTACATCGCCGAGTCGAACACGGTCATCGAACGTGCGGTGCGCGCCGGACACGTCCCGCGGAGCGTGCTCGTGCAGGAGAAGTGGCTCGACAGCGTGCT
This sequence comes from Curtobacterium sp. A7_M15, assembly GCF_030705415.1. Classification (GTDB taxonomy): domain Bacteria; phylum Actinomycetota; class Actinomycetes; order Actinomycetales; family Microbacteriaceae; genus Curtobacterium. Next base: position 17,944 of record NZ_JAUZED010000049.1, on the reverse strand, counting down.
CCCCGTCGTCGCGGACCACGACGGCCCGGTGTTCGTCGGCCCCGACGACCTGCTCGAGGACCTCACCGGCTTCCGGATGCACCGGGGCGCCATCGCGGCGATGCACCGTCCGCAGCTGCCGAGCGTCGCCGACGTCGTCCGGGACGCGAAGGTCGTGGTGGTCCTCGAGGACATCGTCGACCACACGAACGTCGGTGCCGTGTTCCGCAGCGTCGCCGGCCTCGGCGCGGACGCCGTCCTGGTCAGTCCACGCTGCGCCGACCCGCTCTACCGGCGCAGCGTGCGCGTCAGCATGGGCACGGTGCTGCAGGTGCCGTGGACGCGCATCGGCGACTGGCCGGCGGCCGGCGAGGAGCTCCGCGCGCAGGGCTTCCACCTCGCCGCGATGGCGCTGACGGACCGCTCGGTGGACCTCGACGCGTTCGTCGCCGACGTCCCGGACCGGGTGGCGCTCGTCATGGGCACCGAGGGGCAGGGGCTCACGCCCGCGGCGATCGCGTCCGCCGACACGACCGTGCGGATCCCGATGGCGCACGGTGTCGACTCGTTGAACGTCGCCGCGGCGAGCGCCGTCGGTCTCTGGGCGGTCACGCACGCGCAGCGGCTCGCCTCCGCGCGGGCCTGAGGGGCCAGGAGGCGCGGATCGCCTCCGTCGCACCGCGCGCGTCAGCGTTTCGTCAGGTCTCGTGCGCGGCGCACCAGGTCGCGGTCGGTGCCGGGCGCGCCGACCAGGCAGACGCCGACCGGCGCGTCGTCGACGGTGAGGATCGGCGCGCTCACCGCGGGGAGCCCACCGACGCTCGCGAGGCTCGTCATCGCCGTCGTCGCGGTCCTGGTGCGCTCGAGCGCGGCGGCGTCGGCGGACACCAGCGGCGCGGGGCCGGGCACGGTCGGGAACACGAGCGTCCTGCCGGTGAGGGCACTGCGGACGGTGTCCCGGACGTCGTCGAGGCGCCGGACGGCGTCGGCGGTGGCCACGGGGTCGTTCGCGGCGGCGGCGGCGAACCGGTCGCCGACGACGGTGCTCAGCGCGCCGGGGTGCGCGGCGATCCAGGGTCCGTGGGCGGTGACGGCCTCGGCGGCTTGTACGAGGCGGAGCCGCTCGCGGAGCTCCTCGGGTGCGGGGACGCCGAGGTCCGCGAGCCGGATCCGTCCGGGTTCGTCGTCGAGGGACCGGGAGAACGCGGTGAACGCGGCGGCGGTGTCGGGGTCGACCAGGGCGAGCAGTTCCCCGGGCACGACGAGCGGGGTCGGGGCCGGTGCCGTCCCGGTGGGGAGCACGGTGGCGTCGAGCGCGGCGAGCAGGGTCTCGGCGTCGCGGGTGAGCCACCCCACGGTGTCGAAGGACGGTGCGAGTGGGAGGAGGCCGTCGCGGGGGACCCTGCCGTGGGTCGTCCGGAGCCCCCAGAGCCCCTGGTACGACGCGGGGACCCGGACCGACCCGGCGGTGTCCGTGCCGATGCCGATGTCGGCCGTCCCGAGGCCGACGGCCGTCGCGGATCCGCTGGACGAGCCTCCTGGCAGCCGTGTCGGGTCCGCGGCGTTCGGCGGTGTGCCGTGGTGCTCGTTCCTTCCGGTGAGGTTGTAGGCGAACTCGTCGGTGCGGGCGATCCCGCGGATCGCGGCACCGGCGGCGAGGAGCGCCGCGACCGCGGGTGCGGCCTCGGTCTCGACGGGCGCCTCGCGCAGGAAGGTGGGGTTGCCGGCGCCGACGGGCTGGCCGGGCACGGCGTAGAGGTCCTTGACCGCGATCGTCCGCCCGTCGAGCGGCCCGGAGGCGCTGGGTGCGACGAGCGGGTCGCCGACGGCCCGCCAGACGGTCGGGTCGAAGGCGCGGGGCCGGCCGGTGACGTGGGCGGACTCGATCCGCCACCGCGCGGCGGCACCGGTGGGCGCTCCGTCGGGCGTCCGGCGCCACAGCTGGGTCTGGAGCCCGTGCCCGCCACCGGTGAAGCGGGACACCGACACGACGAGGGCGAGGTCCTCGGCGAGGGGTCGGACCTCGACCCGCGTGAGGGTCCGGTTGGCGACCCCGCCGCGTGCTCCGCGGAAGGCGCTGATCGCGTCGTGCCCGACGAGCAGGCCGCGGTCGTCGCCGCGCATGGTGTCGGGGGCGTCCACGAACGCGTCGTCGAGGGCGTCGAGGTCGTTGGTCAGCAGGGCGGCCTCGTAGGCGTCGAGTGCATCGAGGAGCCCCTCGGGGGCGTCGGGGTGCGTGGTCATCGGGCGGGCTCCTCGAAGTCGGCCTTGCGGATGCGTGCGTGGACACCGGTGACGAGGTCGACCACCTGCGAGATGTCGAAGTCGGTCGCGGCGGAGAGGTAGGCGTACGCCAGGTGCGGCTCCATGCCCCAGCGCGCGCCGAGGATCGCGACGGCGTGCCGGACGCACTCCCGCACGGCCTCGTCGAGGTCCGGGTCCATGCCGGTGGGGACGAGGTACTCCTGCGTCTCGGCGACCGGCCAGACGAGGTCGCCGAACCGGCTCGCGGCCTCGTCGGCCGGTGTGAGGTCGAACCGGACGGTCGCGCGGAGCGAGGCCTCCATCGCGGTGAGTGCCACCTCGCCGTCGCCCTGTGCGAAGTGCGGGTCGCCGACGTAGGCGAGAGCACCGGGCACGAGGACGGGCAGGTGCAGCTGCGTGCCCGCCTGCAGGAGGTTCACGTCGATGTTGCCGCCGTGCCGCCCCGGTGGGACCGAGTGTCGACGCTCCCCGGTGGTCGCGACGCCCATGATCCCGAGGAACGGGGCGAGCGGGAAGCGGGCGAAGCGTTCGCGGGCGGTCGTCAGCGGGATGCGGCCGCGCAGCCCGGCGGGCGAGTCGACGACGTCGGCGAACACGCTCACGGTGGTGCCGTCCACGGGGTACTCGCCGTGCAGGGCGCCCCGGCCGTGGCGGTTCGAGACGACGCCGTAGTGCACCCGGGGGAGCGTCTCCACGACGGTCATGGTGAGGACGTCCCCGGGGCGGGCGCCGACGACCGCGACGGGCCCGGACACGACGTGCGGTCCGTCGGACCCGGGGTCGCGGCGTCCGGTCCGGGCGATCGCGACGGCGTCGTCGAGCACGTGCTCCGCTGCGACGCCGTGCGTGGCGAAGAAGGCTCGTGGATCGCTGCCCTGGTCGGGGAGGATCCCCTCGTGGCTGACGGTGTCGATCGTCACCGACTCGCCCGGTCGGACGGTGATCGCGGGGCGGTCGTCGGCGTTCGGCAGCCGACCCCAGAGCACGGACTCGGGGTCGACGGGCAGGTACCGTTCGGCGCGGATCGGCCCGGCCCCGGGCTGGAGGGTCGGGATCGCGGGGATGGTCATCGGTCGGCCTTCCGTTCGACGAGGTGGGCGACGTCGGCGAGGTGGTCGGTCATCGCCGTGCGGGCGGCCCCCTCGTCGTGTCGGCGGATGGAGTCGAGGATCCGTTCGTGCCACACGAAGGACGACCGGCGACCCTCGCTGGTGCTGTGCGACCGGGCGCGGACGTCCTGCACCCAGCCGCTGCTGAGCTCGCACAGGGAGACCAGGAGCGGGTTGCCCGAGGCGCGGGCGACCTGCACGTGGAAGGCGACGTCCTGCGCCAGGGACTCCTCGGGGCTGAGCCCCGCGTGCGTGGCCTGCAGGATCCGTTCGAAGGCGAGCAGGTCGGCCTCGCCGGCGCGGGCGGCGGCGAGCGCGGCGACCTGGGGTTCGACGACGGTCCGGAACTCGGCGACGTTCTCGGCTCGGTGCGCGAGGTCCTCGGCGTGCCCGAGGCCGGCCTGCCGTTCGAGGAGCGCGGTGGCCTCCTCGGTCCGGGGGAGCACGACCGTCCCGCGGCCGGGCGTCCGGGACACCAGGCGTCGGCGCTCGAGTTCCTGCATGGCCTCCCGGACGGTCGTGCGCGACACGGCGAGGTCCTCGGCGAGGGTGCGTTCCGGGGGCAGCTTGTCGCCGGGCGCGAGGTCCTCCAGCACCAGGCGTGCGAGGTGCGCCGCGGTGGCGGCGCTGAGGGTGCGTCCTCGTTGCATGGGCAGGAGCCTATGGTCCATTGGTCTGCTTGGCTCATTGGTACGACCAACTTTTACACGGCTGTCACACGCTGCGACCGAGCCGGAAACACGACGGGCGAATGGTGGGTTGCGTCCCCGCCCACCGATGAGAGAAGAGGGGTCCGTCGTGGACCTGGTCCTCCGCAACGCCCGCCTGGTCGACGAGCCCGGCCTCGTCGACGTCGTCGTCGAGCACGGCACGATCACCGCGGTCACCGCCGCCGTCGGCACCGTCCCCGCCGACCCGACCACCCGCGTCGTCGACTGCGCCGGTCGCGTGGTCGTGCCCGGGTTCGTCGAGTCGCACCTGCACGTCGACAAGGCCCTGCTCGACCGCGAACGTCCGAACCCGGACGGGACGCTCGCCGGGGCGATCGCCGTCACCGGCGACCTCAAGCGCGGGTTCACCCACGGCTCCGTGCGGGACCGCGCGCGCACCCTGCTCGACCAGGCGATCACGAACGGCACGACGCTGGTCCGCGCACACCCCGACGTCGACCCGATCGTCGGGCTGACCGGCGTCGAGGTGCTGCTGGAGCTGCGCGACGAGTACCGCGAGGCGCTCGACCTGCAGATCGTCGCGTTCCCGCAGGAGGGCATCGCGAAGGCGCCGGGGACCCTCGGCCTCCTGCGCGCGGCGCTCGACGCCGGCGCAGACGTGATCGGCGGCTGCACGTACAACGAGCGGACCCTCGCCGAGTGCCACGAGCACGTCGAGACGGTCCTCGACCTCGCCGAGGAGTTCGGCGTGCCGGCCGATCTGCACGCCGACTTCGCCGACGACACGAGCGACCCCCGGTTCGCCCTCGCCGGGACCGTCGCCGAGGCCGTCGTTCGCCGTGGGATGCAGGGTCGGGTCGCGCTCGGACACGTGACGTCCGCCGCGAGCCTGCCCTCGACCGAGCGCGCCGCCCTGTTCGCACGCCTGGCCGAGGCGGGAGTCGCGGTCGTGCCGCTCCCGGCGACCGACCTGCACCTCGGCGGCCGCGTCGACGACCACGACGTCCGCCGCGGTGTCCTCCCGGTCCGCGACCTCTGGGCCGCCGGTGTCACGACCGCCTACTCGTCGAACAACGTCCGGAACGCTTTCACCCCGTTCGGCAACGCCGACCTGCTCGACATCGGGCTGCTGCTCGCGCAGGTCGGGCACCTGTCGGGCCCGGACGACCTCGCCCGTGTCCTCGACATGGCGACGACCTCGGCCGCGCGGGTCGTCGGGATCGCCGAGACCTACGGCATCGGCCCCGGCGCCGACGCCGACCTCGTGGTGCTCTCGACCACCGACCCGGAGGGCGTCCTGCTCGACCGTCCGGACCGGACGCTCGTCGTGAAGCGCGGCCGCGTCGTCGCCGAGACCACCCGCACCACCGTCCTCACCACCGGCACCACCCGATCGAAGGAGCTCAGCAATGCGTGAACGGATCCCGCACGAGGTCGTCGCCTCCGTCCTGGCCGGCGCCACCGCGTTCATCGGCGGCACCGCGCTGAACCTGCCCACGTGGGCGATCTTCATCAGCTGGGCGGCGATGTTCCTGCTCGGAGCGAAGCCGACGCTCCGGAACGCCACCCGGCTCTGGGCCACGATGCCGGTCGGGTCGACGTTCGCCCTCGTGATCGTGCTCGTCGACCAGCAGATCGGCACCGTCCTCGGTGACGGGCAGTTCGCGCGCAACGTCGTGCTCGGGGTCGTGATCCTCGTGTGCAACACCGCGCTCATGGTCACCGGCCGGGTCCGTGCGTTCGCGCTGGTCCCCGGGATGTTCCTCGGGTTCGCGTCGTTCTTCGCGACCTACTTCGGCGGCTTCGGGTTCGCACCGGGCAACGTGTGGGCTGCGTGGGTGTCGGTCGTCGTGATGAACGCCGCAGGCCCCGTCTTCGCGTACCTGTCCCGGAGATGGACCTTCGCGCGCCGGACGGGACCCGACGGCCGTGGAGCCGACGACGGGTCGGACGCGACCGTCGTCGTGAGGGCCGAGCCGCGCCTCCAGTCCGACCCCGCGCCGACGCGCGCCTAGCGCGTCCTCGCAGCCACGCGGTACCCACCCCCGGTACGCTCGGTTCCCGTGTCACGAGTCGTCCGCCGCCCCCGTTCCGCCGTCCGGAGGCCGGTGACCATCTCGGTCGTCGCCGTGCTCGTGCTGGCGGTGGGGTACCTCGTGGCCGCGGCGGTCGTGCCGTTCGCCCCGGCGAGCGCCTCGACCACGACCTACTCGGCGCCGACGTCCTCGGTGCCGGACCTGACGTTCCCCCACTACGGCGCCACCGCCGTCGAGGCCACGGACTTCCCGGAGAGCCTGCGCACGAGCGGGGACACGAAGCCCCGGTCGATCGCGAGCATCTCGAAGGTCGTCACCGCGCTCGTTGTGCTCGACGAGAAGCCGCTGGAGCCGGGCGAGTCCGGCCCGACGATCACCTTCAGCCCCGGGATGCAGGCGCTCTACGCGAAGTACCTCGCGGTGAACGGCGAGGTCGCGCCGATGCCCGCCGGGCTGCAGCTCTCCGAGTACCAGACCCTCCAGGTCATGCTCATGAAGTCGGCGAACAACTACGCCGGGTCGCTCGCGCTCTGGGCCTTCGGGTCGATGGACGCGTACCGCCAGGCAGCGGACGAGTGGCTCGACGAGCACGGCCTCGACCACACCACGATCGAGGAGCCGACCGGGCTCGACGCACACAACACCTCGACGGCGACGGACCTCGTCGAACTCGGGCAGCTCGCCCTCGCGAACCCCGTGGTGAAGGAGGTCGTCGGCACGAAGCAGGTCACCGTGCCCGGTGCCGGCGCGATCGAGAACTCGAACAAGCTCCTCGGGCTCGACGGCGTCGAGGGCATCAAGACCGGCACGCTCGACGAGGCCGGCGCGTGCCTGCTCTTCGCGGCGACCTACGAGCGTGGCGGTGAGCAGGTGACCGTCGTCGGGGCGATGCTCGGCGGCGTCGACCACGACTCGCTCGACGTCGACGTCCAGCGACTGCTGCGATCCGTCGCCGACAACTTCCAGGTTGTCACGCTCGCCCACGCCGGCCAGACCTTCGGCACGTTCTCGACCCCCTGGCAGGACGAGGCCGACGCGGTGTCCCGGTCCGCAGCCGAGGTGCTGGTGTGGGGACGGACCACGGTGTCCGCCAAGACGAAGCTCGAGACGATCACCCTCGGCACGAAGGGGGAGCGGGTCGGCACGGTGCGGTTCACCATCACCGACCACGACCCGGTGACCGTGCCGCTCGTGCTCGAACGGGCGATCGACGACCCGGGGGTCTGGTGGCGGTGGACGAACCCGTTCCAGGGCGCGTGACGGTGTCGGCCACCGTGCGCCCGTGGCGGTCGTCCGACGCGCCGGTGCTGGTGGCGGCTTCGGCAGACCCCGAACTCGCGCGGCAGTTCGGCGGCGTGCGCTTCGACGACGTCGCGGTAGCCGGGGCGTTCATCGCGACGACCTACCGGTTCGACGCGCACGCCCGGTGGTGGGCGATCGTTTCGGACGGTGTGGACGCCGCGGAGGGATCGGACGGCGCCGCGGCCCGCGTCGTCGGGTGCGTCGGGGTCACGGCCATCGAGCACACCCACGGCACCGCCTGGATCTCGTACTGGCTCACACCCGAAGCCCGGGGCCGGGGCCTGGCGACCCGCGCGCTCGCCGCCGCCGCCGAGGACGCCTTCGCCCTCGGAATGCACCGCCTCGAACTCGGCCACCGCACGAACAACCCGGCGTCGTGCGCGGTCGCGACCCGGGCGGGTTTCCGCGCTGAGGGGGTGGAGCGCGAGAAGCTCCGGTACGGCGACGACCGCTTCGACGTCGAGACCCACGCTCGGCTGGCGACCGACCCGACCCCCGACGTGACGGCACTGCCGCTCGACCCGAGCCGCGACCCGGCCGCCCGGCGAGGCGGTCGCTGAGTCCTCACCGACCGGAGCGCCCGACGGCCTGCTCGACCATCGCGCACGGCACGGTCGCGTCCCATCCGGCGATCCTCGGCATCGCGCCGATCCTGACGGAGTCGTGCGGGTGCGCCGCGCAGTACGGCGCCCGCTGCTCGACCTCGGCCGACCACTGCGGTCCGTCTTCCCGGCGCGGCACTGCGCCGGGACCGGCCACGAACGCGACGACCGACGCCACGAGCAGCACACCGCCCGCGGCCCGCCACGGCCACCGCACGCGGGCGAGGAACACGTCGGCGGCGAGGACGACCGCCGCGGTGAGGAACATCGACGCCGCAGCCGCGTACCGCAGGGGTGCCGAGCTCGCCCACGCCGCCGCGGTGAACGCGGACCACGTCGTCCCGGTCGTGCGGTTCACCACGAGCGCCGCGTACCAGACGACCCCGGCGCCGACGGCGCTGGCGAGGATCATCCACCGCGTCCGCCGGTCCGCGAGGACCCCGGCGGTCACCACGGCCGCGAGGAGCAGCAGGCCGGGCACGGCGACGACCCACCAGCCGTGCGCGGAGACGGCCGCCCCCACGACGCGCACGTCGGCGTCCCAGCTCCCGCCGACCACCTGGGCGAGGAAGCCGGCGGTCATGTCCCGGAACGAGGTGATGCCGCCCTGGTGCGTGGCCGAACGAGGGTGGGTGAGCGTGACGGTCACCTGTGCCGCGACACCGAGCACGGCTGCCGCCGCGACGGGGAGGACACGCCGGTTCCGAGGGCCCAGGAGCAGCAGCGGCAGGAACACCGCCGCTTGGATCTCGCTCGTGGTCACGACCGCCACCGCCGCCGTGGTGCACGCGGACGACCACCAGTTCCGCGGACGGTGCGCGAACAACCACGGGGCGGCGAACAGCAGGTACCAGTGCAGGTTCGCCGCGTTCCCGGCGATCTCGACGGGGGCCAGCGGGACGAGGGCGGGGACGGCCGCGAGGAGCACCCGCAGCGGCCACGCCCGCACCACACCGCGGGACAGGACGAAGACGACGCCGCACACCCCGCCGAGCACCGCGCACGACATCGCCGACACCGACAGTGCGTACAGGTCGATCCGCCCGAGGGCGACGGCGGCGTCGACGACCAGCCGGGGGAGGACGTGCAGGTAGCCGTCGTACGGGTGCCACAGCGACCGGACGGGCCCCAGGGCGAGCCGGTCGGTGAGGAAGCGTCCGGAGTCCTCCGCCCAGGCGACCCCGCGGGCCGGGCTCCCGATGCGGACCCAGGCGAGGAGCGCGGTGGCGGCGGCGACGACGAGCGCCCAGACCGCCGTGGTCGGGCGTCTCCGCGGGTGGCCCGCAACCTTCATCGGACCCCCTCGTGCTGTCAAGCCGTGTCGCTGTCGTGACGGTCGATCCTGGCGGGTGTCGGTGGACGGCACCCGTGACGCAGATGCCGTGACTCTCAGCAAGCCGATCGGCGGCCCGTGCCGGCTCGCTCCGCGCGTGGGTCCCGGGCGTAGGGTCGGACGGGTGACGACGACGTTCCCCCGGTCCAGCCCGTCCGCCCTCGGCATCGAAGCCCGTGGCATCGCCCGGTTCCTCGACGCCCTCGAGTCGACGCCCGACGTCGAACCGCACAGCATCGTGCTGCTGCGGCACGGTCAGGTCGCAGCCCGGGGCTGGTGGCACCCGTACACCGAGGACCGCGTCCACCTGCTCTACTCCCTCAGCAAGAGCTTCACCGCCGCAGCCGTCGGGATCGCCGTCCGCGAGGGACTCGTCGACCTCGACGCCACCGCCCTGTCGTACTTCCCGGAACTCGACGCCGAGATCACCGACGAGCGCAGCCGCCGCATCCGCGTCCGGCACCTCCTCGCGATGGCGAGCGGCCACCGCGAGGAGGCGCTCGACCGTGCCCGCGCCGCCGACCCGCAGGACCTCGTCCGCGGTTTCCTGCTCACACCGCCCGACGAGGAACCCGGCACCGTCTTCGCCTACAACCAACCCTGCACCTACACGCTGGCCGCCATCGTCCGGCGGGTCAGCGGGGGCTCGCTCGTCGACTACCTCCGTCCGCGCCTGCTCGACCCCCTCGGCATCGACGACCTGGCCTGGAAGCGGGACGAGACCGGCGCCGAACTCGGGTTCAGCGGGTGCTACGCGCCGACGTGGGCGGTCGCGAAGCTCGGGCAGCTGTACCTGCAGCGCGGTGTGTGGGAGGGTCGGCGGATCCTCGACGAGGACTGGGTCGCCGCCGCCACGAGCACACAGGTCGCGAACCCCGACGAGGGCAACCCGGACTGGAGCCAGGGCTACGGCTTCCAGTTCTGGATGGCCCGCCACGGCTTCCGCGGCGACGGCGCGTACGGCCAGTTCTGCGTCGTCCTGCCGGAGCAGGACGTCGTCCTCGCACTCACCGGCCAGAGCCTCGACATGCAGGCGGTCCTCGACGCGGCCTGGGAGCACCTCCTGCCCGCGATCGACGCTGCGGATCCCGACGCGACAGCGGATGCGGACCTGGAGGCGCGGCTCGCCTCCCTGGGGCTGCCCGCGGTCCAGGGCGGTCGCCTCCCCGACCTCGCCGCCGGTCCGTTCCGCGGTGACGGGGTCGAGCGTGCCGCGTTCTCCCGCGACGGTGACCGTTGGCGTCTCGGCATCGAGGTCGACGGCGGGACGCTCTCGGTCCCGGTGGGCGAGGGGGAGTGGGCGGTCGACGGTGCCCTGGCCGCGAGCGGTGCGGTCGAACCGGACGGCACCGTGCTCGTCGACGTGCGGTTCATCGAGACGCCGCACCTCGCGCACGTGCACGTCGACCCCGAAGCCGGGACCGCCACGGCGTCGTGGGCGACCGAGCCGCTGCACGACGGCCCGCTGACGCTGCGCCGCCCCGCCGACTGATCGCTGCGCTGCCGGCTGCCGGCTGCCCGGCTGCCCGGGATCGCGCCCCGATGCGGGCATCGCGCCCCGACTCACCGGGGCGCGATGCCCGTCACGGGGCGCACGCCGCAGTGCTCGGGCCCGCCAGGGTCAGGGAGTGTCGGACTTGTGCTCGACCACGTCCTGCAGCTCCGGTCGCTTCGGGGTCACGCCGTCGCCCGAGGACGTGTGCCGGATGCGCCGGACCACCCACGGCACGAGGTACTCGCGCGCCCAGCCGAGGTCCTCGGCGCGGGCCTCCCGCCACGGCCTGGCCTCGAGGGGCTCCGGGTTGAACGGCTCGAGCCCGTGCTCGACGCCGAGCGCGTCCAGCACCGCGGCGGCGACGGTCGCGTGGCCCATCGGGGAGTGGTGCAGCCGGTCGGGTGCCCACATGCGCGGGTCGCGCAGGACCCGGAGCGCCCACATGTTGGCGACGAGGGCGCCGTGCTTCAACGCGATCGCGTGCAGGTTCTCGTTGTAGATCGCCGTCTTGCCGCGGACCATCCCGAGCACCGGGGTCATGCCGACGTCCGGGCCGGTGAAGAGCACGACGGTCGCGCCGTCGCTGCGCAGCCGCGTGACCATCGCGTCCACGCGCTCGGCGAGCTCGTCGGGGTCGGAACCCGGGCGGATGATGTCGTTGCCGCCGGCCGACACCGTGACGAGGTCGGGACGCAGTGCGAGTGCCGGCTCGACCTGCTCGTCGATGATCTGCTGCAGGAGTCGCCCGCGGATCGCCAGGTTGGCGTAGGCGAAGTCCTCGGACTGGTTCGCCAGGACCTCGGCCACCCGGTCCGCCCAGCCCCGGTTGCCTCCGGGGACGGTCGGGTCGGGGTCACCGATCCCCTCGGTGAACGAGTCACCGATCGCGACGTACCTGGACCACGGATGACGATCTGACACCTGTCGGACCCTAGTCTCGTGGCATGACGAAGGCCAACCCCGCGGCGGTGCTGGGCGACGAGCTGCTCGAGCGGATCGCCGCCCGAGCGCCCGGCTACGACGCCGCGAACGCGTTCTGCACCGAGGACCTCGACGAACTCCGGACGGCCGGCTACCTGCGGCTCGGCGTGCCCGTCGAGCGCGGCGGAGCCGGACTCGGGCTCGCCGCGACGGCCGCGGTGCAGCGGCGGCTCGCGGAGGCCGCACCGGCGACGGCGCTGGGGCTCGGGATGCACCAGGTCTGGGTGCAGGCGGCGCGCGCGGTCACTGCGCGAGGTGGGTCGTTCCTCCAGTCCGTCACCGACCACGCGGCGGACGACCACCTGCTCGCGTTCGGTGTGAGCGAGCCGGGCAACCACGCGGTCCTCTTCGACTCGACGACGACGGCGGAGCCGGACGGCGACGGCGGCTACCGGTTCACGGGGACGAAGGTCTCCACGTCGCTCGCGCCGGCGTGGGACGTGCTGAGCGTGTTCGGCAAGGACGAGTCCGGGCCGGAACCGCGGCTCGTGCACGGTTTCGTGCTGCGGTCCGACGGGGACGTCGAGCACCTCGACGACTGGGACACCCTGGGGATGCGGGCGACCCAGAGCCGTACGACGCTGCTCCACGGCGTGCACGTCCCGGCCGACCGGATCGTGCGGGAGCTGCCCGTCGGGCCGACCCAGGATCCACTCGTGTTCGGCATCTTCGCGTCGTTCGAACTGCTCGTGGCGTCGGTGTACGTCGGGGTCGCCTCGCGTGCGGTGTCGCTCGCGGTGTCGGCCGTGCGGTCGCGCGTGTCACTCGACGGGACGCCGCGGTCCGAGGACCCGGACGTGCGGCGGGCGATCGCCGACGCGCGCGGGACGGTCGACGCGATCGAGCTGCAGGTGTCCTCCCTCGCACGGTCGGTCGACGAGCTCGACGACCTCGGGCCGCGGTGGTTCCCGCTGCTCGTCGGGACGAAGGCACGCGCGGTGGACGCCGCGCAGCGGGTCGTGGACGAGGCGATGCGGGTCGTGGGCGGCGGCGCCTACCGGGCCGGCAGTGAGCTGGCGCGACTGGCGCGGGACGTCCGTGCGGGGCAGTACCACCCGTCGTCGCGGGACTCGGCGGCGCGCACGATCGCGGCGTCCGTGCTCGGGCCGCTCGCCTGACCCGCCGCGCCGCGCCGCGCCCTCGCACCGTGCGAGGCGCGTCCCGCAGTGTGGGGGGGTGGGGGGGGGGGGGGGGGGGGGGGGGGCGCGACCCGCGGTGTGCGTGGTTCCGCGCAGCGGGGCCGCGTGCGAGCCTCGCACACTGCGCGGAACCTCGCACACTGGCGCCCGTGGCGCGGTGATGTCGGTGGGTCCTGGCATCATCGCCGTGTGAGCAAGCAGGACGGACGCAACCGGCTGGTGTCCGACGCGCCGGTCGACGACGTGACGGCGAGCGTCCTCCACGTGGACATGGACGCGTTCTTCGCCTCCGTCGAGCTGCTCGACCGGCCGGACCTCCGCGGCCTGCCGGTGATCGTCGGACACGACTCCGACCGCTCGGTCGTCACGGCGGCCACGTACGAGGCCCGCAAGTACGGCGTGAACTCCGCGATGCCGATGGCCGTCGCCAAGCGTCGGTGCCCCGCCGCGATCATCGTCGAGCCCCACTTCGAGAAGTACCGCGCCAAGTCCGACGCCGTGATGGCCGTCTTCGACCGCTTCACGCCCCGCGTCGAGAAGCTCGGCATCGACGAGGCCTTCCTCGACGTCGCCGGGGCGATCCGCCTCTACGGCACCCCGTGGGAGATCGGCCGGGCGATCCGTGCGGCCGTGTTCGCCGAGACGGGTCTGCACTGCTCCGTCGGCGCCGCGTCGACGAAGTTCGTGGCGAAGCTGGCGTCGAGTCGATCGAAGCCGGACGGCCTGCTCGTCGTCCCGGCGGCCGACACCGTGGCGTTCCTGCACCCGCAACCGGTCTCCGCGCTGTGGGGCGTCGGCGGCAAGACGCAGGAGACCCTCGAACGGCGGGGGATCCGCACGGTGGGCGACCTCGCGACCACGCCGCTCGGCTCGCTGGTGTCCGCGCTCGGTCCGGCCGGTGGCCAGCGTCTGCACGACCTCGCCTGGGGTCGCGATCCGCGCGTGGTCGAGAGCGGCGTCGGCGAGAAGTCGATCGGGCACGAGGTCACCTTCGGGCACGACCTCACCGAGCGTGACGACGTCGCGCGCGAGCTCCTGCGCCTCGCCGACAAGGTGGCGGTGCGGCTCCGGCGTGCCGACGTCCAGGCCCGCACGGTCGCGCTCAAGGTCCGGTACACCGACTTCACCACGCTCACCCGGTCCCGCACCCTCGCCGAGCCGACCGACGTCGCCAAGCGCCTGCACCGTGAAGCCGTCGAGCTGTACGACGTGCTGCACCGGCCGGGCAACCGGATCCGGCTCATCGGGGTCCGCGGCGAGAACCTCGTGCCGGCGGCGGCGAGCAACGCGCTGTGGGACGACGACGCGCCGTGGCGTGAGACCGAGACGACGATCGACGCGGTCGCCGCACGCTTCGGCGCCGGCGTGCTGCGACCCGCCTCCCTGGTGCGCGGCGCGCCCGAGGGACACGTCCCGCACGCTCGGCAGGACGAAGGGTGACGGTAGAATCCCGTGCAGTGAGCGCAGCCGAGTACACCGATCAGCCAGGGGCGGGGGACCAGCCCGCGGCCCTGTGGGACGACGGCAGCGCGACGCCTGACCAGGGCGAGGCCGGGCCCCACGGAGACCGCGCGGGCGTGCACGAGCCCGCCGCGGTCGTCGCCCACGACGATGCCGTCGCCGCTGCCGAGGCGGCCGGCAACTCGGCCGTGCAGAACCTGTCACCGGCCTTCCCGGACCGCGCCGCGTGGGGCACCGCGTCGAAGCTCCGCGCCTGGCAGGTCGAAGCGCTCACGAAGTACTTCGAGACCGAACCGCGGGACTTCCTCGCAGCGGCGACCCCCGGCGCCGGCAAGACCACGTTCGCGCTCCGGCTCGCGACCGAACTCCTCGCCCGCGGCACCGTCGACCGCATCGTCGTCGTCGCCCCGACGGAGCACCTCAAGCGGCAGTGGGCAGACTCTGCGGACCGCGTCGGGATCCGGATCGACCCGATGTTCAAGAACGGCGACGGCATGTTCGGCCGCCACTACCAGGGCGTGGCGATCACGTACGCCCAGGTCGGCATGAACCCCGAGGTCCACCAGAAGATCACCGCCGGTGGCAAGACGCTCGTCATCCTCGACGAGGTCCACCACGGCGGCGACGCCCTGACCTGGGGCGACGGCATCCGGGAGGCCTTCTCGAAGGCCACCCGCCGCCTGTCGCTCTCCGGCACCCCGTTCCGCTCGGACACCGCGCCGATCCCCTTCGTGCAGTACGCCCCCGACGAGCAGGGCATCCGCACCTCGATCTCCGACTACAACTACGGGTACGGCCGCGCGCTGCAGGACGGCGTCGTCCGTCCGGTGCTCTTCATGGCGTACGCCGGACAGATGCGCTGGAAGACGCGCATGGGCGACGAGATGTCGGCGTCGCTCGGCGAGCAGGTCACGAAGGACATCACGGCCCAGGCATGGCGCACGGCGCTCTCGCCAGAGGGCGAGTGGATGCCGGCCGTGCTCTCCGCCGCCGACAAGCGCCTGACCGAGGTCCGTCGGGGCGTCCCGGACGCCGGCGGGCTCGTCATCGCCACCGACACCACCACGGCCCGCGCCTACGCACGGATCCTGCAGCAGATCACGGGGGAGCGGCCGACCGTGGTCCTCTCCGACGAGGCCGCGGCGTCGAGCCGGATCCAGGCCTTCTCCGAGGACACCTCGCGCTGGATGGTCGCGGTCCGCATGGTGTCCGAGGGCGTGGACGTCCCGCGGCTGTGCGTCGGTGTGTACGCCACGAGCGCCAGCACCCCGCTCTTCTTCGCCCAGGTCATCGGCCGGTTCGTGCGCGCCCGGCGTCGGGGTGAGACGGCGAGCGTCTTCCTGCCGAGCGTCCCCGGGCTGATGGCACTCGCGGCCTCCCTCGAGCTCGAGCGCGACCACGCGCTGGACCGCCCGAAGGACGCCGACGACGGGATGTACAACCCCGAAGACGCGATGGTCGCCGAGGCCAACAAGGAGGACCGCGCGTCCGAGAGCCTGCTCGAGGTCCAGCCGTTCGAGGCGCTCGACTCGCAGGCGTCCTTCGACCGGGTGCTCTACGACGGCGGCGAGTTCGGCAGTGGGGGTGAGGTGGGCTCGCTCGAGGAACTCGACTTCATCGGCATCCCGGGCTTGCTCGAACCCGACCAGGTGCGAGACCTGCTCCGTGCGCGACAGGCGAGCCAGGCGAAGCGGGCCAAGGGGCGCACCCCGAAGGACGGCATGCCCAAGGCGGCCGCCCCCGCACCCGAGGACCGCCCGATGTACCAGACGATCAAGGAGCAGCGGTCCGAGCTGCACCGGCTGGTCTCGATCTGGTCCCGCCACGCGAACGAACCGCACGGCGCGATCCACGCCGAACTCCGGCGCATCAGCGGTGGTCCCGCGGTGGCCCAGGCGAGCATCGAGCAGATCCAGAAGCGCATCGACGTCCTGCGCTCCCGCATCGGCGGCCGTCGGTGAGTACCGCGTGATCGAGCCCGTCGACGACCGCACCTGGTACGTCAAGCGGGACGCCGAGTCCTCGCCCGAGGCGATCATCGACCGCTTCGGCGGCGGCTACCGGCTCCGCCGGTTCTCCCTCACCGAGTCCCGACGGACGCCCCACGGGGTGTACACGGGCGTCGAGCTCGCCGAGACCGCGTGGTGGCGGCTCCGCGACAGGCCGCGCACCTCGTGACATCAGGAGCCGAAGTCGGGTAGACCGGACGAATGGCAGACTCCATCCCTCACGTCCTCGTCCTCGGCGGCGGCTCCGCTGGCTACACCACCGTCAAGCAGCTCCAGAAGCACGCCGCGACCGTGCCGATGCGCATCACGCTGGTGGACCAGAACACGTACTACACGTACCTGCCGTTCCTGCCCGAGGTCGCCGGCGGCCACATCGCCCCGAAGGACGTGACCTTCGAGCTGCGCCGCGCGCTCCGCAAGACCCGCGTCATCCAGGGCAAGGTCACGGGGATCTCGTCGAAGGACAAGACCGTCTCGATCGCCACGGCTGGCGGCGACGACCGGACGCTCGGCTACGACCAGCTCGTCGTCGCGCTCGGCTCCGTCACCCGCACGTTCCCGACCCCCGGGCTCGAGGAGTACGGCGTCGGCTTCAAGAGCGTCGAGGAGGCCGCCTACGTCCGCGCGAAGCTGCTCGACAACATCGCCAAGGCCGCTGCCACCCGTGACGAGGACGAGCGGCGTCGTCTCCTCACCAGCATCTTCGTCGGCGGCGGGTACACCGGTGTCGAGGCGATCGGTGAGCTGTTCGACGTCTCGCAGGCCGCGATCAAGACCTACCCGTCGCTCGCCGGCGAGCACCCGCGCTGGGTCCTCATCGACGCCCTCGACCGCGTCGCACCCGAGGTCGGCCCCGAGCTCTCGAAGTGGACCCTCGAGTCGCTGCGCGCCCGCGGCATCGACGTCCGCCTGAAGACGACCATGCCGAGCGCCGAGGGCGGCGTCATCAAGCTGTCCGACGGCGACGAGTTCGCGGCCGGCCTGCTCGTATGGACCGCCGGTGTCAAGCCGAACCCGCTCCTCGACGCCTCCGACCTGCCGCGCGGCCCGAAGGGCCACCTCGCCGCGAACGCGAAGCTCCAGGTCGAGAGCGAGGACACGCACGAGGTCGTCCCCGGCGTCTGGGGCCTCGGCGACGTCGCGCAGGTCCCCGACCTGACGGCCGAGAAGCAGCCGGCGTACTACCCGCCGAACGCCCAGAACGCCGTCCGCCAGGCCGTCGTGGCCGCGGACAACGTGGTCGCGACGATCACGGGCAAGCCGCTCGAGGAGTACCGTCACCCGTCGATCGGCACCGTCGCGTCGTACGGCGTCGCGAAGGGTGCGGCGAACATCAAGGGCATCAAGATGACGAACCTGCTCGCGTGGCTCGCGCACCGCGCGTACCACGTGTACGCGATGCCCACGCTGAACCGCAAGGTCCGCATCGTGATCGGGTGGGTCACCGGGGCCGTCTCGGGTCGCGACGCGACCTCCCTCATCAAGGAGACCGACCCGCGCCGCACGTTCGTCGAGGCGTCGAAGTCCTGATCGCGGGATCCTGCTGACGGGAGGCGCGGTGC
>NZ_JAUZED010000048.1 GCF_030705415.1 Curtobacterium sp. A7_M15 | reverse complement strand
CGCGCGGCGCCCAGGTCGCGCGAAGCGCCGCTCGCCGCCAGGACAAGCGACACCTCGTGCGACCTCGGCACGCCGCGCTCGTCCGCCAGCGCGCCGAGCGGGACGGAAAGCGCCCGCTCGCGGCCCCGGCCCCGCGCGGAACGCGCTACGCCGCGCGGATGCGGTCGAGCGCGCGCTGCAGGTCGTCCGGGTACTCCGCCGAGTACGACACCCACGAACCCGTGCGCGGGTGCTCGAACCCGAGCCGGACGGCGTCGAGCCACTGCCGGGTGAGCCCGAGCTCCTCTGCCAGCACCGGGTCCGCCCCGTACATCGTGTCGCCCACGAGCGGGTGCCGGGTTGCCGCCATGTGCACCCGGATCTGGTGGGTGCGCCCGGTCTCGAGGTGCACCTCGAGCAGGGTCGCCGAGCGGAAGGCCTCGAGGGTCTCGTAGTGCGTCACGCTCGGCTTGCCGTCGGCCGTGACCGCGAACTTCCAGTCGCTCGAGGGGTGTCGGCCGATCGGCGCGTCGATCGTGCCGGACGTCGGGTCGGGGTGCCCCTGCGCGAGGGCGTGGTAGACCTTGTCGACCGTGCGCTCCTTGAACGCCCGCTTCAGGTGCGTGTAGGCGAGCTCGGTCTTGGCGACGACCATGAGCCCGGACGTGCCGACGTCGAGCCGGTGCACGATGCCCGCGCGTTCGGCAGCGCCGGAGGTCGCGATCGTGAAGCCCGCGGCGGCGAGCCCGCCGGGGACGGTCGGTCCGTCCCACCCGGGCGAGGGGTGCGCGGCGACGCCGACCGGCTTGTCGACGACGACGATGTCATCGTCGTCGTGCACGATCGTCATGCCGGGCACCTCGACCGGGACGATCCGGGGCGCTTCCTTCGGCGTCCACTCGACCTGGAGCCACGAGTCGGCGTGCAGCCGGTCGGACTTGTCCACCGTCACGCCGTCGACCGTCACACCACCGGCAGCGACGACCTCGGCCGCGAACGACCGGCTGAACCCGAGGAGCTTCGCGATGGCGGCGTCGACACGCTCACCGGCGAGCCCGTCCGGGACGGGCAGCGAACGACTCTCGCTCACGTCGCGTCGTGCCCGAGGGAGTCCCGCCCGTCACGCGGCGCGCGCGGGTCGTCGACGAGCGGCCTGGAGGCGCGACTCACGTCCGCATCGGAGGCGGCGGTCGACGCGGCGGACCCGTCGGCGCGCCGCTGCTGCTTCGCGGAGAGCGCGCGGGTGCCGTCGAGGTTCACCCCGAGGATCACCAGCAGGACGAAGATCACCATGCTGATGCAGATGAACGAGTCGGCGATGTTGTAGATCGCCGGCATCATCCACGGCGTCGAGATGAAGTCCACCACGTGGCCGCGGCCGAAGCCGGGCTCACGGAACAGCCGGTCGAGCAGGTTGCCGAGCGCCCCGCCGAGGAGCATGCCGAGCACGAGCGCCCACCACATCGACCGGATCCGCCGGGCGAACACGATGATCGCGACGACCACGGCCGTCGAGACGATCGAGAACACCCACGTCATGTTCACCGCGAACGAGAACGCGGCGCCGGGGTTCCGCACGTAGAGCAGCTGCAGGGCGTTCCCGAGGACGGGGACGACGGTGCCGTACGGCAGGTTGGCGACGACGAGCGCCTTCACGCCCTGGTCGAGCGCCACCACGACGACAGCGGCGAAGGCCAGTGCCGCGATCGCGCGGACACTGACCTTCGCTCGTGATGCTGGTCGCGACAACGTCAGTTGCCGAAGCCCTGCGCCGAAGCCGGCGCCGGGGTGAGCCCGGACTGCTCGGTGCCCGAGCCGTCGAGCTCGTTGAGCTGACCCTGAATGTAGCTCTTGAGCTGGGCACGGTAGTCGCGCTCGAACGTGCGGAGCTCGTCGATCTTGCCCTCGAGCTGGCGCTGCTCCTGCTCGAGCACCGCGACACGCTGACGGTTCGTGTTCTCGGTGTCCGCGATGATCTGGCGCTGCTTGGCCTCGGCCTCGGAGACGAGGCGGGCTGCCTGCGCGGTGCCCTCGGCGATGAGGGCGTCGCGCTTCTCGACGCCTTCGCGGACGTGCTCCTCGTGGAGACGACGTGCGAGCGTCAGGAGGTTCGTGGTGCCCTCGGTGTCCTCGTCCGGCGAGACCGTTGCGGCTGCGGGGGCAGCGGCGGCGACCGGCGCGGGCTCCGGAGCGGCGGCGACGGGGGCCGGCTCGGGCTCGGGGGTCGGCGCGGGCTGCTGCTCGGCCTGCTCGTCCGTGGCCGGCTTCGGCGCGGACTCGGCCGCCTGCAGGCGCTGACGGAGCTCGTCGTTCTCGGCCGTCAGGCGACGGAGCTCGACGACGACCTCGTCGAGGAAGTCGTCGACCTCGTCCTGGTCGTAGCCCTCGCGGAACTTCGTCGGCTGGAACCGCTTGTTGACTACGTCTTCCGGCGTCAAAGCCATTGCCGTCACCTCAATAGAACTGCTGAACGTGTGGAACCGTCTCGGTGCGACCGAATGTACCAGTCGCGCCGAACGGTGCGGATGCCACGCCGGGGCGAGCATCGGGTCCCGACCACCGTACACCGATGGCGGCCGCGAACCGTGACCGCGCCCTGGGCGTGGCGCGTGTCGTGTCCTTGCTAGTTGGCGAACACGGGGATGAGCAGGGCGATCACGAACCGGATGATGATCGCCAGCAGGAGCACGATCGTCCAACCGAAGTCGAGGGCCACGGGCCCCATGCGCATCGGCGGGAGGACCCGGCGGACCGCCCGGATCGGCGGGTCCGTCACGGTGTAGACCACGTCGGCGACGACGAGGAGTGCTCCGCGCGGCCGCCATGACCGGTTGAACTGCTGGACGATGTCGAGGACGAACCGCCCCCACAGCACGAGGATGTACAGCAGGAGGAGGTAGTACAGGATCGTGAGGATCGCGGTCACGATGGGGCTCGCTCAGCTCGGGTGCGGACCGTCGTGCGACGAGCCGCACGGGGCGGGTGGGCCTGAGGGACTCAGGACTGGGCGAAGAAGGACGCCTCGATGTCGGACTCTACCTCAGGCGCCTCACCGCTCACTGCGACGTGCGCCGGCGACAGCAGGAACACCTTGTTCGTGACGCGCTCGATCTTGCCGTAAAGGCCGAGCGACAGCCCGGACGCGAAGTCGATCATGCGGCGGGCGTCGGCCTCGGTCATCTGCGAGAGGTTGATGATGACGGGGATGCCGTCGCGGAAGCTCTCGGCGATGGACTGGGCGTCCTTGTACTCGCGGGGGTGGACGGTGAGGATCTCGTTCATTTCCTTGACCGGTGCTGCCTTCTGTGCGGACGTGTGCGAGCGGCGGAGCGGGGTGACCTGGGCGCCGCGCTGGTGGGTGTGCGCCTTGGGCTCGGCGGCGACGGGCGCCACCGGTGCCGCGGCGGGCGCGGGGGTCTCGGAGGCGACCGGAGCGGGCGCGGGGGCGGGAGCCGAGGCGGCCTGCTGTCGCGCGGGCTGCTGCTGCGGCTGCTCGTCCTCGTACTCGAGTTCCTCGTCGGCGAGGCCCAGGTAGACCATCGTCTTCTTCAGCGGGTTGGCCATGGTTCCTCCGGAGGTCGGTGCTCGTGGATGCCCTTGCAACGAGGCTAGGGCGCGACCGGACGATTTCCCGTGATTGCGGTCCCGATCCGCAGGTGTGTCGCGCCCTCGAGCACGGCGTCGGCGTAGTCGCCGCTCATCCCGGCCGAGATGTCCGTCGCGGTCGCCTCGAGCGACACCACCCGGTCGGAGATCCCCCGGAGCCGGGCGAACGCGCGACGCGGCTCCTCGTCGAGGGGTGCGACGGCCATCACGCCACGGAGTCGGATCGTGCCGGTCGCGAGCACCCGCTCGACCATGGCCTCGACGGCGTCGGGTCGGACACCACCGCGGTCCGGGTCCTCCGTCAGGTTGACCTGCACGAAGCCGTCGATCACCGTCGGCTCGGGTTCGGCGTCGGTCGGTGCGAACGCGTCCACCACGGACTCGCGGTCGAGGGACTGCACGACGTGCGCGTACCGCCGCACCTGCCGGGCCTTCTTCGACTGCAGCTGCCCGACGAAGTGCCAGGTCAGGGGCAGCTCGGCGAGCTCGGCGGCCTTCGCCTGCGCCTCCTGGTGCCGGTTCTCCCCCACGTCCGTCACGCCGAGCGCGGCGAGCTCGCGGACGAGCGACGCCGGATGGAACTTCGTGACGACGACGAGCGTGAGCTCGTCGGCCGTGCGCCCTGCGGCCCGCGCCGCGTCGGCGATGCCGCTCCTGACGGACGCGAGACGCGCCTCCAGTCCGTCGTCTGGTGACGAGGAGGACGGGAGGCGCGGGTCGTCTGACAACGCTCGTTACTTCAGGAAGTCGGGGACGTCGAGCTCGTCGTCATCGTCGTCGAACGCCGGGTCGGCCGCGCGCTGCGCGGGCGCCTCGTGCTCCTGCGACGCCCACGACGGGGTCGACGAGGACGAGTCCTCGATCGCGCCGGTCGCACCTGCGGACGCCACCGGGACGGTCGCGCCGGCCTCGGGGTCGACCCAGCTGGAGCGTCGCTCCTTCTGCTGCGAGGTGGGCTCGCCACCGTCGAAGCCCGCGGCGATGACGGTCACGCGGACCTCGTCGCCGAGCGTGTCGTCGATGACCGCACCGAAGATGATGTTCGCCTCGGGGTGGACTGCCTCTTGGACGAGACGGGCGGCGTCGTTGATCTCGAAGATGCCGAGGTTCGAGCCACCCTGGATCGAGAGCAGGACGCCGTGCGCCCCGTCGATCGAGGCCTCGAGCAGCGGGCTCGCGACGGCCAGCTCGGCCGCCTTGATCGCCCGGTCTGCTCCCCGCGAGGACCCGATGCCCATGAGCGCCGATCCGGCACCCTGCATGACCGACTTCACGTCGGCGAAGTCGAGGTTGATGAGGCCCGGGGTCGTGATGAGGTCGGTGATGCCCTGGACACCGGCGAGGAGCACCTGGTCGGCCGTGGCGAACGCCTCGACCATCGAGATGCCGCGGTCGCTGATCTCGAGCAGACGGTCGTTCGGCACGACGATGAGCGTGTCGACCTCGTCCTTGAGACCGGCGACACCGTTCTCGGCCTGCGACTGCCGACGCTTGCCCTCGAAGCTGAACGGCTTCGTGACGACACCGATGGTGAGCGCGCCGATCGACTTCGCGATGCGGGCGACCACGGGCGCACCACCCGTCCCGGTCCCACCGCCCTCACCGGCGGTGACGAACACCATGTCGGCACCGGCGAGGGCCTCTTCGATCTCCTCGGCGTGGTCCTCGGCGGCGCGACGGCCGACCTCGGGGTCTGCGCCGGCACCGAGACCGCGGGTGATCTCGCGGCCCACGTCGAGCTTGACGTCGGCGTCGCTCAGGAGCAGCGCCTGTGCGTCGGTGTTGATCGCGATGAACTCCACCCCGCGGAGGCCGAGCTCGATCATCCGGTTGACGGCGTTCACGCCGCCGCCGCCGACGCCGACGACCTTGATGACGGCGAGGTAGTTGTGGTTCGTGGTCACGTCAGTCAGGCCTCCGGTCGAACCCTCAACCTCTACTTGAAGTTCAGGGGCATTGCTGGTAGATGTGGTGCTGGCTCCGACGCTACGGGTGCGCTCCGGGCGCTGTCGCCCCGCCACGCCGCGTGTCGTGCGATTCCGCGTCGACTTCCGCTACTTCTTCGCGCGGATGACGCCGTTGTCCGGCGCGCTGACGTCGTACTCGACGACGACGCCGGGGTTCCTGGCCGCGTGGTCCTTCACGAGGGCGGCGAGGAGTGCCGCCTTCGCGTCGGACTGCTCGGGGTTCCCCCAGACGACGGTCGAGCCGTCCTTGAGGGTCAGCGTGACGTCGTCGGCCGTCGAGCCCTTCACGCTCGTCACCTGCTGCCGCACGGTCGACGGGAGCGCGAGCACGACCTCGGTCATCGTGCGGAACTCCGACGAGCCGAGCTTCGCGTGGCCGATGTCCGCGACGGGCATGTTCGTCGGCTGCTTCGGCGAGGACTGGACGACGATCCCGGCCGGGTCGACGAGGTCGAAGGACTTCCCCGACTGCACCGCGACGACCGGGGTGCGCTCGGTCACCGTCACCACCAGGGTGTGCGGCGGGGCCTCTTCGGTGACGTAGCTCTCGATGAGCGGGAAGCCGGCGATGTCCTTCTTGATGGCGCCGAAGTCGAGCCGCGCGAGCGGGGTGCCGATCTGGTCGGAGAGCGCCTGCCGGAGCTGGGTCTCGTCGACGCGGTTGGTGCCCTTGATCTCGATGGTCTGCAGCGCCATCAGCGGCGAGAACACGGCGACGAGGATCGAGACCCCGAACACCAGGAAGATGCTCGCGGCGGTGATCCACGCGGCGCGACGGTGGCGGCTGCGACGCGTGAATCGACGGACCTCCGCACGCTCCAGCAGACGACGCCGACGCTTGGCGACCCGGGCCTCGCGCGCGGTCTCGGCCGCACGGACACCGGCACCGATCGGGCGCTCGGAGCCGTGTCCGTCCGCGTCGTGCAGGTCGGTGAGTCGGGCGAACCGCTCGGCGTCGCGACGCTCGGCCTCCGGATCGTGGTGGTCCTCGTCGGGCGTGTACTCCCGCAGCCGTCCGGCGACGGACGACAGGCCGGCGCCGAGACGACGTCCCGCCGCCCCGGCGAGTGCGCCGGCGCGGTCGCGGGCCGACGTCGTCGACGCGTCGTCGGCAGTGGCGGTGACCGCTTCGCCCACCGGTTCGTCGGTGGCGGGGTCGAGCCGCGCCTCCTGGGCCTCCGGCTCCGGCTCGCGGGACGGACGCCGCGGCATCAGCGGGGTACGACGCTGCCGCGGCGCGCTCGCGCCGTCGGCAGCTGCGTCCGGCCGCGCCGGACGCTCGTCGAACCCCTCCGGACGCTTCACCGGGACAGCGCCCCGTCACCGTGGAGGGCGCTGAGCACCTGCGGGATGATGCGGTACACGTCGCCGCAGCTGAGGGTCATGATGATGTCGCCGTCGCGCGCGACCGCTGCCGCGCGCGCCGAGGCCTCGTCCCAGTCCGGCAGGAACTCGACGCGCGACTGGTCCACGAAACGCTCCTGCACGAGGGCGCCGGTGACACCGGGCTCCGGGTCCTCCCGGGCGCCGTAGACGTCGAGGACGACGGTGTGGTCGGCGAGCTCCTCGTAGACCTTCGCGAAGTCGCCGGCCATCAGGCGCGTCCGCGAGTACAGGTGCGGCTGGTGGATCGCGATGATCCGGCCGTCGCCCACCACGTTCCGTGCGGCCTTGAGCGCCGCAGCCACCTCGGTCGGGTGGTGTGCGTAGTCGTCGTAGACCGAGACCCCGCGCTCGACACCGTGCAGCTCGAAGCGACGCTGAGTCCCACCGAACGCCTCGATGCCACGGATCGCGTCCTCGGCGGAGACGCCGAGACCGGTGAGGACCGCGAAGGCGCCCACGGCGTTGATCGCGTTGTGGCGACCGGGGACGCGGAGCGTGAGGTGGTGCGCCTCGCCCGCGGCGCGGAAGTCGACCTCGACCCCGGCGGACTCGGTGATGCCCTCGATCCGGACGTCGGCGTCCGCGGCCTCGCCGAAGGTGACGATCTCGGGGGCGTCCTCGCGGGCGCGGATCCCGGCCGTGACCGCCTTCGCGCCGGCGTCGTCGCTGGAGATGACGACGCGCTCGCTCGCCTTCGCGGCGAACTCGACGAAGGCCTCGGTGAAGGCCTCCTCGCTGCCGTAGT
Organism: Curtobacterium sp. A7_M15; assembly: GCF_030705415.1. Lineage (GTDB taxonomy): Bacteria > Actinomycetota > Actinomycetes > Actinomycetales > Microbacteriaceae > Curtobacterium. The sequence goes on along the minus strand of NZ_JAUZED010000048.1, from coordinate 19,081 downwards.
GGTCGAGGTGGTCGGCGTCGACGTTCGTGATGAGTGCGACCGCGACGTCGTAGAGCAGGAACGACCCGTCGGACTCGTCGGCCTCGACGACGAACAGGTCGCTCGACCCGGACGCCGAGCTCGTCCCGAGGGACTGGATGACCCCGCCGTTGACGAAGCTCGGGTCCAGCCCGAGCTCGACGAGCGCGGTGACGATCATGCCGGTCGAGGTGGTCTTGCCGTGCGCACCGGCCACCGCGACGAGCCGGTGCTCGGCGATGAGGGCCGCGAGGGCCTGCGACCGGTGCAGGACCGGCAGGCCGCGGCGCTGGGCCTCGAGGAGTTCCGGGTTGTCCGGCCAGAGCGCGCTCGTCACGACGATGGTGTCCGCGTCGCCGACGTTCGCGGCGTTGTGCCCGATGTGCACCTCGGCGCCGAGGTCGCGCATGGTGGCGGTGGTCGCGGTCTCACGGGAGTCGCTGCCGGTCACCCGGTGGCCGGCGGCGAGGAAGAGCCGGGCGATGCCGCTCATGCCGGAGCCGCCGATGCCGACGAAGTGGACCGTGCCGAGGTCGTCGGGGATCGGCTGGGTCAGGTCCGGCTTGATGGTCATCGTTCCTCCGTGGTGCTGGTGCCGGGGTCCGTCGGGCTGGTGCCTGGCTCGGCCGGGCTGGTGCCTGGCTCGGCCGGGCTGGTGCCGGGGTCCGTCGGGCTCGTGTCGGGCGTCGCCGGGCTGGTGCCTGGCTCGGCCGGGCCCTTCGCCGGGTGCCGCGCCGCGTCGAGGACGAGGTCGGTCATCCGGTCGGCCCCGTCGCGGTGCCCGACGCTGCCCGCGCGCACGGTCATGTCGGCGATGCGTGCCCGGTCCTGCAGCAGGTTCAGGAGCTGGAACGTCACCCAGTCCTCGTCGAATTCCGCGTCGGCCACGAGGACCGCTCCCCCGGCGTCGACGACGTCCTTCGCGTTGTGCCGCTGCTCGCCGTTGCCGACAGGGTACGGCACGAGGACGCTCGGCAGCCCCACGGCGGTCAGCTCGCAGACCATGCCGGCGCCGGCGCGCGAGACCACGAAGTCGCTTGCGGCGTACGCCAGGTCCATCCGGTCGCAGTAGGGCAGCACGTGGTAGCCGTCGAGGTCGCTCGGACCGATGTCGGACTTCCCGCCGACGACGTGCAGCACCTGCCAGCCGGCGCCGACGATGGTCGCGGCACTCCGGTTGACCGTACGGTTGATGCTCCGCGCGCCGGAGGAGCCGCCCGTCACGAGCAGCACCGGCCGGGCAGGGTCGAGACCGAACTCGGCGAGGCCCGCAGGCCGGCTCGCACGACGGTCGAGCGACTCGACCTCCCGGCGCAGCGGCATGCCGACGACCCGACCGTGGCGGAGCCGGGTGTTCGAGAACGTGACGCCGACGTGGTCGGTGAGGAACGCCGCCAGTCGGTTCGCCAGGCCGGGCTTCGCGTTCTGCTCGTGCACGACGATCGGGGTGCCGGTGCGGCGCGCGGCGATGTAGGCGGGGGCCGCCGCGTAGCCCCCGACACCGAGGACGACGTCGACCCCGCGGTCGCGGATGATCTGCTCGACGCGACGCACCGCACCGAGGAACCCACCGGGGAACCGGAGGGCCGCGGCGTTCGGCTTGCGCGGGAACGGCAGGCGCGGGATGGTCAGCAGCTCGTAGCCCCGCATCGGGACCAGCCGGGACTCGAGGCCCTCGGCGGTGCCCAGCACGAGCACCTCTGCTCGGGGCTCCCGTTCGGTCAACCGGTCGGCGACCGCGAGCAGCGGGTTGACGTGACCGGCGGTGCCGCCGCCGGCGAAGAGGTACGTGGTCACCGGAGTGTTCCGTTCGTGGTGCTGCGGCCGACCGCGCCGGTGGGCAGGGTCGGTCCGTTCCGGCCGGGCAGGTCGCGCGCGAACGACAGCACGACGCCGATGGCGGCGAGGGTCATGATGAGCGCGGAACCGCCGGCCGAGATGAGTGGGAGGGGGACGCCGAGGACGGGCAGGAGCCCGAGGACCACGGCGATGTTGACGAGTGCCTGGCCGATGATCCAGGCGAGGACGCCGCCGGTGACCGTCTTCACGAACGGGTCGTTCGACTGGCGGATCACCTTGATCATCGAGATGGCGAGCACGACGAAGAGCGCGAGCACGACGACGGCGCCGACGAGCCCGAGCTCCTCGCCGATGATCGCGAAGATGTAGTCGTTGTCGGCCTCCGGGAGCCAGGACCACTTGGCCTTGGAGTTGCCGAGGCCCACGCCGAACACCCCGCCGGAAGCAAGCGCCCACATGCCGTGCACCGGCTGCCAGCAGAGGTCCTGGTACTGGCTCGTGTCCGAGCAGCCGGAGAGCCAGGCGCTGATGCGGGACTGCCGGGAGCTCGACGCCATCGTGACGAAGGGCAGCAGCACGGCGAGTGCGACGACCCCGACGAGCAGGTGCTTCGCCCGGGCACCGCCGACGTAGAGCGCGCCGAACACCAGGATGAGCATGATCATCGCGGTGCCCTGGTCGCCACCGACGAGGACCAGCCCGATCGACCCGAGCGACGCGATGCCGATCGGGACGAAGACCTCTTTCCAGTCGTCGAGCTTCTCGCGCTTGACGTACATGATCGCGCCGATGCCGAGCACGAGTGCGAGCTTGAGGATCTCGGACGGCTGCGCGGTGAACGAGCCGACACGGATCCAGTTCCGGTTGCCCTGGATCGAGTAGCCGAGCGGGGTCAGGACGACGAGGGCCTGCACGACGAGACCGACACCGACGATCCACATCGCCCACTTGCGCCAGAACCGGGCGGGCAGACGCGAGGCGATCAGCATGAGCGGCACGCCGAGCACGGCGTAGAGGCCCTGACGCGAGGCCGCGCCGAAGAAGTCGTGCGTCGCGGCGTACTGCTCCACGCTGGACGAGGAGAGCACCATGACGACGCCGAAGACGACGAGGAAGAGCGTGACGCCCAGGATCGTGTAGAAGGTGCTCGACTCGGCGACGAAGACGTTCTTGACGGCCACGACCGCGCCGTTGTGGCGACGGGCCGGTGCGTGCGGTCGGCTGGGGGCCGCCCCGCCGCTACGGCTGTTCGGGAGATCCGTCGTCGCCATCGGGGCTTCCTCCCAGGTGCTCGTGGACCGCCGCCGCGAATCGACGGCCCCGGTCCGCGTAGGAGCCGAACTGGTCGAACGACGCCGCGGCCGGGGCGAGGAGGACCGTGTCGCCCGGCCTCGCGACCGATGCGGCATGCCGGACCGCCTCGGGCATGACCAGATCAGTGTCCGTTGCCTCGACCTGCAGCACCGGGACCCCGGGCGCGTGTCGCGCGAATGCCTCGAGGACGGGGCCGCGATCGGTCCCGATCACCACGACGCCGCGGACGTCGGGCCCGAAGCGCTCGACGAGTCCGTCGATGTCGACGCCCTTGAACAGTCCCCCGACGATCCAGACCACCTTGTCGAACGCGGCCAGCGACGCCGTCGCCGCGTGCGGGTTCGTCGCCTTCGAGTCGTCCACCCAGGTGACGCCCTCGGCGGTGGCCACCAGCTCGGTGCGGTGGTGGTCGGCGCGGAACCCCTGCACCGCCGAACGGATGGCGCTCGGCTCGACAGCGGCCGCGCGTGCCAGCGCGGCGGCGGCGAGCACGTTCATCGTCATGTGCGGGCTGGCGAGCCCGGCGGCCTCGAGGTCGGCGACGGTCGCGAGCTCGAGCGCGCTGTTCCGTCGGTCGTCGGTGAAGGCGCGGTCGCAGAGGACGTCCTCGACGACGCCGACGTCACCCGGAGCGGGGATGCCCGGTCCGAACCCCACGGCGCGGCACCCCTCGACCACGTCGGCGTCCTCGACCATGCGGCGGGTGACGTCGTCCGTGGTGTTGTACACGCAGGCGAGCACCGTGCGCTCGTACACCTTCGCCTTCGCGGCGCGGTAGGCCTCGGCGGAGCCGTGCCACTCGAGGTGGTCGTCGGCGATGTTCAGGCACGCGCTCGCCAGCGGCACGACGGCGCCGTCCCCGGTCGTCGGCATGTAGTGCAGCTGGTGGCTGGAGAGCTCGACGACGAGGACGTCGTAGCCGTCCGGGTCGCGCACGACGTCGAGGACGGGCACGCCGATGTTGCCGCAGGCCACCGCTCGCAGTCCGCCGGCCTCGAACATCGCCGTCGTGAGCTGCGTCGTGGTGGTCTTGCCGTTGGTGCCGGTGATGGTCACCCAGGGCGCGGCGATCGGCCCCCGCACGACCTTGTCGCGGACGCGCCAGGCGAGCTCGATGTCACCCCAGACGACGCTGTTCGCCACGGCCCACCGCACGGTCGCGTTGTGCGGCGGCAGGCCCGGTGACACGACGACGACGTCCGGAGCCTGCGTCTCGAGGGCGGCGGGCACCGAGTCGAGCGGGGCCTGCACGAACCGTGCGCCGATGACGTCGAGCAGCTCGACGCTGTCCGACGGGGCGTCGGTCGAGTACACCGTCACCGCGCTGCCGAGCTCGACGAGGGTGTCCGCCACCGAGAACCCGGTCGCACCGAGACCGAGGACGGCGACGTTCAGCCCCTTCCAGCCCTCGGCGTACCAGCTGTCGAGGCCTTCCAGGCGAGCGTCAACCAACTCGGGCGATCCATTCCAGGTAGAAGAGTCCGACACCGGCGGCGACGCAGAGTCCCGCGATGATCCAGAACCGGACGACGACGGTCACCTCGGCCCACCCCTTCAACTCGAAGTGGTGGTGCAGCGGACTCATCCGGAAGATCCGCTTGCCGTGGGTGATCTTGAAGTACGCCCGCTGCAGGATGACCGAGCCGGTGACGATGAAGAACAGGCCGCCGATGAGGACGAGCAGGAGCTCGGTGCGGCTGAGGATGGCGAGCCCGGCCAGCGCGCCGCCGAGGCCGAGGGACCCCGTGTCGCCGAGGAAGATCTGCGCGGGCGACGTGTTGTACCAGAGGAAGCCGATCAGACCGCCGCAGACCGCCGCCGCGACGACCGCGAGGTCGAGCGGGTTGGTCACGGTGTAGCAGGCGTGCGCGGTGCTGGCGTCGAGACGGGCACCACCGCAGATCTGGTTCGACTGCCAGAAGCCGATGATCACGTACGAGCCGATGGCCAGGATGCTCGACCCGGTCGCGAGGCCGTCGAGCCCGTCCGCCACGTTCACGCCGTTCGACGTCGAGACCGTCAGCAGGACGATCCACGCCAGGAACAGGACGGTGCCGATCACGGTGCCGAGCGCCATGAAGTCCAGCCACGGGATGTCCCGGATGGCCGACACCATGGTCGACGCCGGGGGCTTGCCGTTGCCGGACGGGACGACGAGCGCCACGGTCGCGAAGATCACGCCGACGATGACCTGGCCGAGGACCTTCGCCCAGCCGCCGAGCCCGAGGCTCCGCTGACGACGGACCTTGAGGAAGTCGTCGATGAACCCGACGAACCCGAGGCCGACCATCAGGAACAGCACGAGCAGACCGGACAGCGTGACCGAGTCACGGCCGACCAGGTGGCCGACGAAGTAGCCCAGCACCGCGCCGATGATGAGGACGATGCCGCCCATCGTGGCCGTGCCGCGCTTGGTGTGGTGCGACTGCGGGCCGTCGTCGCGGATGAACTGACCCCAGCCGAGGCGGTGGAACAGCTTGATGAACAGCGGGGTGAGCAGCAGTGTGAACACCAGCGACACGGCGCCGGCGATCAGGAGGGCGATCATTCGGTGACACCTCCGAGGCGGTCGCCGAGGAATCGCAGTTCGGCGGACTTCGAGGACTTGACGAGGACCACGTCGCCGGGGCGGAGCATGTCCTGCAGTGAGTGGACGGCGTCGTCGACGTCCTCGATGAACACGGACTCGCCGTCCCACGATCCCTCGAGGGTGGCGGCCTGGTGGATGGGCAGCGCGCCGCGGCCGACGACCACGAGCTGTCCGATGCCGAGACGGACGACGAGCCGCCCGATGCGGTCGTGCTCCTCCGTCGAGAACTCGCCGAGCTCGGCCATCTCGCCGAGGACGGCGACGGTCCGCTCCCCCGGGCGCACGATCTGCGCCAGGGTCCGGAGCGCAGCGGCGGTCGAGTCGGGCGATGCGTTGTACGCGTCGTTGATCACGGTGACGCCGTCGGGCCCGCCGGTCAGGAGCTCCATCCGCCAGCGCTCGGCGCGCGTCATCGACGCGAGCGCCGCGGCGCCCGCGGCCAGGGGGACGCCCCACAGGTGGGCGACCGTGAGCGCGGCGGACGCGTTCATCGCGTGGTGCTCACCCAGGATCGCGAGCTGCACGTCGACGCGATCCGCGCCTCCAGTGCGTCCTGGAGGCGCGGCGAGCGTGAAGCGGGTGCCGTTGCGGTCCGTCTCGATGCCGCTGATGCGGTAGTCGGCCCCCGCGGACGTGCCGAAGCCGACGACGTGGGCGGCCGTCAGGTCGCGCATGGCCGCGACGCGGTCGTCGTCGACGTTGAGGAGCGCGGTGGCGGTCGCGGGCAGGTCGGTGACCATCTCGGACTTCGCGCGCTGCGTGAACTCGATGCCGCCGAACTCACCGGCGTGCGCGAGGCCCACCTTGAGGACGACGCCGACGTCCGGTTCGGCGATCGAGACGAGCTTCGCGATGTGGCCGATGCCGCTCGCGCCCATCTCGACGACCAGGTACCGGGTGTCCTCGGTGATGCGGAGCATCGAGATCGGCGCGCCGACGTGGTTGTTGAACGACCCCTGCGGCGCGACGGTCTCACCGTGCTGCTCGAGGATCGTGCGGAGCATGTTCTTCGTGCTCGTCTTGCCGTTCGAACCGGTGATCCCGACGACACGCAGCGGTGCAGGACGGCCGTCGGCGTCGACACGGTCGGCGCTCGACATCCGGACCCGCGTGACGACCTCGTGCGCGAGCGCGGCGAGGGCGTCGTACCCGTCCGCGACGACGATCTGCGGCGCGGTGGTGTCTACGCGCTCGGGCGTGACGACCAGCGCGGCACCGGCCTCGGTCGCGGCCGGGACGAAGCGGCGGCCGTCCGTGACCTCACCGGGGAGCGCGAAGAACACGCTGCCCGGACGGACCAGGCGCGAGTCGGTCTCGACGGAGCCGTCCACGACGAGGTCGCCCTGGTCGGCCACGTCGGTCGCCTGGGCACCCGGGATCAGCTCGCCGTCGACCGCGCGGGCGATCTCGGCGAGGGTCATGGAGATCATCGGAGGTCCTCGGCGGGGCCGGAGTTCGGTTCCCAGCCGGCCTCACGGAGGGCCTGGCGGGCTTCGTCACGAGCCGAGTACGGCGTGCGGACGCCCTGGATGTCGCGGTAGTCCTGGTGTCCCGGGCCGGCCCAGAGGATCGAGTCGCCCTCGCCGACCAGGCTCACCGCGGTGCGGATCGCTGCCTCTGGCGGGCTGACCTCGTGGAGCTCGTGCTCGGGGAACGCTTCGCGCGCGGCGTCGACGAGGGTCTTCCGGATCGACGCGGCGTCCTCGAAGCGCGGGTGGTGGTCGGTGATGACGAGGATGTCGGAGCCCGCGGCGGCCACGCGGGCCATGTCCCCGCGCTTCGTCTTGTCGCGGTCGCCGTCCGCACCGAAGAGCATGAGGACCTTGCCGGGGGTGAACTGCCGGACGGCCGCGAGGGTGTTCTCGAAGGCGTCGGCACTGTGACCGAAGTCGACGTAGACGCTCGGGCCACGGTTGCCCGAGACACGCTCGGTGCGACCGGGCAGGTAGCACTCGATGGCGCTCGTGCCCTGTCCGCGTTCTTCGCGTTCGTCCTCGTCGGGGTACCGCCGGTGGTTCGTCTCGAGCGCCTGGGCGATCGCGCCGAGCTCGAAACCGCCCTCGACGAGCATGACGATCGCCAGCGCGGCGTTCGCGGCCATGTGCCAACCGATGAGCGGCACACGGGTGGTGAGCTCGCGGCCCTCGGGACCGGTCAGGCGGAACTCGGTGTAGGCGGCGTGTGCCTCGACGATGTCCACGTGCCACTCGGCCTCGACGTCGGGGTGGACGGTGATGGTCGTGACCGGGATGCGGGAGTCCTGCACCACGCGGTGGCCCCAGTCCGTGTCCAGCGAGACGACGCCGCGACGGGCGTGCTCGGGCTGGAACAGCGGGAGCTTCGCCTGGTAGTACTCCTCCATGTCGGCGTAGTCGTCGAGGTGGTCGTGCGACAGGTTGGTGAAGGCCGCGACGTCGAAGACGATGCCGTCCACGCGGTGTCGGCTGAGCGCCTGGGCGCTCACCTCGACGGCGACCGCGCGCACCTCGCTCTCGCGCATCCGTGCGAGCAGGGCGTGCATCTCGCTCGCCTCGGGCGTGGTCAGGCGGCTCGTGACGCTGAGGGTGCCGATGTGCCGCTCGGCCGTCGAGCTCAGGCCCGTGACGAGCCCGAGCTGCTTGAGGATTCCCTCGAGGATGTAGGACGTGCTCGTCTTGCCGTTCGTGCCGGTGACGGCGAAGAGCTGGGGCAGGTCGGTGGCCTCGTCCGGGTGGGTGCGGTAGACCCAGGCGGACACGTCGCCGAGCGCCGCGCGGGGGTCGTCGACGACGAGGACCGGCAGACCGGCCGCCTCGGCGTGCTCCACGCCGGCGTCGTCGGTCAGGACCGCGACCGCACCGCGCTCGGCGGCCTCTGCGGAGAACTCCGCGCCGTGCCGGTTCGCGCCGTGCACGCCGACGAAGACGTCACCCGGCTGGACCTCGGCGGCACTCAGCGTGACGCCGGTCGTCTCGACGGCGTCGACCGAGCCGACGACTCGCAGACCGAACGCGTTCGCGAGTTCGGCCACGGCCCTCGGGGTCGGGTGTTCGGGTCGGAGGACCGGGGGGATCCGTGCGGACAAGTGCTCCTTCTTCCTCACCACGTGGTCGGGTAGGTCTTCGCCGGCGTCGTGGAGGGGGCTACTCGGTACTTCTCGAGCACCTGGGACATGAGAGTTCGGAACGCCGGAGCCGCTCCGCTGGACCACTTGTTGGCCTGCGGCTTCGTGAACGTCACCGTGACAACATACTGGGGGTCCTCGGCGGGTGCCATTCCGGCCACCGAGGTGATGCGCTGCCCGCCGTAGCCCTTCGACCCCTCGGCGACCTCGGCGGTACCCGTCTTGGCGGCGATGTTGTAGCCGGAGATCGGCTTCATCCCCACCAGGGTGCCGCCGGTGACCACGCTCTGCAGCATGTCCGTGACCTGCGTCGCCGCGCTCGCGGACACGACGCGCGTCGGCTGCACGTCGGGCGCGTCGATCGTCTTGCCGTCCGCCGTCTGGCAGCCCTTGACGAGGTGCAGCGGGATCCGGACACCGTCGTTCGCGAGGGTCTGGAAGATGCTCGCGACCTGGATCGCGGTCGTCGAGATGCCCTGGCCGAACATCGAGTTGATGTTCGTCTGCTCGTCCCACTTCGGGCTCGTGCCGTAGTCCATCGACGGCTGACCGGGGTACTCGATGGCCGACTCCGGCTCGAACAGCCCGAACTTCTGCATGTAGTCGTACCGCTGCTGGGCGGTCAGCCGCTCCCCGAGCTCGGTGATGCCGACGTTCGAGGAGTTCTGCAGGATGCCCGTGAGCGTGAGGTTCTCGGTGTCGTGGAACTCGGAGTCGTGGATCGACCCGCCCCACGGGAAGGAGCGCGTGTACGGCACGACGGCCTTGTCGGTCGGGCTCGACTTGCCCTGGTCGATCAGGGCCGCGGCGATGGCGGCCTTGATGGTCGACCCGGGCTCGTAGGTGGCCGTGAGTGCTCGCGAACCGAACGCGCCCTTGTCGGTCGTCCCGTCCACGTTGTTCGGGTCGACCGTCGGGTAGTCCGCGACGGCCAGGAGCTCGCCGGTCTTCACGCTCGTGACGGTCGCGGTCGCCGACTCGGCCTGCAGGGACTTCGCCGCGGACGCGATGGTCTGCTCCGCCATGTACTGCAGGTCGCTGTCGATGGTGGTCTCGACCGTCCCGCCGTCCTTGGCCTCCTTCGTGGTCACGGTGCTGCCGGGCAGCTGGACCCCGTCGGACCCGCGCTCGTAGGTCTCGGAGCCGTTCGACCCCGCCAGGCACTTGTCGTAGGCGTACTCGAGGCCGGCCTGTGCACCGTCGGTCCCCATGAAGCCCGTGATGTTGCCGGCCGTGGCACCGGTCGGGTACACCCGTGACGCCTGCTGCTCCTTGTAGATCCAGGGGATGTCGAGCGCCGTCACCGCCTCGTAGTGCTTCACGTCGAGGCCCTTGACCAGGTAGGCGAAGTCGGAGCGGGGATCGGCCGCGATGTTCTTCCGCATCGTCGCGACGTCACCGCCCGACGCCTTCGCGAGTGCGGCCAGCGCCTGGTCGACGGTGACGTCCTTCACCCGGGTACCGCCGAGCTTGCCCTCGAACTGCTTCACCAGGCGCGGCGCGGTCGTGATGTTGTACCGCGTGACGCTGTCGGCGAGCTCGGTCCCGTTGCGGTCGACGATCGACCCGCGGGTGCCGTAGATCGTGACCGGGATGCTCCGCTTCTCCTTCGACAGCTCGTTGAGCGCGGCGGCCTGGACCACCTGGATGTCGACGAGACGGACCACGAACACCGCCACGAGGGCGATCACGGCGATCATCACGACGCTGTAGCGGAGTCGTCGGCTGCGGATCGTCTTCGTCACGCGGTGCGGTCCTTCCCGGGGTGGAGCGGTCGTGCGGCAGGGCCCCCGGCCCGCAGGTCACCGGGTGGTGGGTGCCTGGAGCTGGTTCGGGTCGGACTCTACGTCGGTGGTCGAGGAAGCCCCGGCCGACGCGCTGGCGCCTGTGGTCTTCCCAGCGTCGGCCGCCGTGTCCTTCGACTCGGTGCCGGTCGTCGACCCGGTCTCCTTGCTGGTGGAGGTGTCGCCCTGCTTCGCTGCGAGGGGCACACCGTCCAGGAGCGAGTTCGGGACCTGGTTCGACGTCGCCGCGGTGGCCTCGTCCGCGACCGCCGGGGTGGGCGTGCCGTACACGCGGCCGGTCTTCGGGTCGAGGTACACCGGCGTCGAGTTCGCGATCATGCCGAGCGCCTGCGCGTTGCAGGCGAGGTTCTGCGGCGAGTCGAGCACCCGGAGTTCCTCGGACAGCGACTGCTGCGTGCGGGAGAGGTTCGTCTGCTCCGCGCTGAGGGAGTTCAGGGTGTACGCGCCCTGGCTGAGCACCATGCTGATGCCGAGCTGGGCGAGGAGCAGCACCCCGAGGGCGGCCACCGCCACCACCGCGTACGCGATGCGGGGGCGGGCCCGGCGCTGGGCCTTCGTCGGGGTGACCTCGACGAGCTCCGGCCGGCTCTGCCGCGTGGGGCGCGGGGCACGGGACGGGACGACGGCGGGGTCGACGAGTGCGAGGTTCGTGCTCATGTCACTTCCGGATCCGCTCGGCCGCGCGCAGGCGCACGGGGGTTGCTCGTGGGTTGGCGGCGCGCTCGGCCTCGTCGGCCAGTTCGGCGCCCTTGACGACCAGTTGGTAGGTCGGCCGGTGCTCGGGCAGCTCGACCGGCAGGCCGGCGGGCGCGCTGGACTTCGTGCGGCTCGCGAGTTCGCGCTTCACGATGCGGTCCTCGAGCGACTGGTACGCCTCGACGACGATGCGTCCGCCGACGGCGATCGATTCGAGTGCCGCCGGGATCGCCCGCTCGAGCACGCTCAACTCGGCGTTCACCTCGATGCGGAGCGCCTGGAACACGCGCTTCGCGGGGTGCCCCTGGCGCTGGATCGCCACCGGGGTCGCGTCGTGGAGCACCTGCACGAGATCGCCCGACATCGCGAACGGCTTCGTCGCGCGTCGCTCGACGATCGCCCGGGCGTAGCGTCCGGCGAGCTTCTCCTCGCCGTAACGCTGGAAGATCCGGCGCAGCTCGGCCTCGTCGTAGGTCGCGAGGACGTCGGCGGCGGTCTGTCCCTCGGTCCGGTCCATGCGCATGTCGAGCGGCGCGTCCTGGCTGTACGCGAAGCCACGCTCGGCCCGGTCGAGCTGCAGGGAGCTGACGCCGAGGTCGAACAGCACGCCGTCGACCTCGTCGAAGCCCTCGCCCTCGATCGCCTCGACGATGCCGTCGTAGACCGTGTGCACCAGGCGGACGCGGTCACCGAAGCGGGCGAGCCGCTCCCCCGCGATGCCGAGGGCGTCGGTGTCGCGGTCGAGCCCGATGAGCGTCAGCTCCGGGAAGCGCTCGAGCAGCCCCTCGGAGTGGCCGCCCATGCCGAGCGTCGCGTCGACCACGACCTTGCCGGGCCCCTCGAGCGTCGGCGTGAACAGCTCGACGATGCGCTCGAGCATCACCGGCGTGTGCGGGAAGCGTTCCGGTTCGTCCAGTCCTGCCATCTCGGCCCCTGTGTCCTTCCGGGCCGCGGGTCCGGATCCCCATCCATGCGACCTGACGTCGGGGAAGTGACGTCAGGGGTGCACGGCTGGGAGTCCCGATCCGCGGATCAGAAGATCCCCGGGATCACCTCCTCGTCGTTGTCGGCGAAGCCCTCTTCGACTTCGGCGTAGTAGGCCTCCCACGCGGGGGTCGACCAGATCTCGGCACGGTCACCGGAGCCGATGACCGTCAGGTCCCGCTCGAGCCCCGCGTACTCACGGAGGTTCTGCGGGATGGTGACGCGGTTCTGCTTGTCGGGCTGCTCCGCGCTCGCTCCGGAGAGGAACAGGCGCATGTAGTCCCGGGTGCGCTTCGAGGTCATCGGTGCGGTGCGGATGCGTTCGTGCAGTTGCTCGAACGTGTCCGCACTGAAGACGACGACGCAGCGCTCCTGCCCGCGGGTCATCACGAGCCCCCCGGACAGTTCGTCCCGGAACTTGGCGGGGAGGATCACGCGACCCTTCTCGTCGAGCTTCGGGGCGTGGGTACCGAGCAGCACGTCGGGCCTCCCCTCCGCTCCACCGGACCGTTGCGTACCCCACTTTACTCCACTCCCCTCCCCGAGACGCGGAAATCATTCGCGAAACCGCCGTCGTGACCTGTTTTGGGGCCGAGCGAGCCGCTCGCGGTGCGGTCGCGCGTGCACACATGCCCGGATCCACGGGGATCGACGCGCGAATGGAGGGATGTGGAGCGCGTGGAGGAAAGTGGAGGACTTCCACAGCTCCGGCGCGCGCTGCGCCCCGCCGAGCGGGCGAAATCGGCGATTCGGTCGCACGGGCAGCCCCGCCGAGCGGGCGAAACCGGTCGCCGCGCGGCGACGAGCGTGACGTACATCGCCCGCTCGGTGAAGGGGCGGCAGCGTGTCGCGCCCGCTCAGCACGCACCTGCGGGACGGGAGGCGCGGTGCGGCGCCGACCCGCGCCTCCCGCCCGGCGCGACGACCGCGCCCCGCAAGCCCCCGGCGAGGTTGCACGACTCGCCGCGCGTTCGACGCCGAGGTCGCAAGAACTGCCGCTCCCAGCGCCGAGGCACGGCACTTTTCGGGACCTCGGCGCGCCCGCCCACCCCCGGACACACGAAACGGGGCCGGCCCCGAAGGACCGACCCCGTGGAGGAGTGTGGAGGGCCGCTAGCCCTGGTTGTCGTTCCGCTTGTCCCAGCGGTCGTTCATGCGGTCCATGAAGGACCCGCCGCCACCCTGGCTGGGCCGCGAGGCTCCGCCCGACGACGGCTTGCCGGCCCGAGGCGCCTTCGCCTTGGGGGCTCGCATGCCGGGACGCAGCGCGAAGAGGACCCCGGCCAGCATCACGACGAAGCCGAGGATCCCGATGAGCGGCTGGCGCATGACCAACCCGACGATGACGATGGCGACGCCGGCGAGTGCTCCGAGGACCCCGAGCGTGATCGACGTGTACGTCGGGCGACCCTGGCGACGCGTGACACGCGCGACGAAGTCGGAGTCATTCTGGTAGAGGCTGCGCTCCATCTCTTCGAGGAGTCGCTGCTCTTGCTCCGAGAGTGGCATCTTTGTTCCCTCTGTTCCTGGGATCGACGCGTGGTTGAGGTGGATCGAGTGTACGACCCGACCGCTCCACTAGGGTAGGGAGTGTGGCTGAGAGTACGCGATTAGTGGACCTCGTGTCGGCGCGGATCGACCGGGCGCTGGACGACCAACGCGAACGGCTCGCCGCGATCAGTCCGGACCTGGCTCCGTTCGACCAGTACGCGCGGGATCTCCTGTCCGGCGGCAAGCGGTTCCGGGCCCTGTTCTGCTACTGGGGATGGCAGTCCGTCGCGGGTCGTTCGGGTTCGTTCGACCCGCTCGGTGAGGGCTCCCGGCAGACCACTGCCGAGGCGATCGTCACGGTCGCGGCCGCGCTCGAGATCTTCCACGCCGCCGCGCTCGTCCACGACGACATCATGGACCGTTCGGACACCCGTCGCGGGCGTCCGGCGGCGCACCGTCGGTTCGAGGCCCTCCACGAGGAGTCGGGCTGGGTCGGCGACCGCCCGCTCTACGGCACGAACTCCGCCCTGCTGCTCGGCGACCTCCTGCTCTCGCTCAGCGACGCCGTCTTCGACGAGGGGCTCGCCCTGCTCGACCCGGCCAGGGGCCGCATCGTCCGCCAGGAGTTCCACACCATGCGCCTCGACGTCACGGCGGGGCAGTACCTCGACGTGCACGAGGAGACCGCATGGCCCACCATCGACGAGGACGAGCACCTCGTCCGGGCACAGCGCGTGATCGTCTTCAAGTCGGCGAAGTACTCGGTCGAGGCTCCGCTCGTGATCGGCGCCCTCGTGGCCGGGGCGTCCGACGCGCAGCTCGAGGGGCTCCGGGCGTTCGGCCTCCCCCTCGGCGTGGCCTACCAGCTCCGCGACGACATGCTCGGCGTCTTCGGTGACCCCGAGGTCACGGGCAAGCCCGCCGGCGACGACCTGCGCGAGGGCAAACGCACGGTCCTCATCGCCTCGGCCCGCAAGGCACTGCCGAGTGGTCCGCGCCAGTTGCTCGACGAGCTCCTGGGCGACCCGGACCTCGACGCGGCGCAGGTGCAGATGCTCCGTGCGACGCTCACCGAGTCCGGTGCGGTCGCCGCCGTCGAGCGGTCGATCGACCGGCACGTGCAGCGCGCCAAGGCCGCGATCGAGGCGGCACCGCTGACGCCGTCGGCGCGTGAGCAGCTCGTCGCGCTGGCCGACACGGTCAGCCGCCGCTCCGCGTAGTCACCCCCGCCTCCGGGGCCGGAGCGGTGGACGCCACCGCCTGCAGGTCAGGAGGCACGGCGCCAGCCGGCACCGCGCCTCCTGGACCGGAGACGGGAACCGCTAGAGCAGCGACTGGGCGATGCGACGCACCTCGGCCTTGCGGCCGGCACGCAGCGCGGCGATGGGCGAGGTGCCGATCGCGTCGTCGACGGAGAGCATCCAGCGGACGGCCTCGTCGTCGGTGAAGCCGTTGTCGGAGAGGACGATGAGCGTCCCGCGGAGTTCCGGCAGCGGCTCGGTGTCCTCGAGGAACTCGCTCGGCACGCGGAGCACACCGTCGATCCGCGCGGCCAACAGCGTCTTCTGCTCGAAGAGTCGGTGGATGCGCCCGGGGCTGACCCCGAGCAGGTCCACCAGGTCGGGGACGGTCAGCCATCGCTCGGAGAGGGTCGTGTCGTCGATGGGTGCAGCACTCACGGCCCCCATGTTGCCAGAGTGCGGCGGGCCGGAGCACCGACTCGTCTGTCACGTTCGTCACACACGCAACATCCGACTCTCTGGTTGACTTGGGAATCACGCCATGCCAGCGTGGGAACACCTGTGAGTGCGCACGCACGTGCAACGGCTCACCGCTCGAACAGGAGACACCGTGGACAACGCTGCAGACGAAGACGCCCGGCGCGCACGATCCGCCCGGTTCGCGACCGTGCCCATCGTCCTCGCGGGGACGATCGCGGTGACCGCCGGCCTCACCGGCCCGGTCGCCCACGCCGAACCACGCCACGACGACGACAACCGCAACAAGCGCCACGTCGACGAGGACCGCGCGGTGACCGATCGCCCGGTCTTCGAGACCGCGGTCGCGCGACCGGCGCAGTCCACGGCGACCACGGTCGCCGCCGTCTCCACGAAGGCACCCGCCACGGCCGCGCCCACGAGCTACACCGTCCGCCAGGGAGACACCGTGTCGGGCATCGCCGCCCGGTACGGCCTGTCCGCGCAGGAGGTCCTCGTGCGCAACGGCCTCGGCTGGAACACGATCATCCACCCCGGGCAGACGCTGCACCTCTCCTCGACGCCCGCGGTGCGCACGGCGTCGGCGACGACCTCGGCCACGGGCAGCTACCACGTCAAGCAGGGCGACACAGTGTCCGGCATCGCCTCGAGGGTCGGTGTGTCGACCACGGCCCTCCTCAGCGCGAACAAGCTCTCCCAGCGCTCGGTGATCTACCCCGGGCAGACGCTGCGGGTGCCCACCGCGGGTGCGACGGCGGCGCCGGTCGCGGCTGTCGCGTCCGCTCCGACATCCGCCTCCGGCAGCGCGTCGTCGGCGAGGGCCGGCAGCGTGACGATCGGGACGGGTGACACCATCGCCTCGATCGCGGCCGCGCACGGTGTGACGGTCTCGGCGCTCCTCTCGGCGAACGGGCTCACCTACACGAGCACGATCTACGCGGGCAAGACCCTCGTCCTGCCCTCGTCGGGTCCCTCGCTCTCCGCCGAGCAGCGGGGCAACGCGGCGACCATCGTGGCCGTCGGGCGTTCCCTCGGGGTGTCCGACCACGGGATCGTGATCGCCCTCGCCGCCGCGATGCAGGAGTCGAGCCTGCGCAACCTCTCGCACGGGGACCGCGACTCGGTCGGGCTGTTCCAGCAGCGGCCGAGTCAGGGCTGGGGGTCCGCTGCGGCCCTCCAGGACCCGGCGACGGCGGCGAAGCGGTTCTTCACCGGCAACCCCGGACACACGCGCGGGCTGCTCGACATCGCCGGGTGGTCGTCGATGAACGTCACGACCGCGGCCCAGGCCGTGCAGGTGTCGGCGTACCCGAAGGCGTACGCGCAGTGGGAGAAGACGGCGCGCAGCCTGCTGGCATCGCTCTGAGCCTCGCCGCCGGATCGTCGCACGCACCCGCGCGCCTGGCCGTTCGGTGGAACCGAGTCATCCGCAAGATCGAGATTCGGTCACGACCGGAGCGTCAGTGCGGGTCCGTGCAGTCCCGATTCGTAGAATGCCGCCGATGACCACCAACGCCGCCACGGATCCGATGATCGGTCGCATGATCGATCACCGGTACCGCGTACGCTCCCGCATCGCGCGCGGGGGCATGGCGACCGTGTACCTGGCGACCGACGTGCGGCTCGAGCGGCGCGTCGCGATCAAGATCATGCACGGACACCTGGCCGACGACCAGGCCTTCCGGGAGCGCTTCATCCAAGAGGCCCGCTCGGCCGCCCGACTCTCCCACCCGAACCTCGTCGGCGTGTACGACCAGGGCGCCGAGGACGACACCGCGTACATCGTCATGGAGTACATCCCGGGCATCACGCTCCGGGACCTCCTGCAGGAGCACCACGCGCTGACGCCGGAGCAGGCGACCGACATCCTCCGGGCGGTCCTCGCCGGACTCGCCTCGGCCCACCGTGCCGGCATCGTGCACCGCGACCTCAAGCCCGAGAACGTCCTGCTCGCCGACGACGGCCGGATCAAGCTCGGTGACTTCGGCCTCGCCCGCGCGACCACCGCGAACACCGCGACCGGAGCGGCGCTGCTCGGGACGATCGCGTACCTCTCGCCCGAGCTCGTCACCCGCGGCGCCGCCGACTCCCGCAGCGACATCTACGCGCTCGGCATCATGCTCTACGAGATGCTCACCGGCGAGCAGCCGTACAAGGGCGAGCAGCCGATGCAGATCGCCTACCAGCACGCGAACGACTCGGTCCCCGCACCGAGCGCCGCCGTCGCCGGTGTCCCACCGGCCCTCGACGACCTCGTCGCCTGGTCCACCGCACGCAACCCGGACGACCGTCCGCGCGACGCCCGCGAGATGCTCGACCACATGTCGGGCGACCAGCAGCGCGCGACCGGGCAGTACCGCACCGCCGTGCTGCGCCCCGAGAACGCGACCGCGATCATCCCGGCCCGCTCCGCCACGCCGACCTCGGCGGACTCGGGCGACGCCACCACCATCCTCGAGCCGCCCCAGCGCCCGTCGGTCCAGCAGACCGGCGGCCGCGGTGGCCGGAACGCTCCCGGTCCCCGTCGGACCGGGTCACAACCGGGGGCGCTCTCCCCCGCCGGACAGCGACTCGCCGACAAGTCCGCCAAGCGCCGGAAGCGCGGCTGGATCGTCCTCGTCGTCTTCCTCGTGCTCCTGGCCATCGCCGGGTCCATCGGGTGGGCGTTCGGTCCCGGGCCGTGGGGCAACGTCCGAATCCCCGAGGTCACGGGCAAGTCCGTCTCACAGGCACGCCAGCTCCTCGAGGCCCAGGGCCTCCACACGGCGCCCGCGACCGCGACCCGGTTCGACGCCGTCGTGGCGAAGGGGCAGGTCTCCACGACCAAGCCCGCGGCCGAGCGCGAGGTCCGCAAGGGCACCTCGGTGCAGATCGTCGTCTCGAACGGCCCGAAGATGATCGCCCTGCCCGCGATCGTCGGGCAGCCCCTCTCCACCGTGACCGCGGCGCTCGACGACGACTTCGAGCTGCAGGACGACCAGTACCAGTTCTCCGCCGACGCGCCGAAGGACACCGTCATCGCCGCGACCGGGCTCGGGACCGACGGCGCGACGATCGACCTCTCGAAGGTCGAGTCGTACGGCGAACGCGGCCCGGTGACCCTCACCGTCTCGCTCGGTGCCGTCCCGGACGTCGTCGGCAAGTCGGTCGCCGACGCCACGGCGACGCTCGACACCGTCGGACTCGTGGTCGGTTCACAGGACGGCCAGTTCAGCGACGAGGTGCCCGAGGGGCAGATCATCTCGGCGACGGCACAGGACGACCCCGTGGTTCGGGGCTCCGCGATCGACGTCGTCGTCTCCAAGGGTCCGGCGCCGATCACGCTGCCCGACGTCCACGGGAAGACGATCAACGACGCCGTCTCGACGCTCGACGCGCTCGGGCTGAAGGTGTCGGTGCCGGACTGCACGAACATCCTGTGCGGCTTCTACGACTGGAAGGCCTCGCTCCCCGTCGAGTCCACCGATCCCGCGGCGGGCACCACGGTGCACCGCGGCGACACGATCACGCTCGCCTACAAGCAGTAGGCGCGCCGACGACGGACGGGAGGCGCGGGGGCCGC
>NZ_JAUZED010000047.1 GCF_030705415.1 Curtobacterium sp. A7_M15 | reverse complement strand
GGCCGTGACCGGGCGCGGGCTCGGCCGCGGGTGGCGGGAGTCGGCCACGACCCGCCCGGGCCGCCGCGGCAGCGCTTCCGCGCTGGCGACGCTCAGGCGAGCGCGTCGGTGATCGGGCGGAACTTCAAGGCGGTCTCGGCGACCTCGCGCGTCGGGTCGGAACCGGCCACGATGCCCGCGCCGGCCCACGCCCGGACGGTGCCGTCCGCGGTGATCCGGGCACTCCGGAGCGCGAGCATCCACTCGCCGTCGCCGTTCGCCCCGAGCCACCCGACGGGTCCGGCGTAGCGCCCGCGGTCGACGCCCTCGAGCTCGGAGACGAGCCGGACGGCCACGTCGGTCGGGGTCCCCGCGACCGCGGCGGTCGGGTGCAGGGCGTCGGCGACGTCGAGCGAGGTCGTCCCGACGGGCAACGTCGCCTGGACGTCGGTCGCGAGGTGCCACAGGTTCGGCAACTGCAACCGGAACGGTTCCGGGTCGGCGCGGAGGTCGGACGCGATCGGGGCGAGCGCAGCCAACAGGCTCTTGATGGCGAAGCCGTGCTCCTCCACGTCCTTGGCGCTCGCGGCGAGGGCCTCGGCGGCGGCGCGGTCGGACACCGGATCGGTCCCGCGCGCAGCGCTGCCCGCGAGCACGCGCGCCGAGAGACGGGTGCCGTCGGTCCGGGCGAGCGTCTCCGGCGTCGCGCCGACGATCCCGTCGACCGCGAACGTGACGCACTGCGGGTACGCCTCGGCGAGGTCGAGCAGGACGGCCCGCTGATCTGCCCCCTCGGGGAGGGTCCCGACGAGGTCCCGTGCCAGCACCACCTTCTCGGCCTCGCCGGCGGTGATCCGACGGACGGCGTCGGCGACCGCCGCGGCGTACGCGTCCTCGTCGATGGCACCGGGACGCAGCGCGACGGACACGTGCCCGCCGACGTGCGGCACCGGGACGGACGTGCGGGTGAAGGCGAGTGGTTCGGGGCCGATCGTGGTGTCGACGGCGGTGAGCCACGCCTTGCCACGTCGTCGGCCGATCACGACGCGCGGCACGATCAGCACGCTCGTCTCGGTCGAGTCGTCGGCGAACGCGAAGGAACCGAACGCGACCAGTCCGGTGCCGCGCAGCTGCACCGGGTCGTCGACCACGGCGTCCCGGACCAGCGAGCGCCAGGCCGCCGAGGCCTCGCGCATCCGCTCCGGGCCGCTGAAGGTCAACCGCACGGCCTCGCCGATGCCGACGATCCCGTCGCCGTTCCGGACGAACGCGAGCGGGCTGTCCCGGAGGGTGTGGCGGAGGACGGCGCCCGGGTCGTCGAGGATCCGGGTCGAGACCGTCAGCGGAGGGGCCGCCGTGGTGGTTCGGGTCACCCGACAGATCGTACGCGCCGCGCGGGGAACGTCCGGGCACGACCTCTAGGATGTTGTGGGTGAGCAGAGCGGACCTGAACAAGCGGCCGGACGAGGTGGCGGCCATGTTCGACGACGTCGCCGCGAAGTACGACCTCACGAACGACATCCTCTCGGCGGGCAACGCCCCACTGTGGCGTGTCGCGACGGTCCGCGCGGTCGACCCCCAGCCCGGCGAGAAGGTGCTGGACATCGCCGCGGGGACGGGCACGAGTGCCGCCGCCTTCGCGAAGAAGGGTGCCGAGGTCACCGCGCTCGACCTCTCGGCGGGCATGATCGCGGTCGGCCGTGAACGGCATCCCGAGATCACCTTCGTCGAGGGCGACGCCGAGCAGCTGCCCTTCGACGACGACACCTTCGACGCGGTCTCGATCTCGTTCGGGCTGCGCAACGTGAACGACCCGATGCAGGCCCTCGGCGAGATGCTCCGGGTGCTGAAGCCCGGCGGCCGCGTCGTCATCTGCGAGTTCTCCACGCCGCCGCTCGCCCTGCTCCGGTTCGGGTACGGCGCGTACCTCAAGCGCGTGCTCCCGGGCGTGGCACGACTGTCCAGCAGCAACCCGGCGGCGTACCGCTACCTCGCCGAGTCGATCGAGGCGTGGCCCGACCAGCAGGTCCTCAGCCAGTGGCTGCGGGGCGTCGGGTTCTCGGTCGTCGCCTACCGGAACCTCACGGCGGGTATCGTCGCACTCCACCGCGGTCGCAAGCCCGTCGCGGGCGAGGTCCGCGAGTCCGTCGCCCGACGTGCCAAGGCACGCCGCGAGCACCAGCACACCGGTGAGCAGCCGAGCGTCGACCCCACCGACGCCTGACCGGTCCCTCCACCCCCGAACACGGAGCAGCACTTGAATCCGAGCGTCCCGGTCGCACGTCGCGCACCGAGTCTCCGCGCATCGCTGGGCATCGGCGAGCGACTGTTCGCCTCGCCCGCGGAACGCCGGTTCATCGCCGCGGTCGACGACGGCCTCGAGCTCGTCGAGCAGGGGCTCGAGGAAGCCATGCGCTCGACCGACACACTCGCCGACACCACGAGCCGGTACCTGCTGTCGGCCGGGGGCAAGCGGATCCGGCCGACGCTGACGCTCCTCATCGCGCAGCTCGGCGACGGGGTCACCGACGCGGTCGTCAAGGCCGCCGTGAGCATCGAGACGACCCACCTCGCGTCGCTCTACCACGACGACGTGATGGACGAGGCGCCCGTCCGACGCGGTGTCCCCGCGGCACACGTGACCTACGGCAACAACGTCGCGATCCTCACGGGCGACCTGCTGTTCGCGCGCGCCAGCCTCATCACCGCCGACCTCGGGACCGAGGGCATCCGGATGCAGGCGGAGACCTTCCAGCGGCTCTGCATGGGCCAGCTCCACGAGACGACCGGTCCGCAGCCGGACGACGACCCGGTCGAGCACTACATCCAGGTGCTCAGCGACAAGACCGGGTCGCTCATCGCGACGGCCGCCCGCGCCGGCGTGATGTTCTCCGGCGCGGACCGCACGTACCTCGACGCCGTCGGGACCTTCGGCGAGAAGGTCGGCGTGGCGTTCCAGCTCGTGGACGACGTGATCGACCTCGCCCCCGCGAAGGCCAAGACCGGCAAGATCGCCGGCAACGACCTCCGTGCCGGCGTCGACACCCTGCCACTGCTGCAGCTCAAGCGTCTCGCCGCGACCGGTGCCCCCGACGCGGTGGACCTGCTCGGCCGCATCGAGCGCGACGTGAACGCCGCACCGGACGACGTCGTCGACTCGGCGCCGTACCAGTCCGCCGTGGCCGCCCTGCGCGAGCACGAGGCGACCGCCGCCACCCGTGCCGTCGCGGTCCGCTGGGCGACGGACGCCGTCGATGCCCTCGCACCACTGCCGGACGGCACCGTGAAGCGGGCGCTCGTCCGCTTCGCCGAGTCCGTCGTCGAACGCAGCCGCTAGCGCCGGACCTCCGCGGCCATCGACGGAGTACCCCACCCGAACGAAGCGTCCGCCGGAACCCCAACCGAACGAACTGGAGACGATCAGTGCCCACCCTCCGAGTCGCCATCGTCGGCGCAGGCCCTGCCGGCATCTACGCCGCCGACATCCTGCTGCGCGAGGCGCACGGCCACGACGTGTCGATCGACCTGTTCGAGCAACTGCCTGCACCCTACGGCCTGGTCCGGTACGGCGTCGCTCCGGACCACCCGCGCATCAAGGGCATCATCAACGCGCTGCGCGACGTGCTCGACCGTGGTGTCGTGCGGCTGTTCGGCAACGTCCGCTTCGGTGAGGACATCACGCTCGACGACCTCAAGCAGCACTACCACGCGGTCGTGTTCTCGACGGGTGCGATCAAGGACGCAGACCTCGACGTCCCAGGCGTCGACCTCGAGGGGTCGTTCGGCGCCGCCGAGTTCGTCAGCTGGTTCGATGGCCACCCCGACGTCCCGCGCACCTGGCCGCTCACTGCCTCGAGCGTCGCGGTGATCGGCAACGGCAACGTCGCGCTCGACGTCTCGCGCATCCTCGCGAAGCACGCCGACGACCTGCTGCCGACCGAGATCCCCGCGAACGTGTACGAGGGGCTCAAGGCGTCGCCCGTCACCGACGTGCACGTGTTCGGCCGTCGCGGCCCGGCGCAGGTGAAGTTCACCCCGCTCGAGCTCCGCGAACTCGGCGAGCTCCGCGACGTCGACATGATCGTCTACGACGAGGACTTCGACCACGACGAGGCCTCGAAGACCGCGATCGCCACGAACAAGCAGGTCATGGTGATGAACCGCGTCCTCGAGCAGTGGCGCACTCGTGAGACCGGCAAGGCGAGCCGCCGCCTGCACCTGCACTTCTACGCGAAACCGCTCGAGTTCGTCGGCGAGGACGGCAAGCTGACCGCGATCCGGTACGAGCGCACCCGTCCGAACGGCCAGGGCGGGGTCGAGGGCACCGGGGAGATCCGCGAGATCCCGATCCAGGCCGCGTACCGCGCGGTCGGGTACTTCGGCTCGCCGCTGCCCGGTGTCCCGTTCGACGAACGCCACGGCGTCATCCCGAACCACGAGGGCCAGGTCCTCGACGACGACAACCAGCAGATCCCGGGCGTCTACGCGACCGGCTGGATCAAGCGCGGCCCCGTCGGGCTGATCGGACACACCAAGTCCGACGCGATGGAGACCGTGCAGCACATCGTCAACGACCAGGCGAGCTGGTGGACGCCGGCCGACCCCTCCGAGGGGGCCATCCCGGCCCTGCTCGCCGAGCGGGGCGTCGAGTACACGGACCTCGACGGTTGGCACAACCTCGACGCCCACGAGCTCGCCCTGGGCGAGGCCGAGGGCCGTGAACGCATCAAGGTCGTCCCGCGCGAGGACATGGTCGACGTGTCCCTCGGACGCATCGACGCCCGCACGGGCTCGGCGACGAGCTGACCGGCACGCCGCGAACGCCATGACGACCGCACGCCCCGCACCGCCCACCGCGCTGCGGGGCGTGTCCGTCTCCGGCGGCCGTCTCGAGGGCGTCGACGTCGCCCGTGCCCTGGCGCTGTTCGGCATGATGGCGACCCACGTGGGCGGCATCGCCGACCAGGTCGACTGGACCGACCCCAGCACGTGGGCGGCCGTCGCGCACGGCCGGTCGTCGTCGCTGTTCGCGGTGCTCGCCGGCGTCTCGATCGGACTGACGAGCGGTCGGTCGGCGCCGCCCGGGCCGCCGCAGATCGGTCGGGTCCGGGCCCGGCTCGCGATCCGGGCACTCGTCGTCGTCGCGATCGGTCTGCTGCTCATGGCGCTGCAGACCCCGGTCTACGTGATCCTGCCGACGTACGGCGTGCTGTTCCTCCTGGCGATCCCGGTGCTCCGCGTCCGGGCGCGCTGGTTGCTGCTGCTCGCTGCGCTGTGCGCCGTACTGTCGCCCGTGGTCGCCCTCGGTGTCGCCCCGCTGTACGCGGGCGCGGGCATGTGGGAGGTCCAGCTCGGCCTCGTCTACCCCGTCGTCACCTTCCTGGCGTACGTCCTGGTCGGTCTCGCCCTCGCCAGGGCGGGACTGGAGGCGCGGCGCACCCAGGTGGTCCTCCTCGCGTCCGGCGCAGTGGTCGCCTTCTCCGCCTACCTCGTCGGCAACGTGGTCGCGCCGGTACCGGCTGATGCCGCGTTCGCGTTCCCCGGCGTGCCGTACGCGGGCGAGGGGAGTACCGCCGCGCAGGCCACGGCGCAGCTGTTCCTGTCCCCGCGCGACCACTCTTCGTCGATCGTCGACGTCGTCGGGACGGCGGGGGTGGCCGTCGCCGTCATCGCGCTCTGCACGCTGGTGTTCGACGGGCGGGGCGAGGTCGTGCGTCGTCTCGGGTACCCGCTCGCGGCGGTGGGGTCGATGCCGCTCACGGTGTACGCGGGGCACCTCGTCGTGCTGGCGGTGCTGCCGGAGTACCCGGACTCGACGGCGGCGTGGGGCTGGTTCGCGCTCGGCTCGATCGTGTTCGCGATGCTGTGGAGGCGGTTCCTCGGGCGAGGTCCGCTCGAACGCGTGACCGCCCGGCTCACCCGCCTGGTGCCGGACCCGCTCTGACCGCCGCGCTCTGTACCGTGCGAGGTTCCGTGGAATGTGGGAGGCGCGCGCCCTCCCACGCAAGACGAAACCTCGCACACTGCGCCCGCGCACGCACCCGCGCCCGCACCCGCCCGCCGGGCGCGACCCGCGCCTCCCGGCGGACCGCTACTGCAGCGCCGCGGTGAGCCGCGCGACGTTGTCGAGCACCTGCGACCGACGCGGCCGTTCCACCCACGAGTCGAGCGTCAGCTCGAAGCTGTGCTCCTTGTACGCCTGCTGCACCTCGCGCAGGGCGTCCACGAAGCGGCTGCCCCGGACCATCACCGAGACCTCGAGGTTGAGGCTGAAGGACCGCATGTCCATGTTGCTCGACCCGATCACCGAGACGTCGTCGTCGATCGTGAAGTGCTTCGCGTGCAGGATCGTCGGCGCCCGGTACAGCCAGATCTTCACGCCGGCCCGGAGCAGTCCCTCGTAGTAGGACCGCTGGGCGTGCCACGTCATGGCGTGGTCGCCCATCTCGCCGACGAACAGCTCGACCTCGACCCCGCGCTGCGCCGTCGTGGTGATGGCGTAGAGCATGGAGTCGTCGGGGACGAAGTACGGCGAGGTGATTGACACCTTCTGCTGCGCCGAGTAGAGCAGCGCGTTGAAGAGGCGCAGGTTGTTCTCGCCGTCGAACCCGGGACCGGAGGGCACGACTTGGCAGTCGAGGGCGTCGCCGCGGTCGGCGCGCTGGACGGGGTCGCTCTCGCGGAGCAGCAGCTCGTCGGTCTCGCTGTACCAGTCGGTCACGAAGAGGGCGTTGAGGCCCGCGACGACCGGCCCCTCGAACCGAGCGAAGAGGTCCTTGTACTGCATGCCCTTGTCGATGTGCGACTTGAGGTCGTAGGACTTGTCGATGAGGTTCTGCGACCCGGTGAACGCGATCGACCCGTCGATGACCAGGATCTTCCGGTGGTTCCGGAGGTCCGGCCGCTGGAACTTCCCCTGCAGCGGCAGCAGCGGGAGCATGAGGTGCCACTCGATCCCCGCGCGGTCCATGAAGGCGAGGGTGTCCTTGTAGCCCGGGTAGCCGCGGCTCGCCCAGTGGTCGAGCAGGAACCGGACGGTGACACCACGGGCCTGGGCGCGGGCGAGCGCCTCGAAGAAGGGGCGCGTGGTGTCGTCGAGCGTCGCGATGTAGAACTCGACGTGCACGAACCGCCGGGAACCGTCGATCGCACGGGTCATCTCGGCGATGGACTCGTCGTAGTCGGGGTAGAGCTCGGCCGAGTTGCCGCCCACCAGGGGCATGGCGCCGAGTTCGCGGTTCAAGCGGGTGATGCTGTCGAGCCAGGCCGGCCACGGGTGGTCGCGACGGACGCGCTCGATCCCCTCGGTCTGCTCGAGGATGTACGCGTTGATCTCGGTCTGCTTCTCACGCCGGGCGTGCGGGAGCTTCGTCGACCCGATGACGAGGAAGACGATGAACCCGATGTAGGGGATGAGGAAGATCGCCAGCAGCCAGGCGGTCGCGGTCTGCGGCTTCCGGTTGATCGGGACGTAGATGATCGAGAAGACGCGGATCGCCAGGTCCAGCAGGACCAGGAAGACCGTGATCGCGACGTTGAGCCAGTGCTCCACAGCGGCGGTCGGCGCGTCAGCGGAAGTTGATGAACTGCAGCGGCACGTCGAACTCTTCACCCTTGAGGAGCTGGATCGTGTTCTGCAGGTCGTCGCGGCTCTTCGAGGAGACGCGGAGCTCGTCACCCTGGATCTGGTTCTTCACGCTCTTCGGCGCGTTGGCCCGCAGGAACGCGCCGATCTTCTTCGCGACGTCCTGTTCGATGCCGTTCTTGAACTTCACCTCGATGCGGTACTCCTTGCCCGACGGGTAGGGGTCGCCGGCGTCGAGGCTCTTGAGGCTGATGTTCCGCTTGATCGCCTTGCTCTGCAGGACGTCGAGGACGGCCTTCGCACGCTCTTCCGAGTTCGCCTTGATGAGGACGTCCTCGCCGCTGAACGCGATCGACGCGTCCGCACCCTTGAAGTCGTACCGCTGCTCGATCTCCTTGGCGGCCTGGTTGAGGGCGTTCTCCGCCTCCATCTTGTCGACCTTGCTGACCACGTCGAAGGAACTGTCTGCCATGCGGGACAGCCTATCGGCGCTCGGGAGGCGCGGTTCGGCTCCCACGGATCGGCCCGCGGTGGTCACGAGCACCGTCTCGGATCGGCTATGCTTTCATGCGCGCCTTCGGTTGGTGACTACACGGGCCGGGTGCGCACATGGCAAGTTACCCAAGCGGCCAAAGGGATCTGACTGTAAATCAGCCGGCGTAGCCTTCGGGGGTTCGAATCCCTCACTTGCCACCATCGGAACGGCCCCGTCCTCATCGGACGGGGCCGTTCCGTTTCCGCGAGGATGGACGCATGCCCTCCGACCTCACCGCCGTCCAGTTCGCCGACCTCGCCGAGTCCATCGCCCGTGAAGCGGCGGAGCTCGCCGCCCGCCGACGCGTCGAGGGGGTCGAGGTCGCCGACCGGAAGTCGAGCATCGTCGACGTCGTCACCGCCGCCGACCGCGAGGTCGAGTCACTCATCCGGGCCCGGATCGCCGAGGCCCGACCGGACGACGCGTTCTTCGGCGAGGAGTCCGGCACCGGATCGGGGACGACCGGCATCACGTGGGTGGTGGACCCGATCGACGGCACGGTCAACTACCTGTACGGCAGCGCCGAGTACGGCGTGAGCATCGGTGTCGTGCGCGGCCCGGCCGACCCGACCTCGTGGGAGCCGATCGCCGGTGTGGTCGTCGCGCCCGCGACCGGCGTCGTGTTCCGTGCCGGCGCCGGCGAGGGTGCCACGCGCGACGGTGCACCGCTGCACGTCGGATCGCCGACCTCGCTCGCCGAGACGCTCGTCGCCACCGGGTTCGGGTACACCGCCGAGCGTCGCCAGCAGCAGGTCGCGGTGCTCGCCGGGCTCGTCGGTGAGGTGCGGGACATCCGCCGCGGGGGAGCGGCGTCGTTGGACTGCTGCGCGGTCGGAGTCGGCACGGTGGACGCCTACTACGAGCGCGGGATCAACCCGTGGGACATGGCCGCCGGGTCGATCGTCGCCCGTGAGGCCGGCGCCGTGACCCGGATCTGGGAGGCGGGCGGCACGCGGTCGTTCCTCTTCGCCGCACCCGCCGTGGCGGACGAGCTCGCAGGACTCCTGCAGCGCCTCGAGGACTCCGTGCTCGGGGCGTGACCCGCTGACCCCTCGCTCTGGGGGAGCCGTGCGGTCATGACCAGGACTGGCGACACGGTAGGGCATTTGCTACCGTTCTCGGGTCCCGTTATCTGCTCGTTACCAACGAGCGCGTCTCGCCCCGATCAGGATCCGCGCCGAACACATGCCCCACTCTCCCCTCACGCCCGTGCACACCGACGGCTCCGCGGACGCTCCCGCACCGGTCGTCCACCTGACCCGACGGGCCCGCATCGAGGCGGAACGGGCGGCGATGGCGACCGCCGGAGGAGCAGCGGACCGCGTCGAGCAGGCGACGGTCGTGGCGGAGGCGAGCCGCGCCTCCCGGGCCTCCGTCGGTGACGTGACCTTCGACGAACTGGTGACCCCGGGGGCACCCGTGACCCCGGCCGCGCCGGTGTCACCCATCGACCTCGCTCCGGTCTCGCCGGCGATGCCTGCGGCGACCGCGTCACCCGTGACGCCGCCGGCCCCCTCGTCGCCCGTGGTGGCCGCTGCCACGGTGGGCCCGACGTCCGCGCCCACCGCTCGTCGCGTCCTGGGGCAGGTGCCCTCGTCCCGTCGGACCGGCCGCCCCGTCACCGTCCACGCCGACCGGGCCACGCGCCACATCGCGCGGACGGCCTCCGCCGCAGCCTCGCCAGCCGTCGCCGTCGGTGGCACCTCGCGTGCCGCGCGGAAGCCGCAGGGGGCGTCGTTCCGTCGTGCAGCCTCGCGGGTGACCGCAGTCGGCGCGCTGCTGTTCGTCGCGGGGCTGGTGGTCTCGACCTCGCTGCCCGCTCAGGCGCTGTACACCCCCGAGCCGGGATCGACCTCGGCGCGGGCGACGGCCTCGGGTGACACCCAGTCCCTCAGTGTCGGCGCCGGTGCGGCCGACGCGGAGACGAACCGCGACCAGTACTCGGTGTCCTCGGCGACGCAGTACAAGAACGTCGACTCCTCCAGCTTCACGAACGACCCGAACGGCACGATCCAGTGGCCGTTCCTGACCGGAGTGCCGATCACCTCCGGGTTCGGCGGGCGTCAGGTCGAGGGCTGCTCCTTCTGCTCGACGAACCACATGGGCGTCGACTTCGCCCCGGGCGAGGGCACGCCGATCCGGGTCATCGCGGCCGGCACCGTGCTCAAGGTGCAGGCGAACGACGGCGGCTTCGGCAACGACGTCTGGGTCGAGCACGACGTCGACGGCAAGCAGTTCGTCAGTGTCTACGGCCACATGGAGGACAACTCCTTCAAGGTCGTCAAGGGCCAGCAGGTCGAGGTCGGCGATGAGCTCGGACTGGTCGGCAGCACCGGCAACTCGACCGGTCCGCACCTGCACCTCGAGGTGCACGTCGACGGCGTCCCCGTGGACCCGCTGGCGTGGCTCGAGGCCAACGCGAACTAGCGGTTCCTCGCGGCACGCCCGGGCGTCGCGCCCGGTTCCTGACCACCGTCGCGGGTCTGCTATCCTCGTGTGGTGCCGCCGAGCGGCACATTGCCCCGATAGCTCAGTGGTAGAGCACTTCCATGGTAAGGAAGGGGTCGTCAGTTCAATCCTGACTCGGGGCTCCGACCCGGTGCGGCAGTCGCGCCGGATCCTTGGCGGGGTAGCTCAGTTGGTTAGAGCACACGACTCATAATCGTGGGGTCGCGGGTTCAAGTCCCGCCCTCGCTACCGCAAGCCCGGCGATCCGTTCGCCGGGCTTTCGTCGTTCCCGGGGGCGGTGCGCGTTCTTGGGCGCGCGGTGCGCGGGCGCTGGTGCGGGCGTTGGCGTTGGCGCGCCCTGCGGTCTGGATCGCGCCCCGGTACGGTCATCGCGCCCCGGCTCTTCGGGGCGCGACGACCGCACGGGGGCGCGCATCGCTCGTGGCGCCGCGGTACAGGGCGTCGGCTGGGCGACGTCTTCCACACGAATAC
The DNA here is from genome assembly GCF_030705415.1 of Curtobacterium sp. A7_M15. Taxonomy (GTDB): domain Bacteria; phylum Actinomycetota; class Actinomycetes; order Actinomycetales; family Microbacteriaceae; genus Curtobacterium. The sequence goes on along the minus strand of NZ_JAUZED010000047.1, from coordinate 16,241 downwards.
AGAATGTTCGGGGATGGCCGCACAACACCCCTAGTCTGCTGACATGTCACACGTTGGTGGGGATCCCGTCCGTCTTCCGTCGTTGTCCGGGCTCCGTGTCCCGGCAGCCTTCGTGGTGTTCGCGCACCACCTCGTGGCGTTCGTCCCGTCGCCGGACTGGGCGGCGCGATTGACGACCTCCGCCATGACGAGCCTGTCCTTCTTCTTCGTGCTGTCCGGCTTCGTGCTCGCGTGGTCGGCTCGGCCCGGGGACACCGCGGCGGCGTTCCTGCGTCGACGGGCAGCACGCATCCTGCCGCTCTACTGGATCGCCTTCGTGATCGGGGGTGCCCTCGCACTCGTCCTGGGGATCAACACCGTCGTCCAGCTCCTGCCGTCGGTGGTGCTGGCGCAGGCCTGGTTCCCGGACGCCGGTGTGCACTTCGCGGGCAACTCCGTCGGCTGGTCGCTCTCGGTGGAAGCGGTGTTCTACGTCGGCTTCCCGTTCATCCTCGTCGCCCTCCGACGGCTCGGCCGGGTCGGGCTCTGGGTCGTGCTCGTGGTCGCCGTCGGGCTCGCCGCCGCGCTCCCGGTGTGGTTCGCGCCGCAGTCGTACGACGGCCTCGCCTACTGGTTCGCGTACATCTTCCCGATCACCCGTGTCCCGGAGTTCATCGCGGGCGTGGTGCTCGCCCTGCTCCTGCGTTCCGGCGTCCGGGCGCTGATCCCGCTGTGGGTCCCGCTCGTCGTCGCGGCCTCGTGCATGTTCGTGGCGAACTGGCTCCCGATCACCTTGCACACGGTCGGTGCCACGATCGTCCCGTTCGTCGTGCTGATCGCGGCCGCGGCGGAGGGGGATCGCAGTGGGCGTCCGACGGTGTTCGCCCACCCGGTGCTGGTCCGCGCCGGTGACTGCTCGTTCGCGTTCTACCTCGTGCATCTGCTCGCCATCCGCGTGGCCTGGGCGGTGAACGAGCGGACGGTCGACCTCGACTGGTGGGCCGTCGGTGTGGTGTCACTGGTCGTGACACTGGTGAGCGCCTGGTTCGCCCACCGCTGGATCGAGGTCCCGCTCGAGCGTCGGTGGCGATCGCCGCGCAGGCGCTACCGGGCGCTGAGCACGCCCGCCTGACGGAGCGCCCGCTCGATCACCGCCGCGGTGCTGTACCAGGCATCGTGTCGCCGCTTCGCACCGATCTCCCCGCCTGACACCGCGGTGCCGTGCCCGGAGTGCCGCAGCGTGATCGTGGTCGACGTCCCCGTGACGGTCGTCGAGAGCTCGTACCGCCGGAACTCCCGCGACGGGTGCACGAGTGCCCCGAGCAGGATCGTGAGCACCCGGTTGCCCGTGGTCGCCGTGAGCGTGCCGCCGGTGGACTCGACGTGGTGTCCTGCCTGCTGCAGCGCGGCGCCGGCTGCTTCCATGGCCGTGCAGCGGTCGCCCGTGTGCACGGCGAACTCGGTCGTGTGCTCCATCGTTCCTCCCCATCCCCGGAGACCGGTGTCGGCTCCCCCGAACCGCATCGGGCCAGCATAGCCGATGCATACTCATGAACACAGGCCCCCGAGCGGGCGTCGCTAGACTGCCGGACGTGTCTGTGAACCCCGAGCTCGTCGGCAGGACGTTCCCGCCGGCTGCGCCCTACCTGGTCGGTCGTGAGAAGGTGCGCGAGTTCTCCCGCGCCGTGTTCGCGACGAACCCGATCCACCACGAGCCCGAAGCCGCGCGCGCTGCCGGCTACGACGACGTGGTCGCTCCGCCGACCTTCGCGGTCGTCCTGCAGGAGGCCACCCTCGCCCAGCTCCTCGCGGAGCCCGATGCCGGGATCGACTTCTCCCGTGTGGTGCACGGCGAGCAGGCGTTCGCCTACGAGCGACCGATCGTCGCGGGCGACGAGCTCACCGCCACCCTGACCGTGACGAGCGTCAAGACCCTCGGCGGCAACGCCATGGTCACCGCCGAGAGCACGATGAACGACGCCGCGGGGGAGCACGTCGTCACGGCGACCTCGACCCTCGTGGTCCGAGGAGACGACGCATGACCGCCGCACCCCTGACCGCGCTCGAGGTCGGCACCGTCGTCGCCGAGCGCGAGGTCCACATCACGCGCGACTCGCTCGTCCGCTACGCCGGTGCGTCCGGTGACTTCAACCCGATCCACTACCGCGACGACGTCGCCGTTTCCGTCGGGCTGCCCGGTGTCCTCGCGCACGGCATGCTCACGATGGGGCTCGCCGTCCAGCCGGTCGCCGAGTGGCTCGGCGACCAGGGCTGGGTGGTCCGCTACGGCGTCCGGTTCACCCGCCCCGTCGTCGTCGACCCCGAGCAGGGCGCCACCGTCGGCATCGTCGCGAAGGTCGGCACCGTCGACGACGACGGCCGTCCGCAGCGCATCGACCTCACCGTGACCGCCGCCGGGCAGACCGTGCTCGGCAAGGCGCAGGTCACGGTGGCGTTCCGCTGACCGTGTCGGAGCCGGTGCTCGCCGACCTCACGACGCTGCGCGTCGGGGGTCCCGCGGCGCGGCTGCTCACCGCGACGACGACCGACGAGCTCGTCGCGCACGTCACCGAGGCGTGGGACGACGACGAGTGGCTGGTCCTCGGTGGCGGCAGCAACCTGCTCGTCGCGGACGACGGCTTCGACGGCACCGTCGTCCTCGTGCGCACCACGGGCATCGAGCACCGGGCGGACGACGACGGCGTCACCGTCCGCGCTGCGGCCGGTGAGCCGTGGGACGCGTTCGTCGCCACGACCGTCGAGAACGGTTGGACGGGCCTGGAGGCGCTGAGCGGCATCCCGGGCACCGTCGGCGCCGCCCCCGTGCAGAACATCGGCGCCTACGGGGTCGAGCTGTCCGACGTGCTCACCCGGATCGAGTTCCTCGACGCGTCGACGGGGGAGCGCGCGTGGGTGCCCGCGGCCGAGCTGGCGCTCGGCTACCGCACCTCGACCCTCAAGCACGGGCGGCGCGGCGCCGTGCTGACCGTCGAGTTCCGGCTCGGCACCGCTCCGGACGCCGGGGTCCCGGTCCGCTACGCGCAGCTCGCCGGGTCGCTCGGCGTCGAGCTCGGTACGGCGGTGCCGTCCGCGACCGTCCGCTCCGAGGTCCTGCGACTCCGGGGGTCGAAGGGCATGGTCCTCGACGCGGACGACCCCGACACGTGGAGCGCCGGGTCCTTCTTCACGAACCCGATCGTCTCCGCCGCCTTCGCCGAGACGCTGCCGGCCGACGCTCCGCGATGGCCGGCCGGCGACGACGTCAAGCTGAGCGCTGCCTGGCTCATCGAACACGCCGGGGTGCACCGCGGGTACGCGGTCCCCGGATCCCGCGCCGCGATCTCGTCGAAGCACACGCTCGCGCTGACGAACCGCGGGGGAGCGACCGCCGCGCAGGTGGCCGAGCTCGCCCGGTTCGTCCAGGTGACCGTCCTGAACCGCTTCGGGGTCTCGCTCGTGCCGGAACCCGTCGTGGTGGGCGACCTGCTCGCCTGAGCCGAGCCGCGCCTCCTGGGTGACAGTGTGCGAGGTTCCACGCATGGTGAGAGGCCGCGGGCCTCACACCGAGGCCGGAACCTCGCACACTGCGCTCAGCTGAAGAGCTTCGCCAGGCGGGCCACGCCCTCGGCGATGTCGTCGTCACCGAGTGCGTACGACAGTCGGAGGTAGCCGGAAGGGCCGAACGCCTCGCCGGGGACGACCGCGACCTCGGCGTGCTCGAGGATGAGGTCGGCGAGTTCGAGCGTGGTGGTCGGCGTCGAGCCCGCCCACTCGCGGCCGAGGAGCGCCGTGACGTCGGGGTAGACGTAGAAGGCGCCCTGCGGGGTCGGCGTGACGAAGCCCGGGATCGCGTTCAGACCCGCGACGATCGCCTGGCGACGGCGATCGAAGGCCTCGCGCATCGCCGTGACGGGCTCCTGCGGGCCGGTCAGCGCGGCGATCGCCGCCCGCTGCGACACGTTCGACACGTTGCTCGACAGGTGCGACTGCAGGTTCGAGGCCGCCTTGACCGCGTCCGTCGGGCCGATGAACCACCCGACCCGCCACCCGGTCATGGCGTAGGTCTTGGCGACGCCGTTGACGAGGATCGTCGTGTCCGCGAGGGCCGGGACCGCGTCGAGGATGCCGGTGAACCGGACGCCGTCGTACACGAGGTCCTGGTAGATCTCGTCGCTGATCACCCAGATGCCGTGCTCGAGCGCCCACTCGCCGATGGCCTTCGTCTGCTCGGCGGAGTACACCGAGCCGGTCGGGTTCGACGGTGAGCAGAACAGCAGGGCCTTGGTCTTCGGGGTGCGGGCCGCCTCGAGCTGCTCGACCGTGACGAGGTAGTCCTGGTCGCTGCCCGCGAAGACGTCGACGGGGACACCGCCGGCGAGTCGGATGGCCTCGGGGTAGGTGGTCCAGTACGGGGCGGGGAGGAGGACCTCGTCCCCGTCGTCGACGATCGTCTGGAACGCCTGGTAGACGGCCTGCTTGCCGCCGTTCGTGACGATCACCTGCGCGGGCTCGACGGTGACACCGGACTCGCGGGCGGTCTTGTCGGCGATCGCCTGCTTGAGCTCGGGCAGGCCGGTCGCGGGCGTGTACCGGTGGTTCTTCGGGTCCTGCGCGGCCTGCACCGCAGCGTCGACGACGTGCTGGGGCGTGGCGAAGTCCGGCTCGCCGGCGGCGAACGAGATGACCGGGCGGCCGGCGGCCTTGAGCGCCTTGGCCTTCGCATCGACCTTGAGCGTCGCGGACTCGGCGATCGCGGCGATGCGGGACGCGATGCGCGGCCGATCGGTGGTCGCGGCAGCGGGGTGGGCGGTGGACTCGGGGCCTGGGGCTTCGGTGCTCACGGGGCCCAGCCTACCGGCGCGGCACGCCGCAGCATCCGTCAAGTGGACACCGTGTGACGGACTCCCGTACACTCGACCACCGGAACACGGATCGGTGACGAACCGTGTCCGAAGGGCGGTGGCTCAATTGGTAGAGCAGCGGTCTCCAAAACCGCAGGTTGCAGGTTCGAGTCCTGTCCGCCCTGCACATCTGGAAGGGTAGAAGTTGGCGAGCAAAGACATGGAGACGACGGCGGATGACGTCGTCGCCAAGGCGAAGCAGGACCGGGCTGAGCGCCGCGGTCCGTTCGCTGCCATCGTGCTCTTCATCCGTCAGGTCCTCGGCGAGCTCCGCAAGGTGGTCACGCCGACCCGCAAGGAGCTCTTCAGCTACACGGGCGTCGTCCTGGTCTTCGTCGTCGTGATGATGATCCTGGTGTCGGTCCTCGACTTCGTGTTCGGACTCGGCGTCGGGTACGTGTTCGGCAACGGGCCGACGGCCTGAGCCGGATGCCGGCTGTCCTGACCGTTCGCGGACAGGAGTACGGTCGCCCGAGACGGCGCCGGTCGTGAACCGATCCGCCCGCCAACCCGATCCGCATCACCGAACGGAAAGATTCGACAGTGTCTGACAACTCCCGCGACGACATCGACCTCGCCACGGCTGCCGAGCAGTCCTCCGAAGTCGAGGAGAACCAGGAAGGCGACGTCGAGACCGGCGAGGAGCGTTCGGCCGAGTCCGCCGAAGAGCGAGCCATCGAGATCGAGGACGAGGACGACGAGTCCCTTGGCCTGAGCGACGAGCCGGACGACGGCACCGTCGACGCCGGCATCGACGAGGCACTCACCGCGCTGGCCGAGTCCCGCGACCCCGAGGCCGACGCCGTGGTCGACGACGCGCTCGAGATCGACACCGTCGACGAGGCCGAAGCCGCCGTCGAGGCGGTCGAGGACGAAGAAGAGGTCGAGCTGGAAGAGGAGACCGCCGCCGAGGCGAACGCGACCCTCGCCGCCGATGAGGCGCTCGACGCCGAGGACGCCGAAGACGAGGCCGAGGTCGACCCGTACGAGGCCTTCAAGGCCGAACTGCGGATGAAGCCGGGCAAGTGGTACGTCATCCACTCCTACGCGGGCTTCGAGCGTCGCGTGAAGTCGAACATCGAGAACCGCATGGTCTCGATGTCGATGGAGGACTACATCTACCAGGTCGAGGTCCCGATGGAGGACGTCGTCGAGATCAAGAACGGGCAGCGCAAGCTGGTCACCCGCGTCCGGATCCCCTCGTACGTGCTCGTCCGCATGGACCTCAACGAGGACTCGTGGTCCGTCGTCCGGCACACCCCGGGTGTCACCGGCTTCGTCGGCAACGCGCACAACCCGACGCCGCTCCGCTTCGACGAGGCGTTCGGCATGCTGAAGTCCCTCGTCCAGGTGGCCGAGGCAGCGCCGACCAAGGGCGGCGCGAAGGGCTCCGGCGGCGTGCAGTCGCAGCCGACGGCCGAGGTCGACTTCGAGATCGGCGAGACGATCACCATCAAGGAGGGCTCGTTCGCGGGTCTGCCGGGTTCGATCTCCGAGATCAAGCCGGAGAGCGGCAAGCTCACGGTCCTCGTCTCGCTGTTCGAGCGCGAGACCCCGGTCGAGCTGAGCTTCGACCAGGTCACCAAGCTGTAGTAAGCTAGCGAGGTTTGGCCCCGCACGCTGAGCGTGTGGGGCTTCACCGCGGTCCGGAACGGCCGGGCCAGCGGGAGAGTGCACGGGTCCCCGTGCGTTCGATTCCAGGAGGAAGACAAGTCATGGCACCGAAGAAGAAGGTCACGGGCCTGATCAAGCTGCAGATCAACGCGGGCGCCGCCAACCCGGCCCCGCCGATCGGTCCGGCGCTCGGTCAGCACGGCGTCAACATCATGGAGTTCTGCAAGGCGTACAACGCGGCGACCGAGTCGCAGCGTGGCAACGTCGTGCCGGTCGAGATCACCGTCTACGAGGACCGTTCGTTCACGTTCGTCCTCAAGACCCCGCCGGCTGCAGAGCTGATCAAGAAGGCCGCGGGTGTGCAGAAGGGTTCCGCGACCCCGCACACTGTCAAGGTCGCGAAGATCTCGATGGACCAGGTCCGTCAGATCGCCGAGACCAAGCAGGCCGACCTGAACGCCAACGACATCGAGCAGGCCGCGAAGATCATCGCCGGCACCGCTCGCTCGATGGGCATCACGGTCGAGGCGTAAGCCCCACCTGCTCAGGCACACACCCAGACACCCTTCCGTGGGAGAGCCGCGCCGGCTCGTCAACCACGTAGCTCCCAAGGAGAACACCATGGCGAAGAAGTCCAAGGCCTACCAGGCCGCGGCCGCGAAGATCGAGGCCGACAAGTTCTACACCCCCGCCGAGGCCGTCGCCCTGGCGAAGGAGACCGGTTCCGCCAAGACCGACTCCACCGTCGAGGTCGCCCTCAAGCTCGGCGTCGACCCGCGCAAGGCGGACCAGATGGTCCGTGGCACGGTCATCCTGCCGCACGGCACGGGCAAGACCGCCCGCGTCATCGTCTTCGCGGTCGGCGCAGCGGCTGAGGCCGCCATCGCCGCCGGTGCGGACGAGGTCGGTGGCGACGAGCTCATCGCGAAGGTCGCCGAGGGCTACACCGCCTTCGACTCGGCGGTCTCGACCCCGGAGCTCATGGGCAAGGTCGGTCGTCTCGGTAAGGTGCTCGGCCCGCGTGGCCTCATGCCGAACCCGAAGACCGGCACCGTGACCCCGAACGTGGCGCAGGCCGTCAACGACATCAAGGGCGGCAAGATCGAGTTCCGCGTCGACAAGCACGCCAACGTGCACTTCGTCGTCGGCAAGGCCTCGTTCACGCCGGAGCAGCTCGACGAGAACATCTCGACCGCGCTCGAGGAGATCAACCGCCTCAAGCCGAGCGCCTCGAAGGGCCGTTACATCACGAAGGGCGCCGTCTCGACGACCTTCGGCCCGGGCATCCCGCTGGACGTCAACAGCATCTGAGTCCTCTGACCCAGGAACGGGCCCGCACCGAAACCGGTGCGGGCCTTTTCGCGTGCCGGGTGCGGTGTGCCGGTAGCGTGACGTCGTGCGCACCCTCGTGAACTCGCTCCGGCTGCTCGCGGTGATCGCCGTCGTGGCGGCCATCGTCGGGCAGTGGCTCGTCAGCTCGAAGCTCCCGAGCTACGACCCGTGGAACTTCTTCGGGTACTTCACGATCCAGTCGAACATCATCATCGCGCTGGCCTTCGCCGTGACCCTGGTCGCCGCGGTCCGCCGGAAGCGCGGGGACTTGCGCGTGAGCCTGTTCCGCGGTGCCGCCACGGTGTACATCGCGACGACGGGCATCGTGTACAACACCCTGCTGACGGGTATCGACGTGTCGGCGAACGTGCAGTGGTCGAACGACATCCTGCACAAGGTGCTGCCCGCGTACGCGGTGCTGGACTGGCTGCTGTTCTCTGACCGGTCGAAGCTCCTGCTCCGGCACGTGTGGTGGTTCCTGATCTACCCTTCCGTCTGGACGACCGTCGTGCTGATCCGGGGTGCGACGGACGGGTGGGTGCCGTACCCGTTCCTGAACCCCGACCTGGGCTACGGCGTCGTGGCGCTGTACTGCCTCGGGGTGGCGGTCTCGATCGTGCTGCTCGGCGTGCTCGTGATCGGGATGAGTCGCCTCCGGATCGTGAAGGTCTAGTTCCGGAAGTCGCGCAGCCGGTCGAGCACGAGGTCCGCGAGCTGGATCAGCCCGCGGATCTGCTCGTCGTCACGGTCGACCCACCGACACTCCGGTTCGTCGGCGACCGGCACGAAGCCGTCGTGGCGCTCCCAGACGAACAGGGTGCGGTCGGCGCCGAGCACGTACTGCTGCCACCAGATCTGGCGGAGGTAGTGCCGGGGGATGCTCCGCCAGGCCTTGCCGGTGGTCTTGATCTCGGCGAGCACGACCCGCGCGGAACCGTCGACACCGACGCCGTCCGGGGTCGCGAGGTGTGCACGGTTCGTGGCGGCGTGGAAGAGGTGCGCGGACGGCTGGATGCCGTGGGTCGCGGCGACCCAGGCGGCGATGACGGGTTCGCGTTCCTTGCCGTGCTCGGTGAACGAGTTGCCGGAGAACCGCGAGCCGTACCGCTTGTCGGTGACGACCGCGTCGACGGCGCGCAGCGACGCGAGCCGGGCGACGTCGGTGGCGGTGATGCCCATGGCGCGGGCGCGCAGCCAGGCGACGCGGTCGGAGGAGTGCGCGACGATGCGTTCGGTGTGTCCACGCAGCGCGGTGAACGCGTCGCGAGGAACGGACCCGGCCGATCCCGACGTCGTGGCGGCGACCACGCGTGTGCCGGAGGGTGACGTGCCGGAGGCGGGCTGCGCCTCTCCCCACGAGCTCGGCCCGTCCGCCGCTCCGCGACGCCCGGGTACCGGCTCGCGTGGGCCCAGACCCGGGTCCAGGTCGCCCCACAAGGTGGGCTGCACGATCGTCACACGTCGATTGTCTCCCCACGCACCGACGAGACGAAACCGACGCACCGGACGCGACGCACCGGCGACGCACCGGACGCGACGCACCGGGCGCGACGCACCGGGCGCGACGCACCGGGCGCGACGCACCGGGCCAGACGCACCGGATGTGCCCGTCAGCTCAGGACACCAGCTGGCGTCCTTCGGCGAACGTCACCAGCTCGTCGACCCCCGCGGGGGAGAGGGCGTACCCGATGGCGAGCGCCGCCGCCCCCTGGAGCGCCGCGAGCGACCCCGCCCGCGACTGCGCGATCACGAGGTGCTCCGTGGCGAGGGGCATCGAGCGGGAGTACACGACCTCGCGGACCCCGGCGAGGAGGTGCTCGCCGGCCTGCGTGATCGAGCCGCCGAGCGCGATCACCGACGGGTTCATGAGGGACACGCACGTGGCGAGGACCTCGCCGATGTCGCGTCCGGCCTGGCGCACCGCCTGGATGGCGTCGAGGTCCGATCGGTTGACGAGCTCGAGGACGTCGGCGCTCGTGTGCACGTCGTGCCCCTTCGCACGGAGTCGCCGGGCGATGGCGGGGCCGGAGGCGACGGCCTCGAGGCACCCGGTGTTCCCGCAGTGGCACGGCACGTCACCGGCGCTCGAGACGCGAACGTGACCGATGTCACCGGCGGTGCCCTGCGCGCCGCGCTGGAGTTCGCCGTCCGAGACGATCCCGGAGCCGATGCCCGTGGCGACCTTGACGAAGAGCAGGTGGTCGACGTCGGACCAGCCGTGTTCGCGCTCGCCGAGGGCCGCGATGTTCACGTCGTTGTCGAGCAGGACGTGGGCGGCGATGTGCGCGCGGAGCCAGCCCGGGACGTCGAAGCCGTCCCAGCCGGGCATGATCGGGGGGTTCGCGGGGCGTCCCGTGGAGAACTCCACCGGCCCGGGGACGCCGATGCCGATCGCGATGACGTCGTCGCGGGCCCGTCCGACCTCGTCGAGGAGCGCGTCGATGGTCTCGACGAGCCAGGTCAGGGTGGGGACGGGCCCGGCGGCGATGTCGATCCGGGCTTCGCGGGTGGCGAGCGGTTCGGCGACGAGGTCGGTGACGGCGACGCGGCCGTGGGAGGCGCCGAGGTCGGCGGCGATCACCAGGCGCGCTCGGGGCATCAGCGCCACCTGCGCAGGCGGGCGCCCGCCCGTGGACGCCGCGGTGTCCACGGGTCCGACGAGCCCGACCTCGATGAGGGCATCGAGGCGCACGCCGATCGTGGAGCGCGCGAGTCCTGTCAGGCTGGCGAGCTCGGCCCGGGTCCGCGGCACGCCGTCGCGGAGGATCTGGAAGAGCTCGCTCGTCCCGACCGGAGGCGACGCTGCCGTCCGGTTCAAGTCGACCATGTGGGGGAGTGAAGCACACATCGAACGCGCCACGCAATGAAGTTCGTCGAAGAACCGTGAACTTCTGCTTGACCGTCGACAGAAGTGGTCATAGTGTGACGCTCGGTCGATGTCGACCGCACCGTCTCGACGAGGAGAACCCCTGGTGACCCAACCGCTCTCGGTCCAGCTCTACACAGTCCGCGACGCCCTCGCTGCCGATCTGCCCGGCACGCTGCAGCGCATCGCCGACATCGGTTACACGAACGTCGAGGCCTTCGGCTACGTCGACCGTGCGGAAGCCCTGCGCGACGCCCTCGCCGCCGCGGGGCTGCAGAGCCCGAGCGGCCACGCCCGACTCCTCGACGCCGGGGAGCAGGACCTCGAGCAGATCTTCCACGCGAGCGTCACCGTCGGCCTCACGACGCTGATCGACCCGCACATCGACGAGGCCCGGTGGACCACCCGTGAGGACGTCGAAGCCATCGCCCGCGAGCTGAGCGCCCTCGCCCCGCGCGCCGCCGACCACGGTCTCACCCTCGGCTACCACAACCACGCGTTCGAGTTCTCGAACCGCATCGACGGCGTCTCCGCCTACGAGGTCTTCGCCGACGCCCTGTCCGACGACGTCGTGCTCGAGCTCGACACGTACTGGGTGAAGGTCGGCGGGGACGACCCGGTGGCGATCATCGGCAAGTACGGCGACAAGGTGCAGTTCCTGCACGTCAAGGACGGCGACGGGTCGCACGACGACAAGAAGCAGGTCGCCGTGGGCCGTGGCGTCATGCCGATCCGCGAGATCATCGCCGCGGCACCGGACGCCCTGCACGTCGTCGAGCTCGACGACCACGAGGGCGACGTCTTCCAGGCCGTCACCGACTCCTACACGTTCCTCGAGGGGGCCCGAGCATGACCGACACCACGACCGCGACCGACACCACCACCGCGACCGAGACCACCACCAAGACCGGACCCGTCGGCGTCGGCGTCATCGGCGCCGGGGTCATCTCGGACCAGTACCTCTCGAACCTCACGGTCTTCCCCGACGTGACGGTCCACTTCATCGCCGACATCGACCTGCCCCGCGCAGCGGCCCAGGCGGAGAAGTGGGGTGTCGCCGGTTCGGGGACGGTCGAGGAACTCCTCGCGAACGACGACATCGAGATCGTCGTCAACCTGACCATCCCGGCCGCCCACGTCGAGGTGGCCCTGCAGGCCCTCGCCGCCGGCAAGCACGTCTGGGGCGAGAAGCCCTACGCCCTCGACCGCCAGAGCGCCGCCGAGCTCCGCGACGCCGCCCGTGCCGCCGGCAAGACCGTCAGCGTCGCCCCGGACACGTTCCTCGGCGCCGGACTCCAGACCGCGCTGCGCACGATCCGTGACGGTCGCATCGGCACCCCGCTCAACGGTCTGACGCTCTTCCAGAGCCCCGGCCCGGAGTCCTGGCACCCGAGCCCCGAGTTCCTGTTCGCGTACGGCGCCGGCCCGCTGTTCGACATCGGCCCGTACTACATCACGACCCTCGTTCAGGCGTTCGGCCCGGTGAAGAAGGTCACCGCGACCGCGTCGAAGTCCCGCGCGACGCGGACGATCGGCTCCGGCCCGAAGGCGGGCACCGAGTTCCCGGTCGAGGTCCCCACGAACCACTCGGCCCTCATCGAGTTCGAGAACGGCGGGAGCGCGCAGAGCGTCTTCTCGTTCGAGTCCGACCGCGGCCGCACCGGCTTCGTCGAGATCGCAGGCGAGACCGGCACGGTCGTGTTCCCCGACCCGAACAACTTCGACGGCGACACCGAGCTCTACGCGCACGGCGCCGACGAGCCCGAGACGATCCCCGCGGTCGGATCCACCTACTCGCGCGGCACCGGCGTGGTCGACCTGGCCCGCTCGCTCCGCGCAGGAGAGGAGAACCGGGTCCCCGGTGCCCTCGCCTTCCACGTCCTCGACGTGATGGTCTCCATCGCCGAGGCAGCCGAACGTGGTGAGGCGGTGCTCGTGGAGAGCACCGTCGCACCCTCCCCGACCCTCCCCGAGGGCTGGGACCCCGCGGAGCAGACCCTGGCCTGACCCGCAGGCGGTCGGCACCGAAGCCGTCCGCGCACACAGCAGCACCCGACAGCACGACCAGCACCACCCACTGCACCATCTCAACGACGAGAAAGAGAGAGTCATGCGCACTGCCATCCGCGCACTGGCCATCACCGCGGCCGCGGCACTCACCGTGACCGGCCTCGCAGCCTGCTCCTCCGGAGGCTCCGGTTCGTCCGGCGACTCCAAGACGCTCACCTACTGGGCGTCGAACCAGGGCACGTCGCTCCAGAACGACAAGGAGGTGCTGACCCCCGTCCTGAAGAAGTTCACCAAGGAGACCGGGATCAAGGTCAACCTCCAGGTCATCGGCTGGAACGACCTGCAGAACAAGATCCAGACCGCCGTCACCTCGGGCCAGGGCCCGGACGTCGTCAACATCGGCAACACCTGGGCGACCTCGCTCCAGGCCACCGGCGCCTTCCAGGAGTTCGGTGACTCGGAGATGAAGGCGATCGGCGGTGCCGACAAGTTCGGCAAGGTCGCGCTCTCGACCGGTGGTGCGCCCGGCAAGACCGTCACGAGCGTCCCGCTCTACGGCCTCGCCTACGGCCTGTACTACAACAAGCAGATGTTCAAGGACGCCGGCATCGAGGCGCCGACGACGTGGGAGGACCTGGTCGCCGACGCGAAGAAGCTCACCACCGACGGCAAGTACGGCTTCACCATCGCCGGCGGCTCGTACACCGAGAACGCGCACTTCGCGTTCATCAACTCGGCGCAGAACGGTGGCGAGTGGTTCGACTCGAAGGGCAACCCGACCTTCACCCAGAAGGCGAACGTCGACGGCATCAAGCGGTACCTCGACCTGATGCAGAGCGACAAGGTCGTCAACACGTCGAACGCCCAGTACGACAACGGCACCCAGGCGGTCTCGGACTTCGCGAACAAGAAGGCCGCGATGATGCTGACGCAGAACAACGCCAACTCGACGATCACGTCGAACGGCATGTCGGCGGACGACTTCGGCGTGGTGCCCTTCCCGGCGCCGCAGGGCGAGAAGGACATCGCGTCCTTCCCGGCCGGCATCAACCTGTCCATCTTCAAGAACACGAAGAACAAGGACGGCGCCCTGAAGTTCGTCAAGTTCATGACGAGCGAGGACACCCAGGCCACGCTCGACAAGCCGTACTCGGCCCTGCCGGTGCTCGCCTCCGCTGCTGACTCGGTCACCGACGAGCAGACGAAGACGTTCCTCGACATCTACAACAACAAGGCGAAGCCGCTCCCGCTGGTGCCCGCCGAGGACCAGTTCGAGTCCACGGTCGGCAAGGCGATGAACGACATGTTCGCCAAGATCGCCACCGGCGGCACGGTGTCCGACAGCGACATCAAGACCGCGCTGAAGACCGCCCAGGACCAGGTGTCCCAGGCGAACGGCTGATCGAGCCAGGAGGCCCGGGTCGCGTCCGACAGGACGGGACCCGGGCCCCCACCCCTCAGGTCCACGGCCCCGCCCACGCCGGGCGGGCGACCTGCGGTTCCGCACCCGGCCGCGAGCCGGGGGTGAGCCGATCGGCTCACGCATGCCGCGCCTCCCGACCGCTGCCACGGTCCGCGCGAAGCACCCGATCCCCTTCCTGCCGAAAGGCCCCCCATGTCCACCTCGGTCCTGCCCGACTCCGAGCGCATCGACCTGACCCACACGAAGGCCCCGACCATGTCGGGCCGCCCGCCGGGTCGGAAGCGCAAGATCCACTGGCTGCCCTACGCGCTCGTCGCGCCGGCCATCCTCTTCGAGCTGCTGATCCACATCGTGCCGATGCTCACCGGCATCTGGATCTCGTTCATCCAGCTCACCAAGTACTTCATCGCCAACTGGGGCGCGGCTCCGTTCGCCGGGCTCCGCAACTACTCGGTCGTCGTCGACTTCAACCAGGCGATCGGGCAGGGCGTGCTCAACTCGTTCCTCATCACCTGCGCGTTCACGGTGCTCGTGGTGGGTCTGTCGTGGACGTTCGGCATGGCCGCTGCGGTCGCGCTGCAGAAGCCGTTCCGGGGCCGTGGGCTCTTCCGCACGCTCTTCCTGGTGCCCTACGCGCTGCCGATGTACGCGGGCATCATCACGTGGAAGTTCATGTTCCAGCGTGACTCGGGTGCGATCAACCACATCCTGGTCGACCAGCTGCACCTGTTCGGCGGGCAGGGACCGTTCTGGCTGATCGGGTCGAACGCCTTCGTCTCGGTCGTCGTCGTGGCGATCTGGAAGACCTGGCCGTTCGCGTTCCTGATGCTCATGGCCGGCCTCCAGTCCGTGCCGAACGACGTGTACGAGGCCGCCTCGGTCGACGGTGCGAAGCCCTTCCGGCAGTGGCGCTCGATCACGCTGCCGATGGTGCGCCCGGTCAACGTGACGCTCGTGCTCGTGATGTTCCTCTGGACGTTCAACGACTTCAACACGCCGTTCGTGCTGTTCGGCTCGACCGCGCAGCCGCCAGCCGCGGACCTGCTGAGCTTCCACATCTACAACGCGTCGTTCATCACCTGGAACTTCGGCTCCGGTGCCGCGATGAGCGTCCTGCTCCTCATCTTCCTGCTCATCGTCACCGGCATCTACCTCGCCGTGACCAACCGGAGGTCCGTCCGTGCGTGAGACAGTCGGCGCCAAGTCCTTCAAGGTCGTGACCCTGGTCATCCTGACCCTGTTCACGGTCGTCCCGCTCTACGTGATGATCACCACGGCCATCAAGCCGCTCGGTGACGTGCAGAACGACTTCACGTGGATCCCGACCCACATCACCCTGCAGCCGTTCATCGACATGTGGTCGACGGTGCCGCTGGGGCAGTACTTCATCAACTCGCTCGTGGTCTGCACGGTCGCGACGGTGTTCTCGCTGATCATCGCGACCTTCGCCGCCTACGGCGTCTCGCGCTGGAACTTCAAGGGCAAGAGCACCTTCACCACCGCGGTGCTCTCGACCCAGATGTTCCCGGGCGTGCTGTTCCTGCTGCCGCTGTTCCTGATCTTCACGAACCTCGGCAACGCGCTCGGCATCCAGCTGGTCGGATCCTGGCTCGGCCTGATCATCACGTACCTGACGTTCACGCTGCCGTTCTC
This sequence comes from Curtobacterium sp. A7_M15, assembly GCF_030705415.1. GTDB lineage: Bacteria > Actinomycetota > Actinomycetes > Actinomycetales > Microbacteriaceae > Curtobacterium. Next base: position 463 of record NZ_JAUZED010000047.1, on the reverse strand, counting down.
GATCTGGATGCTCGCGGGCTACTTCGAGACCATCCCGCGGGAGCTGGACGAGGCCGCGATGGTCGACGGCTCCGGGCCGATGGGTGCCCTGTTCCGGGTCATCCTGCCGTCGGCCCGCCCGGGCCTCGTCGCGGTCGGCATCTACTCGTTCATGACGGCGTGGGGCGAGGTCCTCTTCGCCTCGGTCATGACGAACGGCAACGGGCAGACGCTCGCGGTCGGCCTGCAGCAGTACTCGACGCAGACGAACGTGTACTGGAACCAGATCATGGCGGCGTCCCTCGTCGTCTCGATCCCGGTCGTGATCGCGTTCCTCATCGTGCAGCGGCAGTTCGTGGCCGGTCTGACCGCCGGTGCGGTGAAGTAGGCAGGACCACCGGACGGGAGGCGCGGTGCGGGTCGGACCCGCACCGCGCCTCCCGGCCGCGCGTGCGCGGGGGTGCGCGGCCGGGGCGGCGCCGAG
>NZ_JAUZED010000046.1 GCF_030705415.1 Curtobacterium sp. A7_M15 | reverse complement strand
CGCGACCCGCGTCGATCACGCGGGTCGCGCCTCCCGTCAGCTGCGTCTCAGACCGTGAGCGCGTTGGCGGCGGCGACCCGCCCGTACCACCGCGCCGAGTCCTTCGGCGTCCGGGCGAACGTCACCGGGTCCCAGGAGACGAGCCCGAAGGTGGGGCGGAAGCCCGACGCCCACTCGTAGTTGTCGAGCAGCGACCAGTGCTGGTAGCCGAGGACCTCGATGCCGTCCTCGATGCAGCGGTGGATGCCCTCGAGGGCGCCCTGCGTGTAGGCGAGCCGGCGGGAGTCGTCGGCGGTCGCGATGCCGTTCTCGGTGATCATCAGCGGCACGTGGCCGGAGAGCTCCCACGCGCTGCGGAGCCCGTCGGCCGAGGCCTCGGGGTAGAACTCCCACCCGGTGAGGGTCGTCTCGACGTCGTCGGCCACGGGCAACGGACCGGAGGCACCGATGAACGTGCGGGTGTACGCCTGGACGCCGAGGAAGTCGTCCCCTGCGGCGTTCTCGAGGTACCAGTCGTCGCGCGGGTAGCCGTACTCGCGGAGCATCTCCTCCGAGCCCGGCTCGCCGTTCGCGCGGAACGCCTGCGTCGCGATCGTCCAGCCGCTCTGGATGCCGGACACCTGCGACAGGACCTCGCGGGAGCGCTTGTGCGAGGCGAGCAGCGCGTCGGCGACCCCGAGGTCCGGGTTCGGCAGCCCGTAGGCGACCAGGTTCGACGCGTCCTCACCGCCGGCGAGCATCGCGGCGATGTTCGGCTCGTTGATGGTGCAGACGTAGCGGACGCCGTCCTGCACGACGGGCAGCGCCGCCTCGGTGTAGCGGGCGAACAGGTCGGCTGCGTCGGGTGCGCGCCAGAAGCCGTCGCGTTCGAACCAGCGCGGCACGGTGAAGTGCATGAGCGTGACGATCGGTTCGATGCCGAACTCGTGGCAGGCATCGACCATGCGACGGTAGTGGTCGATCTCGGCTCGGCTGACGAAGCCGCGCTCGGGTTCGATGCGCGCCCACTCGATGCTGAACCGGTAGGAGTTCAGGCCGAGGTCGGAGGCGATGCGGATGTCCTCGCGGTACCGGTGGTAGCTGTCGGCGGCATCGCCGGAGGGTTCGACGATGGTGGTGTCGGGCTCGTGCTCGTGCACCCACCAGTTGCTGTTCACGTTGTTGCCCTCGATCTGGTGCGCGGCGGTGGCGGCGCCCCAGAGGAAGCCCTTCGGGAAGTCGAGCGTGGTGATGATGTCGCCTTTCAGTGCTGTGACAAGAAGGTGTCGAAGACGGCGAGCGTCGCCGCGGGGTTCTCGACCTGCGGGCCGTGGTAGCTCGTCGGGATGACCTCGTAGGCGGCGCCGGTGTCCTCGGCCATCTGCCGTTGCCACGGGATGGGCCAGGCGCCGTCCCACTCCCCGTGCGTCACGAGCACGGGCAGCCCGGTGGCGCGGAGCGCGGCGGACGAGTCGGTGTGGTCCTCGAGGATGTGCCCGCCGGCGACGACGCTCGCCGGGTCGTGTGCGTCGAAGCGGTCGCGGACGAACCGGGGGTCGTCGGGGAGTTCCTCGTCGGGTCGGTACGCCCAGAGCGGGTTCGTGGAGTCGAAGAGCTGCCGGAGGTTCCCGCCGGTGTCGTGCAGGATCGTCAGCTCGGCGACCTTGCGGTAGGGCCAGCCGTACGGGCCGGAGCAGAACTGCACGACGTCGCGGAACGACTCCGGCGAAGCGATGGCGGCCTCGCGGACGATCACGCCGCCGAGCGAGTGGCCGATGAGGTGCACGGGGGCGCCGTGGTCGAGCAGCGCGGCGACGCGGACGACGTCGGCAGCTTCTTCCTGCAGCGTGTAGCCGGACGGCCCGGACGCCCGTGCCGAGTCGGCCTGCCCGCGGCGGGTGATGGCGACCGCGGTCCAGCCGGCCTCGCCCAGGAGCGGCATGAAGGTCCGCCAGTCCTCCTTCGACCCGGTGTACCCGGGGACGATCAGCACGACACCCTTGCTGGGTCCGGAGGGGACGACGCGGTAGGCGGTGAGTCGGCCGACGGGCAGGTCGATGCCGACGACGTCGACGCCCTCCGGCGTGGGCAGGTGCCCGAAGGCGGGGACGGTCGGGAAGTCGTGGAGCGTCGTCATGCCAGCAGTGCCCTCCGCGGGTTCGGCACCGCGTCCAGCAGGGCCACCGTGTAGTCGTCCTGCGGGTGCTGCAGGACGTCGGCCGTGCGACCCCGTTCGACCACGGCGCCGTCGTGCAGCACCATGATGTCGTCCGTGATGAGTCGGGCACTCAGCAGGTCGTGCGTGATGTAGAGGAGCGAGACGCCCCACTGCTCCCGCAGGTCCTCGAGCAGGGCGAGCACCCCGGCTCGGAGTGTCACGTCGAGCATCGAGACCGGCTCGTCGGCGATGATCACCTGCGGGTCGGACGCGAGCGCCCGGGCGATCACGACGCGCTGCCGCTGCCCGCCGGAGAGCTGGTGCGGGAGCTTCTGCGCGAACTGCTCCACCGGGGTCAGGCCCACGGTCTCGAGCAGTTCGAGCATCCGCCGTCGGGCGTCGCGTCCGCGGAGGTCCGTGTAGTTCGCGATCGGCCGGGACAGGATGTACTCCACCGTGTGCAGCGGGTTGAGCGCCGCGTACGGGTCCTGGAACACCATCTGCACCTCGGAACGGAGGTCCTTCAGGCCGCGTCGCCCGAGCTTCGCGACGTCCGTTTCGCCGAACCGGACGGTGCCCGTCGTGGGCTTCTCGACACCGGTGAGCATCTTCGCGATCGTCGACTTGCCCGAGCCGGACTGGCCGACGAGGGCGAGCGACTGCCCGGGCTCGAGGGTGAACGACACGTCGCGGACCGCCTGCACCGGCTGCTCGCCGCGACGGGGTGCCGGGTAGGTCTTCACGAGGTGGTCGACGACGATCGGGTTGCGGGCGGCACTGCGCTCCCGCGAGCCGACGGTGCTGAACGACGACGTGGTCTCCTGCCGGGTCGCCGACGGATCGCGCTGCGACCGGTCCGGGAAGCCCGGCAGGCTGACGACGGAGGCGCGCGGATCGGCGTAGTGCGACAGCAGCATCGTCGTGTACTCGTCCTGCGGGTCGCGCAGGATCTCCTTCGAGCCGCCGTCCTCGACGATGCGCCCCTCGTGCATGACGAGCACGCGCTCGGTGGCCTCGAGGACGATGCCGAGGTCGTGGCTGATCAGGACCGCCGTGAAGCCCTCGGACTGCTGGAGCTCGATGATCGTGTCCATCACGGCGTGCTGCACGAGAACGTCGAGCGCCGTGGTCGGCTCGTCGAACACCATGAGCTGCGGCTCGAGCGAGAGCGCCAGGGCGATCGACACGCGCTGCCGCATGCCGCCGGACAGCTCCCCGGGGTACCTGGCGAGCATGGCGGTGGGGAGCTTCACCTTCTCGATGAGCTCCTTCATCCGGGCGTCCCACCGATCACGCGGCACGTGGCCGTGCGCCTTGAAGACGTCGATGAAGTGGTTCCGGATCGTCCGCACGGGGTTGAGCGCGTTCATGCCGGACTGCAGCACCATCGCGAACCCGCCCTGGCGCTGCTGCCGGAGGGCTTCGTCGTCGAGGTCACGGATGTCCGACCCGGCGAAGAAGATGTTGCCGCCGTTCGTCCGCGCCGGCGGCTTCTGGAGTCGGGTCAGCGCGTAGCCGAGGGTCGACTTGCCGGAACCGGACTCGCCGACCAGGCCGACGAACTCGCCCTTCCGCAGTTGGAAGGACACGTGGTCGACCGCCTGGACGGCCTCCTGACCGGCCGATTCGTACACGACCGACAGGTCGCGGACGTCGAGCAGGACGCCCTGGGCGTCACCACCGTCGGACGGGAGGCGCGTGGCGGCGCCGTCCCGCGCCTCCAGGCCGTCTGCTGGTTGCGTTGCTCGCGAGCCGCTCATGCGGTCTTCTCCTTACGGGGCCGCGCGCCTTCGCGCAGTCGCGGGTTGGACACGGCGTCGACGCCGAAGTTGATCAGGGTCAGGCTCATCGCGAGGAGGGCGATGCAGAGACCCGGGGCGAACAGCAGGATCCACTGACCGGTGAGCAGCGCGTTGGAGTTCTGCGCCCAGTAGAGGATCGTGCCCCAGCTGACGATGGACGAGTCGCCGAGTCCGAGGAACTCGAGGCCCGCTTCGGCGAGGATCGCGCTGGTGGCCGCGCCGAAGAACGAGCCGACGATGAGGCTCGTCATGTTCGGCAGGATCTCGCGGAACACGATGCGCGTGGCACCGTCGCCGGAGAACTGGGCCGCGGTCACGAAGTCACGCCCTCGGAGGGACTGCGTCTGGCTGCGCAGGACGCGAGCGCCCCAGGCCCAGCCGGTGACCACGATCACCGCGATGATGACCGCGATGCCGCCGTTCTGCAGGTACGCGGCGATGACGATCATGAGCGGCAGACCCGGGATGACGAGGAAGAGGTTCACGATGAACCCGATGACCTCGGCGATCCAGCCGCGGACGTAGCCCCAGCTCAGGCCGATCGCGACGGCGACGAGCGTGGAGAGCAGCCCCGCGACGGCGCCCACGAGCACGGAGATCCGGGCACCGTAGATGATCTGCGACAGGACGTCCTCGCCGGCTGCCGTGGTGCCCATCCAGTGGTCCCACGTGGCGTCGGCGCTCCGGGCGAACCCGTTCTGGCTCGCACCGTAGGGGGCGAGGAGCGGGGCTGCGATGGCGACGAGGACGAAGACACCGAGGATGATGATGCCGATGCGGGCCTTGGTGTTGCTCCAGACGACGCCGAACTGGCTTGCTGCTTGTTTGAGCTTGCTCGGGGCGGTGGGTTCTTCTTCTTGCGTGCGAACTGCGATCGTGGTCATCGGCGCGTCCTCGGGTCCAGGACGCCGTAGAGGACGTCCACGATGAAGTTGGCGATGAGCACCGACACGGTGATCATCAGGAAGAGGGCCTGCATGAGCGGGTAGTCCTGCCCGATCACGGCGTTGAACAGCAGGTAGCCGATGCCCGGGTAGCCGAACACCTGCTCGACCAGGACCGAGCCGCCGACCACGCCACCGAGCGCCAGACCGAAGCCGGTCAGGTTCGGCAGGATCGCGTTGCGGGCCGCGTACCGGATCGCCACGGTGCGTCCGCGCAGGCCGTTCGCCTCGGCGAAGGTCACGTAGTCGTCACCGAGGGTGTTGATCATCGCGTTGCGCATGCCGATGATCCAGCCGCCGAGGCTCGTCACGAGGATCGTGATCGCCGGCAGGACCGCGTGCTGCAGGGCGTCCCCGAGGAACGCGCCGTTCAGGCCCGGGGTCGTCGTCGCGGAGTAGGCGCCCGTGGTCGGGAACCAGTGCAGGACGTAGCCGAGGAAGAACAGCAGCAGGAGCGCCGTCCAGAAGTACGGGAACGTCGACATGAACGAGCCCGACAGGGTGGGGAGCGAGTCGAGCCAGGTGCCGCGCTTCCAGGCCGCACCGACACCGATGAGGGTGCCGAGCACGAAGGCCAGGATCGTCACGACGCCGACGAGGATCAGCGTGTACGGCAGCGCCTGGGCCACGAGGTCGCCGACGGGCTGCGGGTAGAACGTGTAGCTCGTGCCGAAGTCGAGGGTGATGACCTGGTGCAGGTAGCTGACGTACTGGTCCCAGAGGTTGCCGCTCGGGACGCCGAGCTGGGCCTCGATGGCCTTCTTGGTGGCGTCGGTGACCGGACCGTTCTGGCTGAGCTTCGCGAGGGCGGCGTCGGTCGGGCTGCCCGGCATGAGGCGCGGGAGCACGAAGTTCAGCGTGACCGCGGCCCAGAGCGTCAGGACGAAGAGGACGAGTTTCTGGAGGATGTACTTCACTTCTGGTCCTCCTGCTGCTTCTGCTCCTCGAGGATCTGCTTGCCTGCTGCACTGTCGCGGAGGCGGAGCTTCGAGAAGATCAGCAGCGGTGCCGAGTCGTAGTTCTGCGGCGCCATGTACGGGTCCTTCGCGCTCGGCCAGCCGACGAACTTGCCGGTGTTGAACAGCCCCCAGAGCCCGCCGTAGTACATGCCGATCACGGGCAGGTCGTCGTACACGATCTCCTGCAGCTGGTTCAGGATCTCCTGCTGCTTCGCGGTGTCCGTCGTCGCCTTGTACTCGTCGAGGAGCTTCTGGGTGTCGGCGTTCTGGTACCGCTCGTAGTTGTTCACCGTCGACTTGCCGACCGGCTGGTAGAAGTCGCTCGAGAGCAGGGAGTTGAACGCCTGGTAGACGTCACCGTTGCCCATGCCGCCCATCGCCATGTCGAACTGCCCGTTGTTGAGGTTCGACTGGTAGCCGGCCGGCTGCGGAGCCTGGATCGACACCTTGATGCCGATGGCCGACAGGTTGCGCTGCACGGTCTGCGCGGCGCGGAGCCAGTCCGAGTACCCGTTCGCGGTCATGATCGTGATCGTGAGCTGCTTGCCGTCCTTGACGAGCTTGCCGTCCTGCTCGGTGTAGCCGGACTTCGCGAACTCGCGCTTCGCGGCGGCGACGTCCTGCGAGACCATGCCCCGGTCCGGGATGTCCGGGTTGAGGTAGCGCTCCTGGTTCGGCAGGATCAGGCCGGTCTGCCCGGCGGCCGCCAGGTTGCCCTCGGTGGCCGTCTCGGCGATGTCGTCACGGTTCAACGCGAGCGAGATGCCCTTGCGGACGTTGACGTCGTTGTACGGCGCCTTCGTCAGGTTGGGGATGAGACCGATGACGCCACCGGCGGGGAACCACCAGGTGTTGGTCTTCGAGGCCGCTCCCCAGGTGCCCTTCACGTCGGAGATGAAGGAGTACGCCCAGTCGTAGCCGCGCGTGACGGTGTCGAGCTGCGTGTTCGTCGCCGGGAGGATGAGGTGCTCGATGGCGATCTTGTCGGCCTGCCAGTACTTCGGGTTCTTGTCCATCGAGTACTGCTGGTCGCTGTAGTTGCCGAGCACGAAGGGCCCGGTGCCCACGGGGTTCGGGTCACGCCACGTGGTCGGGTCCTTCACCTTCCCCCAGTGCTGCTCGCCGAGGATGTACGTCGCGCCGATGATGTTGAGGCTCGGCACGTCGTCGCTCTTGAGGTGGAAGACGACGTGGTCGCCGTCCTGCTCGATGCGGTCGATGTGCTGCCAGGCGCCCTTGACGTCCATCGCCGGGAACTTCTTGAGCAGGTCGAACGTGAAGACGACGTCCTTCGCGCTGAACGGGTCGCCGTTCGACCACTCGACGCCCGTGCGGATGGTCATGTCGATCGTCCGGGCGTCGGGCTGCGACCAGCTGCTCGCGAGCCACGGGGTGCCCTTGCCGTCGAGCGGGTTGACCTCGATGAGCGGCTCGTACATCCACTTGCTCGCCGTGCGGGCGTTGGCGATGTACGGGTTGAAGTTGCGGTCGAACAGCGGGTTGCCGTGGTCCGCGTTGATGAGCATCGTGTCCTTGCCGATGCTCGGGTCCGGCTGGGACCGGACCTGGATGCTGCAGCCGATGGCCGCGAGGGCCACGACCGCGATGCCGGCGATGGCCGCGATGAGGCGGCCTCGCCGACCCCGGCGGGTGCCCGGGGTGCGCGCTGGGACGCGCTGTGGGGGAAGCGTCATTGCTCGGTCGACCTCCGTGTCGAGTCGGTACGGAGACAATGTATGCGCTTACATCGCGTCGCGCAACCGTGCCGGTTGTTTCACGGGGCGGCACGCGCTCCGGTGCCTACAGCGCCGGCGGGCAGCTCTCGCGCAGCAACACCTCGACCGGCAGGCGCACCGCACGCGGCGGCCCGTCGCGCCGCTCGAGCCGGTCCACGATCGCCCGGACCGCCGCACGCCCGAGCTCCCCCATCGGCTGGTGCACGGTGGTGAGTCGCGGCGACGAGAACCGGCCGGCGTCGATGCCGTCGAAGCCCGTCACGACGAGTTCCTCCGGCACGCGCACCCCGCGCGCCCCAGCGGCGTCGAGCACCCCGAGCGCGGACTGGTCGTTCGAGCAGACGATCGCTCGCGGAACGTCGTCCCCGTCGAGCAGCTGCGCCGCGAGCTCCCTGGCCCGGGCCCGCCCGAAGTCACCGTGCACGACGCGCACGGACGACGCCGGCACCCCGTGGTCCTCGAGCGCCTGGCGGAACCCCGCCGAGCGCTCGATGTCGTCCGGCGAGTCGATCGGCCCCGCCAGGTACACGAGCGACGACCGGATGCCGAGCCGCCCGATGACGTGCGAGCCGAGCGTCCGCATGCCCGCGGCGTTGTCCACGCTCACCGAGTCGAACCCGTGCGAGCGCCGGTCGTCCGCGAGCACCACGACCGGGATGCGTCGGGCGACGTGTTCGAGCAGGTCGTCCGGCACCGTCTGGGCGAGCACCGCGAGACCGTCCACCCGTCCGGCGACGTCGTTCACGATGACGTCCCGCGAGGATCCCCGCCCCGCCGCCACCATCAGCGCCAGGCCGCGCTGCCAGGCCTCGGTCTCGGCGCCGCGCAGGACCTCGTCGAAGTACAGGTTGGACGAGAACGGCTGCGTCACGTGCCGTCGGTCGTCGACGACCCGCACACCACCGTCGGTCACCAGGTCGGGGCGTTCGTCCGGCACGACGTCGAACCCGGGCAGCAGCAGTCCGACCACGCCGGTGCGCTTGCCGGCGAGGGCCCGAGCGTTCCCGGAGGGCACGTACCCGAGTGTCCGGATCGCCGCCTGGACCTTGTCGCGGGTGCCCTCGCGGACGGCGTCCGGCGTGCGGAGCACGCGGGAGACGGTGGCGATGGAGACGCCCGCCGCGGAGGCCACGTCGTAGACCGTGGGAGGTGCGGTGCGCTGCTCGGCCAAGCCGTGCCTCCCGTCCGCCGTCCGCTGCATCGGCCGCGAACCGCGCGGCCGGACCATCCTAGGCACGGTGCACGCACGGACTTCTCCACATGTGACGTGAACCCCTTGCGCGCTCCGGACACCGCGCGCAACACTGGCACGACCTCAGCACGTCCCGTGAGGAAGCGCACCAGCGACGGTGCCCACACACACAGGAGAAGACGCGATGTCCCAATCGACACGGTCCGGCAGCAAGAGCGCGATCCGGCTCACCACCGACGAGGCCGAGGTGCGCGACGCACTGCTCGACCACTCCGACGGCGGCAACGCCTGGATCGTGGACCAGGTCGACTCGGCCGACGACACGGCGACGAAACCCTAGGGCCGTCCAGGAGGCGCGGCGCGCCTCCGCCGTGCACCGCACCCATCACGGGTGGGCGCGTCCACGGCACGGCCGTCGCGTCAGCGGTCGGTGCTGCCCACGATCGCCATGCCGGCGCCACGCAGGCGCCGACGCTCCTGCGCGATCCACGCCAGCAGCCGGTCGTTCGTGCCCGCGACGTGTGCGGCGAGCAGCTCGGCCGCACGGTCCGCGTCTCCGGAGCGCACGGCGTCGATGATGGCGCTGTGCTCCTCCCACGCGGCGTCGCGGGCCTCGGGCGTGCGCACCTCGATCCAGCGCGTGCGTTCGAGACGGGTGAGCGCGTCGGCGATGGCGTCGGTGATGAACCGGTTGCCGCCGAGCGCGGCGAGGTCGAGGTGGAACGTCGACCCCATCCGGATGCCCGCCTGGCGGTCGGGCGTCGGACGGAGACTGTCGAGGTGCCTGCGGACCTCGGCGAGCTGCTCGTCGGACGCACGTGCCACGGCGAGTCGAGCGGCCGCGGGTTCGAGGACGCCACGGAGTTCGGCGAGCGAGGCGATCTCGTCGAGGTCGATCGGGGTCACCGTCCACGATCGACCCTCGTGCAGGATGAGTCCTTCGCGTTCGAGCCGTGACAGGGCCGCACGGACGGGGGTCCGCGAGGCGTGGAACCGCGCCTCGAGCCCGCGCTCGGAGATGCGCTCCCCCGGGGCGATCTCCAGCGTGAGGATCGCGGCCCGGAGGTTGTCGTAGAGCTGGCTCGTCTGCGACACGGGCGCTGCGTCGGTCGTCTCGGTCACGGCGATCCAGCCTAGCGGCGTTCCGCGGTGGATGGTATACCGTAATGGTATACCAATCCGTTCCACACCGAAACGAACTCGTGACCACCACCTCCCGCGCCTGGACCATGCTCGCGCTCGGCGTGGCCGCCCAGGCAGCCGGCACCCTCGTGGTGTCGGCCCCCGCCCTGCTGATCCCGTACCTGCACGCGCACGGCACCTCCCTCGCGCTCGCCGGACTCCTCGCCGCCGCGCCGACGTTCGGGATGGTGCTCACGCTCATCGCGTGGGGTGCGATCACGGACCGGGTCGGCGAGCGCGTCGTCATCGCGGGTGGACTCGTCCTCACGACGCTGGCGGTCGTCGGCGCGTGGGCGGCCGCGGGCGATCCGGTGCTGCTCGGTCTGGCGTTCCTGGCCGCCGGCATGACGTGCGCCTCGACGAACGCTGCGAGCGGCCGGGTCGTGGTCGGGTGGTTCCCGAAGGAGCGGCGCGGCCTCGCGATGGGCATCCGCCAGATGTCCCAGCCGCTCGGGGTGACGCTCGCCGCGGTCACGGTCCCGCAGCTCGCCGAGGCCGACGGCATCCGTGCGGCCCTGGTGCTGCCCGTGGTCCTGTGCGCCGCGCTCGCCGTGCTGTGCGCGATCGGCATCGCGAACCCGCCACGGCCGACCCGTGCGGACGCTCCCGTCGAGCACGTCGCGAACCCGTACCGGGCGAGCGGGTTCCTCTGGCGGATCCACGCGGTGTCGGTCCTGCTCGTCGTGCCGCAGTTCACGCTGTCCACGTACGGCCTGGTGTGGCTCGTCGGCCTCGGCTGGTCGACTGCAGCAGCAGGACTGCTCGTCGGGGCGTCGCAGTTCGTCGGCGCCGTCGGCAGGATCCTCGTCGGGGCCTGGAGCGACCGCGCCGGATCCCGCGTCGGGCCACTGCGCACCGTCGCGGTGAGCGCCGCCGTCGTCATGGGCCTGCTCGCCGTGGTGGACGCCACGCACCTCGCCGCCGCCGCGGTGTTCCTCGTGGTCGCGACGAGCGTCACCGTCGCGGACAACGGGCTCGCGTACACCTCGGTGGCCGAGGCCGCGGGACCGTTCTGGTCCGGGCGGGCCCTCGGCGCGCAGAACACCGGGCAGTTCATCGCGGCGAGCGCCGTGGGTCCCGGGGTCGGCGCGCTCGTCGGGGCGCTCGGGTTCGCGGCGTCGTTCTCGATCGTCGGGGTGTTGCCGCTGCTGGCGCTGCCACTCGTCCCGCGGCGCGATCGCTCGCACGACTGAGGGAAGCGGCTTCCTGGCAAGATTCTGATAACAGGTGATATGCCACTGTTCCGGATGTCGGTTGGTCGGTATCGTGTGATGTACCAGCACGTCACACGGGCGCGCTGCCTGCAGCCCCGGAGCCGACGACATGACGACACTCGCCTCACGCCGCACTCGTCGTCCGCGTCTGCACGGGGGCGTCGGCGTTCGCTCGAACCCGACGGGCGAGTCCGCGCTCGTGCTCGGACTGATCGTCGTGCTCGTCGGAGCCGTGCTCGCGTCCTCCGGCTTCGGTGCCGCGACGCAACTCGCAGTGGTGAGCGCCACCCTCCTCATCGCGCTGACGATCCCCGCGGTGCTGCAGGCCCGTCGGGGATCGGACCTCACGCCGTTCCTGCTCGCGCCGATCGTCCTGTCCGCGTTCCAGAACGTGTACCTCCTGCCGGTCGCGCCGGACATCGACCCCGCGGCGTTCTCCGTGATCATCATCATCAACTTCGTCGACGCCGCCCTGCTCCTCGTCGTCCTCGCGCTGACCCGGTCCCGGTCGGGCACCCATCCGCTCGTCCGCCTGGTGACCGTGTGCCTCGCCATCACGACCGCGTGGGGATGGGCGAGCGCCCTCGTCTTCGGGGCTGACCTCACCGCAGCACTGGCGGCGTTCCGCAACATCGTGACTCCGCTGGTGTTCCTGCTGCTCGGGCTGTTGGCCGCACGGTCGACCCGTCCCGCCCGGTTCGCGGCCGGCGTCGTGGTCGTCGCCGCTGCGACGATCGCGTTCGGGTTCTGGGAACTCAACACCCCCTCGTTCTGGCAGGACGCCGGCATCCAGCAGCTGTGGAACGCGAAGGCACTCGGTATCCGTGAGAGCACCGGACTCCCCGGGAACTTCTTCTCCTCGGAGATCATCGACGGCTCCCCGGCACGCCGGATGGTCTCGTCGTTCGCCGACCCCGTCCACTTCGGCACCTTCATGTTCGTCGCCTTCGCGGCGGCGGTCTGGTTGCGCCGGTGGATCCTCGCCGGCCTCTGCGTGGTCGCCGCGTCGTACGCCGTCAGCAAGGGCTTCCTGCTGAGTACCCTCGTGTTCGTCGCGGTCTGGGCGCGGCTCTACGCCAACCCGGTGGTCCAGGCACTCGCCGTCGTCACCGCCCTCGGGACGGCAGTCTGGTTCTACTCGTTCTCGGCGGAGAACTCCTCGGGGAGCACGGACATCCACATCGACGGGTTCCTCGCGGCGTTGACGGAACTGCCGAGCAACCCGATCGGCCGCGGTCTCGGCAACTCCGGGGTCCGACGGGCCGGAAGGGACCTCTTCGAGGACGGCAGCGGGGTGCTCGAGTCGGGCATCGGTCTCATCATCTCCCAGCTCGGCGTGATCGGGATCGCCGTGTTCGGCGTCTTCTTCGTCGCGCTCGTCCGAGCTGCGTCTGCCGTCGCGGACCGCAGTTCGCGGCTCGTCGCGGTCGGGCTGTCCCTCGCCTTCCTCCTGAACGCGACCTTCAACGAGGTGGCGCTCAGCCCGAACTCCGCGGCCGCCTACTTCATCCTCATCGGCTTGGTGGTCGGGTCAGACCGCCTCCGCCGCCAGACCGACCCGATCGAACAGGGAACCTCATGGAAATGACCGACATCCTGCAGATGCTGCGCCGCGGGGCGTGGATCCTCGTACTGACGACACTCCTGGGTCTCGCCGGTGGCCAGGCGTACACCGAGACGTCCGATCCGGTCTACCGCGCCACGACCAAGCTCTACCTCGCCGTCCAGACCGGCGAGACGAACGCCGCCGGGCTGAGCCAGCGATCGGCAGCGGAGCTGTCCAAGGTGCAGTCCTACGTTCCGATCGTGACCAGCGAGCTCGTGCTCGAGCAGGTGATCCGTGACGAGGGCCTCGGCATGACCGCCGGCGCCCTCGGCACCCACGTGGCCGCTGTCGCCGACCGGGGGTCGAACGTCGTCAACATCGCCGTGACGAGCACCGACGCGGCGCAGGCAGCACACCTGACGACGGCGATCGCCGAGCAGTTCAGCAAGACGGTCACGGAGCTCGAACAGCCGCTCGAGGACGGCTCGAGCCCCGTCAAGATCACCGCCCTGGTGAACGCTGCCGTGCCCACGACGCCGATCGAACCGCGGCCGGCGTACAACCTGGCACTCGGTGGCATCATCGGCCTCGTGCTCGGCTTGGCGATCGTCCTCGCCCGCGGCATGCTCGACACCCGCATCCGGTCCGCGTCGGAGATCGAGCACCTCGACCTCCCGCTCCTGGGCGGACTCGGCTACAACGCGGAGCACGAGAAGACGCCCCTCGTCGTGACCGGCGATGCCCGGAGCCCCCTCGCCGAGGCCTTCCGCGACCTCCGCACGAACATCGCGTACTCGTCGAGCGGGAACGAGACGCCGGTGATCATGATGACCTCGGCGATGCCGTCCGAGGGCAAGACCACCTCGGTCACCAACCTCGCGATCTCCACAGCCGAGAGCGACGCCCGGGTCCTCCTCATCGACGCCGACCTCCGTCGCCCCCGCATCGCCGACGTGCTCGGGATCGAAGGCGCGGCGGGTCTGTCCGACATCCTGGTCGGGCGTGCCGAACCCGATGACGTCATCCAGCGATGGGGCACGGGCAAGCTCGACGTGCTGCCGGCCGGGCGCATCCCGCCGAACCCGAGCGAGCTGCTCGGCTCGGAGTCGATGCGGCAGTTGCTCGCGGTCTTCGCCGACGCGTACGACATCGTGCTCATCGACGCGCCGCCGACGCTCCCGGTCACGGACGCCGCCGTGCTGAGCGGCATGGTGACGGGCGTCGTGTTCGCCGCAGCGGCCAAGCAGACCCGTCGTCCCTCGCTGACCTCGGCGGTCGAGCGCCTGACGAGCATCGATGCGAAGGTCCTGGGCGTCGTCGTGACGAAGATCCGGTCGCGGAACCGGCGGGACTTCAGCTACGGCGGCTACGGCTACGGCTACGGGTACGGCTCCTACGAACCCCGGACCGCGGCGCTCAGCCTGTCGGTGCCGGAGACGGGGGGACGTCGCGCCCGGACGTCCTGACCCGCACCGGGACGGACGGGAGGCGCGGGGCCAGCCGGCACCGCGCCTCCCGTCCGTCAGCCGCTCACCGCATCACGCGGGGACGGCCGGTCCGACCGGCCACCGCAGCAACGCCGCCGCCGCGACCCCGCCCGGCAACGACGCGGCGTTGACGAGGACCAACTCCGCGTCCGTGAGTACCGCGGCACGGACGAGCGCGCACACCGCCGGCACCGCTCCGATGACGGGCGTCCCGGCAGCCTGCTCCGGCGCCGTCGCCACCCACGGCGCACCGGCGAGCGCGAGGAGTGTGCGCTCCCCGACCGCCACGGCGTCGAGCGCGACGACCGATCCCTGCGCCTGCTGCAGCGCCCCGACGACAGCCCCGAGCCCGGTCACCGCGAGGTTGTCGCCCCGCCCGACGTGGGTGCGGAGCAGGTCCTCGAGGTCGTGACGTCGGGTGGCGACGACGCGCGCGAGCGCGGTCTCGACGTGCTCCACGAACGCCTGCTTCGACGAGGCATCCGCGCGGGGGTCGCCCGGGAAGACCGAGGTCAGCGCGCGGGTCTCCGACGACAGTGCCTTCACCAGGAGCTCCCGTGCGGTGACGTCCCCGGCGACGACGACGAGTCCGGGGCGGAGGGTCCGGACTGCCTCGTCCACGGCCGCGGCGGTCTCCGACGAGTTCTGCTTCCAGATCTCCTCGGTGTGCTGCTGCCAGTGCGGCTGCTTCCACCCGGTCCCGGCCTTGGCGTAGTGCAGCGTGTCGTTGCGCCCCTGGACCTGCTGCTCGTCGAGCGCGACCGGGGCGTGTCCGAGCCGGTAGGCGCGGAAGGCCCCGCCCTCCTTGCCGGCGTGCACGACCAGGAACGGCAGGTCGACGGGTCGGTGGGCGACGAGGGGCACGAGGTCCGGCACGGCCCCCACACCCACCGACTCCGCACCGTGCAGGTGACCGGGCAGCACTTCGCTCAGCACGAGGGAACCGTCGTGGACGAGCACGTAGCGCGTGACGGGCGACGGGACACCGGGTTCCTGCTCGAACTCGCCGGCGATGAGGTCGACCACGCCGTCCGTCGCGCCCTGCCCGCGGAGGGCCTCTTCGACCGCGCGCAGCTTCAGTGCCGCCTGTCGACGGGGGTCTTCCACGTTGCCGGAGACGTCGGCGTAGGCCCAGGCCCAGGTCCCACCGCCCTCCAGCCGCTGTCCCAGGATCCCGTGCAGTTCGCTCGTCGCGTTGGTCGACGTCATGGCAGCTCCTCTCGGACGGATGCCGGGGCTGTCACGAACCCCGACGTTTCGTGTGGACCCACACTCCACCTCTTCGGCCGTCACCGTTCAGCGCACACCGCCAACACCCAGAGTCTGCGCGAAAGTACAGCCGCGCTCGGTTTTGTGGTTGGCTGGACCGTACCCCGATCGACGACGAACCGGAGTCCAGGCAATGCGGCCACGACCGAACCGAAGCGCGATATCGAGACGACAGCTGCTGGGCTTCGGCCTGGGCACCGCTGCCGCCGGACTCCTGGCCGGGTGCGCCGTGCCGGGTTCCACCAACGTGAACAAGGCGGCGCTCATCCCCGCCGCCACGAGCGGGCAGAAGGTCGAGCTGACCTACTGGGCCTGGCTGAAGGACCTGCAGAAGGTCTGCGACGTCTGGAACGAGACGCACCCGGACATCCAGGTGACTGCGAACTGGATCCCGGGCGGCAACAGCGGCGGGTACCAGAAGATGTACTCCGCGCTCGCGGCCGGCGGCGGCCCCGACATCGGTCAGGTCGAGCTCCGGCAGATCCCCGAGTTCATGCTCGCCAACGGCCTGGTCGACCTCGCCCGCTACGGCGCGAAGGACTTCGAGTCGAAGTACGACGACGCGGCCTGGGCGCAGGTGTCGTTCGTGGACGGCGTCTACGGCATCCCGCAGGACACCGGGCCGATGGGCTTCTACTACCAGACGGCGATCCTCGAGCAGGCCGGCGGCGAACCCCCGACGACGTGGGACGAGTGGCGCGACCTCGCCGAGAAGGTCCGGAAGACCGGCGCGCAGAACTACCTCGAGGTCTTCCCGGTCTCGGATGCCTCCCCCTTCGCCGCGTACGCGCAGCAGGCCGGCGCCCGGTGGTTCAGGGTCGACGGCGACGAGTGGGTCGTCGACATGACCGACGACGAGACCCTGATGGTCGCCGACTTCTTCGACGGCGTCATCGACGACAAGCTCGTCGACACGAGCGCCGGCGCGTACTCCCCCGGCTGGTACGCCGCGGCGGCGAGCGGCAAGATCGCCGCCGTCACGAGCGCGAGCTGGGGGGACGCCCTCATCGAGTCCGTCCAGGGCGGCGAGGGCAAGTGGAAGGTCGCGCCCATGCAGAAGTGGGGCGACACCGGGTTCGGGTCGAGCGCGATCGGCGGCTCGACGGCCGCGGTCCTCGCGAACGCGAAGCATCCGAAGGAAGCGCTCGAGTTCATCACGTGGATGACCACCTCGAAGGAGGGCATCGACGCGATGATCAAGTACTGCGGCATCGGCTGGTCGCCGGCGAAGGACTACATCGGCGCGCAGCGCGAGAAGCCGAGCAAGTGGTTCTCCGGCCAGAACTACAACGAGGACGTCTTCGTCCCGGCCGCCCGCGAGCAGAACGTCGACTGGTCCTGGTCGCCCGTGACGCAGTCGGCGTTCACGAGCCTGCAGAACCAGTTCCGCCGCAAGCTCACGAGCGGGCTGAAGCTCCCCGATGCCGTGGAGCTCGCCCAGAAGGAGATCGTCCAGTCCTTCAAGGACAAGGGCCTCAGCGTGAGGACGGCACGATGACCACGACGCAGCCGAAGAACAGCTTCCGCACGAGCACGAAGGCCACGGCCGCACAGAAGCGCGCCCCGTGGATCCTGCTCGCGCCCTTCCTCGCACTGTTCCTGCTCACGTTCGTCATCCCGATCATCAGCGCGCTCTTCCAGTCGTTCACCACCGTCGACCGCGAGGGACTCTTCGGCGAGGACGGCGTCGTCGGCCGGTTCGCCGGGTTCGACAACTACGCGATCGCGCTGCAGGACTCCGGGTTCGTCGCCTCGATCGGCCGGATGCTGCTGTTCGGCATCGTGCAGGTCCCGGTGATGATCATCGCGTGCACGATCCTCGCGCTGCTGCTCGAGTCGGCGAGCGCCCGGTGGCCCGGGTTCTTCCGGGCGATCTACTTCATGCCGTACGGCGTCCCCGGCGTCATCGCGACGATCCTCTGGTCCTTCTTGTACGTGCCGGGCCTGTCGCCGATCGTGTCGCTGCTGCAGGGGATCGGGCTCCAGCCGGACTTCCTCGGCGCGAACAGCGTGCTCTGGTCGATCGCGAACATCGTCACGTGGACCTACACCGGCTACAACATGCTCATCATCGTGGCGCAGTTGAAGTCGATCCCCGGCGAGGTCTACGAGGCCGCCAAGGTCGACGGCGCGAACGCGTTCCAGGTGGCGTGGCGGATCCAGATCCCGCTCATCGCACCGGCGCTCGTGCTCACGACGGTGTTCTCGATCATCGGCACGCTGCAGCTCTTCGCGGAGCCGCAGATCCTCTCCACGGTCGCCCCCGCGATCGACACCGAGTACACCCCGAACTACGCCGCCTACACGAACGCGTTCGCGTTCAACGAGTACGGCGTCGCGAGTGCGCAGGCGGTCATCATCGCGCTGGCTGCGTTCATCCTGTCGTTCGCGTTCCTCGCGTTGACGAACCGTCCGCCGAAGGACGAGCGAGATCAGCGGAAGCGAGCGAAGCGGGACGGCCTGGAGGCGCGGCGTGCGCTCCAGACGCGCGCATCCGCCGTCCGCACGGTCACCTCGCAGGCCGCACCGCGCCTCCAGGGCCGCTCCGGTCCGGACCACGGCACCACCGTCACGAAGGGGGCGGACGCATGACCAGCGAAGCCATCGAAGCGCCGGCCACCCGCGTCAACGCGGAACGGCTCGACACGACGTCCATCAGCGCGCACCAGCGACGCAAGCTCGACCGCTCCGGGAAGTCGCAGATCGTCGTGACGGGCATCCTCGTCATCGTCGCGCTCTACTTCCTCGTCCCGCTGTACTGGGTGGTCATCGCCGCGACGAAGACCACCGGTGCACTGTTCGCCACCAACGGGTTCTGGTTCGGCGGCGACTTCGCGCTGTTCAGCAACCTGCAGCAGGTCTTCACGTACGACGGCGGCATCTTCGTCCGCTGGATCGCGAACAGCATCCTGTACTCGGGCGTCGGTGCGGTCCTCGCGACCTACTTCGCCGCCGCGGGTGGCTACGCGCTCGCGAAGTACGAGTTCCGCGGTCGACAGCTCGTCTTCGGCACGATCCTGGGCGGCGTGCTCGTGCCCGGGACCGCGACGGCGCTGCCGCTGTTCCTGCTGTTCTCGACGCTGGGCCTGACCGACACGTACTGGAGCGTGCTCATCCCGAGCCTCGTGTCGCCGTTCGGGCTGTTCCTCTGCCGGGTGTACGCCGCGGCCTCGGTCGACACGGCGCTGCTCGAGCAGGCCCGCATCGACGGTGCCGGCGAGCTCCGGATCTTCCACACGATCGTGCTCCGGCAGATGACGCCGGCGCTCGTCACCGTGTTCCTGTTCCAGGTCGTCGGCATCTGGAACAACTTCTTCCTGCCGCTCATCATGCTGGCCGACCAGAAGCTCTACCCGATCACCCTCGGACTGAACAACTGGCGCTCGCAGGTCGACCGGCTGCCGGAGTTCTACCAGCTCACCACCGGCGGGGTGCTCGTCTCGGTCATCCCGCTCGTCATCGCCATCATCGTCCTGCAGCGCTTCTGGCGCGGGGGCCTCACGGAAGGATCGGTCAAGGGTTGACCATCGCCGCACTCTCCTCCACCGTCCCCGGTTCGGACACCCGGCTGGCCCCGCGGGCCTGGCTGCACACGGACGCTCCCGCCCTGTCGTTGAACGGGGAGTGGGACTTCCGGTGGTCGCCCGTCGCGGACGTCCCGGAGCCGGGGCCGGAGGACGAGTGGGGCTCGATCCCGGTGCCGGCGCACTGGGTGCTGCACGGGCACGGTGCGCCGAGCTACACGAACCTCCAGTACCCGTTCCCGATCGACCCGCCGCACCCGCCGGAGGAGAACCCGACCGGCGACTACCGACGCTCCTTCGAGCTGCCGTCGTCGTTCGACGCCGCGGCGCGGGTGCTGCTCCGGTTCGACGGGGTGGAGTCGCACTTCCGGGTGTGGGTGAACGGCGCGGAGGTGGGCTGGTCGACCGGGTCGCGGCTCGCGACGGAGTTCGACGTCACGTCCGTGCTGCGACCGGGGACGAACGAGGTCCGCATCCGGGTGCACCAGTGGTCGGCGGCCTCGTACCTCGAGGACCAGGACCAGTGGTGGCTGCCCGGGATCTTCCGCGACGTCACGCTGCTGGCGAGGCCGACCGCCCCGATCGACGACGTGTTCGTCCGCGCCGGCTGGACCGCCGTGCTCGGGAGTGCGGCGAGCGCCGGGACCGCGGCGTCCGGCCGCCCGTCGACGGGCACGGGGACGATCTCGTTCCCCACGATGGACGCTGCGTTCCCGGTGCGGTTCGCCGTGCCGTCGCTCGGCGTCGACGTCGTGTGGGCGGGTCCCGACGACGTCGTGCCGATCGAGGTCGAGGGCGTCGAGCCGTGGAGCGCGGAACTGCCGACGCTGTACGACGCGACGCTGTCCACCGGGACCGCGGCCGGTGGGAGCGCCGGCGGTGAGACCGTGTCGCTGCGGCTGGGCTTCCGTACCGTGTCGATCGAGGGCGACCGGTTCCTGGTGAACGGCGAGCGCGTGGTCTTCCACGGCGTGAACCGGCACGAGACGCACCCCGAGCGTGGTCGGGTGTTCGACGAGGAGCACGCCCGCGCCGACATGGCGCTCATGAAGCGGCACAACGTCAACGCCATCCGGACGTCGCACTACCCGCCGCACCCGCGTGTGCTCGACCTCGCCGACGAGCTGGGCTTCTGGGTGGTCCTGGAGTGCGACCTCGAGACGCACGGGTTCATCTTCACCGGCTGGGTGGGCAACCCGTCGGACGACCCGGCCTGGCGCGACGCGTACCTGGACCGCATCGCACGGACCGTCGAACGCGACAAGAACCACGCGTCGATCGTGATGTGGTCGCTCGGCAACGAGTCGGGCACGGGCCGGAACCTCGCCGCGATGTCGCAGTGGGTGCACGACCGCGACGACCAGCGTCCGGTGCACTACGAGGGCGACTACACGGGCTCGTACACCGACGTGTACTCGCGGATGTACCCGACGCTGCAGGAGACCGAGTCGATCGGCGGCGGTCCGGCCACGCCCCTGCTCGGCTGCGGCCCGGCCGAGGCTGCCCGGCAGCGGTCGAAGCCGTTCATCCACTGCGAGTACGTGCACGCGATGGGCAACGGGCCCGGCCAGATCGCCGAGTACGAGGCCCTCGTGGACCGGTACCCCCGGCTGCACGGCGGGTTCGTGTGGGAGTGGCGGGACCACGGCCTGCTCACCCACACGGCCGACGGCACCCCGTACTACGCGTACGGCGGCGACTTCCACGAGGTCGTCCACGACGGCAACTTCGTGATGGACGGCCTGGTACTGCCCGACGACACCCCGACCCCGGGCCTGGCCGAGTTCGCGGCCGTCGTCGCGCCGATCCGGCTGTCCGCGTCCGACACCACCGTGCTCATCGAGAACCGGTACCACTCGGCCTCGACCGCGGGACTGCGCTTCCACTGGACGCTGTCGCGCAACGGCGTGGTCGAGCACGAGGGCCGGTTCACCCCCGGTGTCGTCGCGGCGCGGTCGTCCGCCACGGTGCCGCTGCCCGACGAGGTGCTCCGGGCCCAGGCCGCGACGCCCGCTCCTGGCGACGAGCTGTGGTTCGACGTCACGGCGGAACTGGCGGGGCCGACCTCGTGGGCGGACACCGGCCACGTCGTCGCGCGCACCCAGACGCTCGTCGCATCGCGTGCTGCGGAGCCGACCCGCGCCTCCCGGCAGACCTGGGAGGGCGACCGACTCGGTGAGGGGACGTTCACCGCCCGGGGCGACCTGTCGTCGTGGAAGGGGCACGAGGTCGCTGGGCCGCGGCTCGAGCTGTGGCGCGCGCCGACGGACAACGACAGCCTGGCGTCGCAGGGCGGGTACGAGACCGCGGACCCGGTGCTGACGCACGGGGTGGGCGATCCGGACGCTCCGGCGTCGGCCACACGGTGGCGGGAGCGCGGACTGGACCGGCTCACGCACCGGCTCGTGTCGGTGTCGCGGACGGACTCCGGCCTCGAGCAGCGCGTCCGTGTCGCGGCGGCGAACAGCGGGTGGGGCGTCGACGTCACGCACCGCTGGACCCTGACGGACGCCGGGCTGCTCCTGCAGACCGACGCAGTGCCGTTCGGCGCGTGGGACGTCACCTGGCCGCGGATCGGTGTGCGCTTCGACCTGCCGGCGGCGTTGGCCGACGCGGACGCGACGTGGTTCGGGACGGGGCCGCTCGAGTCCTACGCGGACTCGTCGCACGCTGCCCGCGTCGGGAGGTTCACGGCCCCCGTCCGCTCACTCGGGGTCGAGTACTCCATGCCGCAGGAGACGGGGCACCGGCCGGACCTGCGCGAACTGTCGGTCGGACCGTTCACGGTGACGACGGTCGGGGCGCACCGCGCAGGGTTCACCCTGTCGCCGTGGACCGCGCAGCAGATCGGGCGCGCGATGCACCCGTACGAGCTGCCCGCCTCGGAGCACCTGTACCTGTACCTCGACGCCGCGCAGCACGGCCTGGGTTCCCGCGCGTGCGGCCTCGACGTGCTGCCGGAGCACCAGCTCTGGCCGCAGGCGTTCTCGTGGAGCGTCGTGCTCGGCTGACCACAGCCCGGAAGTCGTATATCTGATACATATTCCTTGCGGTCGCTGCCGGCGTCCGGAAGGGTCTTCTCCGCACCACCAGCAGAGAGGACCCCATGCACAGCACACCCCGGCGCGCCGTCGCGAGCGCCGCCCTGACCGCCCTCGTGGTGGTCGGCGGCGGCCTCGCGACCGCGGTCGCCACCCCGTCCCCCGCACACGCGGTCGCGCCGTTCCCGGTCACCGACCCCTTCGTCGGTCTTCCGGTCGGCACCACGATGCCGCCCGGGTGGACGCGCATCGCGACGGACGACGGTCAGGCCGCGATCGTCGACCACGGCAGCGCCGGACGGTGGCTGCGACTGACCGACGACACGAAGCGCGTGAGCTCCGCCGTCTACAACGAGTCCCCCTACGACTCGAGCCACGGACTCACGGTCGAGTTCGACCAGCGGATGTGGAGCACGACGGACACCGGCCACGCCGACGGGATCGGCTTCTTCCTGCAGGACGCCGCCGTCCCGCTCGACTCGATCGGGCCCGTCGGCGCCGGGCTCGGCTACCACGACGGTACCCGTCCGTGCGAAGAAGGGCTCGGCGGCGGGGTCGTCGGGATCGGCTTCGACCGCTTCGGCAACTTCGCCCGCCCCGACGTGGTCCCCAACGCGATCACCGTGCGGGGCCCGGAGCGCGAGTGCTACCCCGTCCTCGCGACCACGGGCGACCTCGGCGACGGGTTCCTCGAAGACCGCGAGACCACGGCCGAGACCGCCACCCACCGCCACGTGCAGATCGACCTCCTACCGACCGACGCCGGCGGCATCCGGGTGCTCGTCGCGATGTCCGAGCCGACCGCCCCCGGCCCCGAACCCGGCGAGCTGCGCGAGGTCGTCAGCGCCGACCTCCCCGCCACGGCGCTGCCGAAGCAGGTGCGGTTCGGCTTCAGCGCCTCGACCGGTGGCCGGTCCCAGTTCCACGAGATCCGGAACCTCCGGGCGACACAGCCCACCGACGTCGTCACGACCGCCCGAACGCTGACGAGCGCGCCGGTCACACCCGGCGAGGACGTCACGTTCGAGCTGCGGTCGGTGAACGACGGGCCGTCGACGATCGGCGGCGCAGTCGACGCGGTCGCTCGCACGGTGGCGGTGACCGAGGGTTTGCCGCTGACGGACGTGCGGTGGACCTGCCGAGCCGAGGCCGGGGCGTCGTGCGGCGCTGCTGCGGGCGAGGGCGCGGTCGTCGCCGAGTGGTCGGGCCCGGCCGGAGGCGCGGTCACGATCGCGGTGCGGGGGACGGTACCGGTGACCACCCCCTCGGGCCTCCACACGATGCCGGTCGAGAGCGTCACGGACTTCACGGCCGACCGCCTCGACGCAGCCCGCCCGGCGATCGCGCTCGACGGGTCGGTGTCCGACGTCGACCTGTCCAACAACGCCGACCGGACCGGGTTCGAGGTCGTCCTGCCCGAGGCCGTTGCGGTCGAGGACGAGGGCACGACGAAGCAGGGCGAACCGGTGACGATCGACGTCCTCGAGAACGATCCGCTCGACGGGAGCTCGGCGGACCCGGACTCGCTGCGTCTGAGCGCCGACGGGATCGAGGGCGCAGAACTCTCGGCGGACGGCAAGCGGCTCCGTGTCCCGGGCGAAGGCGTCTGGACGGTCGCGGACGGGCGGGTGACGTTCACCCCGGAGCCGTCGTTCTCCGGACCGGCTTCGCCCGTGCGGTACCAGGTGACGACGCACGCTGGGCAGACCGTGGTGGCCACGATCCGGGTCACCGTGGAGCCGGCGGAGTCGGTGGTCGTGCCGCCTGGCCCGGGCCCGGGCGCGGGGTCGGGATCGGACGGATCGGGCACGGGCGCGGGCACGGGTACCGGCTCCGGCACTGGTGCCGGTGACCGCGGGAGGTCCGACGCTGACGCCGACGCCGAGCGGGCGAGCGCACGGGGTGTGCTGGCGTACACCGGCGTGTCCGGGCCGGCCGTCCTCGTCGCAGGGTCCGCGGCTGCGGTGCTGCTCGTCGCCGGGGCGTGGGTGTTGCTCGCGCGTCGGCGCGCAGCGACGGCGGGCGCCGAGCGGTAGCCGCGCGCGCGAGCAGGCTCGACGGTCTGCAGGACGGGCGTCACCCTGGGCCACCACCGCGTGGTCCGGGGCGACGCCCGTCGTGCGCGGTCGTGCGCGGTCGTGCGCGGACCCGACGCGGCGGAGGCGGAGGATCGGCGGCGTTCGTGACCGTTCTGGTTCGCGATCCCCGGCGTTCGCGAACCAGAACGGTCAGCGCGCCCGACGATCTCCTACTCCGGCGGGCCGCCAGCGGCGGGGCGCGGTGCGGCTGGGCGTGATGCGGCTGGGCGTGATGCGGCGGGGCGCGGCGCGGCTCGCACAACGGAAGTCGCCCCTAACCAGGCGGAAGCGCGGTTCGAGGTGGCTTCCGTTGTGCGCTGGCCAGCCGCGCCAGCGCGGGCGCCGAAGCCGCCGGCGCGCTACGCGCTCAGCGCCGGGATCGCCGCCGGGTCGGACGAGTCGAGGAACGCCGTCAACCGCTCGGGCTCGCCCGCCTCACCGATCGCCTCGGCAGCCCGTCGCAACGCGAACAGCGCCCGCAGCACGCCCCGGTTCGGCTCGTGTGACCACGGCACCGGCCCGACGCCGCGCCACCCCGCCTTCCGCAGCGCGTCGAGCCCACGGTGGTACCCCACCCGCGCGTACGCGTAGGACTCGAGGGTCGCACCGCGCTCCCACGCCTCGTCGGCGAGCAGGGCCCACGCCAGGCTCGAGGCCGGGTGCGACACCACGACACTCGCGACGGGGGCGTCGGCGGCGAGAGCGGCGGTCACCTCCGGCTCTGCGGGCAGGAGTGTCTCGGGGTTGGCGGTCGGGTCGGGCAGCAGGTTCTCCGGCATGCCTCAAGCCTGTCACGGTCGGTGGGCCTTGCGCGGCCCGAGGGTCCCGGCGTAGCGTGATGGGGTCCTCGTCGTCATCACGGGGCCACCGGTGCGGGACGACCGACCGGCGGATCGGATGGCGGTCACGCAGGACTCCCCGACGGAAGTGGACGAATTGCTGTCGATCACCGGATCTGCTCAGCCCTCGCGCTGACACCGTGATCGTCGCGCCCCGTCGGGCGCTTCGCCCTCTGCGGCGGGTCCGGTGTCGTGCGCCCAGCATCGACCACCGTGGAGGCACCCGTATGCCCATCAGTCCGTCCGTCGTCCTGAACGACCTCAGTTTCACCTGGCCCGACGGTACCGTCGCGCTCAGTCACCTCACCACCGCCTTCGGCCGTGGCCGGACCGGCCTGGTCGGGAGGAACGGTGCCGGCAAGTCGACCCTCGTCCGGTTGGTCACGGGTCGGCTC
Organism: Curtobacterium sp. A7_M15; assembly: GCF_030705415.1. Lineage (GTDB taxonomy): Bacteria > Actinomycetota > Actinomycetes > Actinomycetales > Microbacteriaceae > Curtobacterium. Next base: position 2,262 of record NZ_JAUZED010000046.1, on the reverse strand, counting down.
CACCCCACGTCCGGCTCCGTCACGACGTCCGGCCCCGTCGACCACCTGCCGCAACGCCTGCAGCCGCAGAACGACGACGCGGTCGCCGACCTCCTGCGCATCCGTCCGACACTGACCGCTCTCCGCGCGATCCTCGACGGTGACGCCGCCCCGGAGCACTTCGACGCCGTGGGCGACGACTGGGACCTCGAGGAACGCGCGGCCGCGGCGCTCGACGGCATCGGCCTCGGCATCGGCGCCGACCTCGAGCGTCCGGCGAGCACCCTGTCCGGGGGCCAGGCCGTCCTGGTGGCCGTCGCGGGCATCCGGCTGCGGGGGCTCCCGATCGCGTTCCTCGACGAACCGACGAACAACCTCGACCGTCGCGCCCGGAGCATGCTGCTCGACATGGTCGACGACTGGCCCGGCACCCTGGTCGTCGTCAGCCACGACCGCGAGCTGCTGGAGCACGTCGACGAGGTGGCCGAGCTCCGTGCCGGCGCCATGACCGTGTTCGGCGGGACCTTCAGCGCGTTCGAGGAGCACCTCGCCGTGCAGCAGGCTGCCGTCGAACGCGAGGTCCGCGTCGCCGAGCAGCGGCACCGCACCGAGAAGCGGCAGCGCATCGAGGCCGAGACGAAGATCGCCCGGCGAGCCCGGTCGGGTGTGAAGGCGGCCGAGGGGATGCCGAAGATCTTCGCGAACGAGATGCGGAAGCGCGGCGAGCAGACCGCGGGGCGGCTCCGCACCGGGTACGCCGAGGACGAGGCCGCCGCGCTCGCCACCAAGCGTGAGGCCGAGGGGCGCCTGCGTGCGGACGAGTCCATCCACGTGACCCTGCCGGATCCGGACGTACCGGCATCGCGACAGATCGCCACGATCAGGCTGCGTGGGCGGGACACGATCGTGCAGGGTCCGGAGCGGATCGCGGTCGCCGGGGACAACGGCATCGGCAAGACCACGCTGCTCGAACAGCTCGTGGGGGTCAGCGGTGCACGCGAGCACCCGCTGCCCGACACCACCGCTGTCCCGCACGTCGACCGTATCGGCTACCTGCCGCAGCGGAAGGACTCACTCGACGACGCGCTGTCGGTGCTCGAGAACGTCCGTCGGGACGCTCCGCACGTCCCGCCCGCCGAGGTGCGGAACCGCCTGGCGAAGTTCCTCGTCCGCGGGGACACCGTCGACCGTCCGGCGAGTGCGCTGTCCGGCGGGGAGCGGTTCCGTGTGGCGCTCGCGAGCCTCGTGCTCGCCGATCCCCCGCCTCAGCTGCTGGTGCTCGACGAGCCGACGAACGACCTCGACCTGACGAGTGTCGACCAGCTCGTCGACGCGCTCCGGGCGTACCGCGGGGCACTCGTCGTGGTCAGTCACGACGAGGCGTTCCTCGACCGCCTCGACCTCACCACCCGCATCGAGCTCCGCTGACCTCAGCGCCGCCGGGTCGGACGGATCGCCAACGACTCGATCGTGCCCCGCTCCGGCAGGTCGACCACGGTCCGGACGGCGTCGGCCACGTCCGACGGCGCGAGGTAGTACGCGGTGTCGTAGTCCTCACCGAGCTTCTCGGTCAGCGCCCGCTGCATGTCCGAGTCCGTCCGACCCGGGTGCACGCTCGACACCCGCACGCCGTTCGGACGCTCTTCTTCGCGCAGGGCATCGGCGAAGGCCCGCAGCGCGAACTTCGACGCCGCGTACACCCCGCCGCCGGGACCGGAGTGGAACCCGGACCCGCTGTTGATCGGGACGACGATGCCGCGGGCGGCGCGGAGGGCCGGCAGGGCGAGCCGGGTCAGCTCGGCGACCGCGAACACGTTCGTGGCGAAGACCTGCTCCCACACGGCACGCGGGGTGTCCGCGACGGTCGTGCCCTGCTCGACACCGGCGGAGTGCACGAGGACGTCGAGGCGTTCCGGCAGCGTCGGGACCTCACCCGCGCCGAGGTCGCCGACGAACGGGGATGCGCTCGGCAGCTCTCCGACGAGTGCATCCACGGCGGCAGCGGACCGGCCGCCGACGAGCACGTGGTGCGTCCGGCCGAGGTCGACGGCGATCGCCCGGCCGATCCCTCGGGTCGCGCCCGTGACGAGGGCGGTCGGACGGACGGGAGGCGCGGTGTCGGTCATGCGCACCACCCTACGGAAGGCGCGGGGCGGGCCGGCACCGCGCCGTGCGGCTGTGGACGACCGGAACGGGCGTCGCGGGGCGGGCCGGCACCGCGCCTCCTGGCCGTCAGGGTCGGGACGTGTCGGCGGCGACCCGGCGACGGCGCCGGACCGCCCA
>NZ_JAUZED010000045.1 GCF_030705415.1 Curtobacterium sp. A7_M15 | reverse complement strand
GGCGCCCGAGTCGATCGCCTCGGCCGCGACGACCAGCTGCTCGCGGAACCGCTGCAGGATCGGGCGGTCGACCTCGGCGGGGTCCTCGGCGAGTCGGAACGACACCAGGCCGGCGGCCGCGTTGAGCAGCACGATGTCGCGTACCGGTCCGGTCTCGCCCGCCAACACCCGGTGCACGACCGCGGCGTTGTGCTCCGGATCGCCGCCGAGGAGGTCCTCGACCCGAGCCCGCGCGATCCCGAGGTCGCGCGGGTCGAGGTCGTGCTCGGTCACGCGACCGCCGGTGACCTCCCAGATGTGGCTGTGCCCGGTCGTGGTGAGTTCGTCGAGGCCGTCGTCGCCGCGGAACACGAGTGCGGTCGCGCCGCGGGTCTGGAACACGCCCGTGATGATGGGGACGAGGTCGAGCTGCGCCACGCCGACGGCGTTCGCTTCGCAGCGTGCCGGGTTCACGAGTGGGCCGAGGAAGTTGAACACCGTCGGCACGCCGATCTCGCGGCGGACGGGGCCGGCGTGCGCGAAGCCGGGGTGGAACGCGCTCGCGAACGCGAAGGTCAGGCCGACACGCCGGAAGGTGTCCGCGACACGCGCGGCGTCCATGGTCAGGTCGAGGCCGAGCGCGGCGAGGACGTCGCTCGACCCGGACTTCGACGAGCTCGCCTTGTTGCCGTGCTTGACGACGGGGACACCCGCGGCGGCGATCACGATGGCGCTCATCGTCGAGACGTTCACCGTGCCGACGACGTCTCCCCCGGTCCCCACGATGTCGAGCGCCATCGGGTCGACGTCGAGCGGGACGGCCGCGTCGAGGATCGCGTCCCGGAAGCCGACGACCTCGTCGACGGTCTCGCCCTTCGCGCGAAGCGCCACGACGAAGGCGGCGATCTGCGCGGGGGTGGCCCGACCTGCGACGATCTCCTGCATGGCCCATGTGGACTGGCTGATCGTCAGGTCGTCGTGCGCCATGAGCGCGCTGATCACAGCGGGCCAGGTGAGAGCGTCGAGCATGATCCGATCGTAGTGAATTCGAGAGACCCGCCAGTTGGCTGCGAAAACACTGTCCGTGGTTTCGGCCATAATGGAGTCTGTGACTAGCACCCCTCTCTCCAGATCCGCCAGCGGTCCGGTCCTGAACAGGCCGAACGCCGTTGCCGTGGGGACGATCGTGTGGCTGGGCAGCGAGGTCATGTTCTTCGCCGGCCTGTTCGCGATCTACTTCACGTTGCGCAGCACCTCGCCCGAACTCTGGGCGACCGAGACCGCCAAGCTCGAGGTGCCCTTCGCCTCGGTGAACACGATCATCCTGGTGCTGTCCAGCTTCGCGTGCCAGTTCGCGGTCTTCGCCGCCGAGCGCTTCCAGGTGCACCGCACGAGCTGGAACCCCAAGGACTGGGGCATGACGGAGTGGTTCTTCGTCACCTACTGCATGGGCGCGATCTTCGTCTGCGGTCAGATCTTCGAGTACGCGAACCTCTGGCACGAGGGCGTGACGCTCTCCTCCAGCGCCTACGGTTCCGCCTTCTACATGACCACCGGGTTCCACGGTCTGCACGTCACGGGTGGCCTCATCGCCTTCCTGCTGACGCTCGGCCGCGGGTTCGCCGCCAAGAACTTCGGTCACAAGGAAGCGACCACCGCGATCGTCGTGTCGTACTACTGGCACTTCGTCGACGTCGTCTGGATCGGCCTCTTCGCCGTCATCTACCTTCTCAAGTAGGAACTGGATAGCCCCCACCGCATGTTCAACAGAACCAAGTCCAAGAAGGGCCGCCGTTCCCCGATGGCGACCGTGTCGCTCATCGTCGTCGGTCTCATGACCACCGGCGGTGCGTACGCGCTGTTCAGCTCCACGGCGAACGCCGACGACAGCACGAGCACCGTGGCGGCCTCGAGCCAGTCGAAGGTGAACGAGGGTCAGAAGCTCTTCGCCTCGAACTGCGCCACGTGCCACGGCCTCTCCGCGCAGGGCACCAGCGAGGGCCCGTCCCTCATCGGTGTCGGTGCCGCGTCCGTCGACTTCCAGGTCGGCACCGGCCGCATGCCGATGGCCGCCCAGGGCCCCCAGGCCGAAGAGAAGCCCGCGCAGTTCACGGACGAGCAGATCGACGCGCTCGCCGAGTACGTCGCGTCGCTCGGCCCCGGCCCGGCGGTCCCCTCCGAGAGCCTCACGAACGGCGAGGACGGCGACGCCGCCGAAGGTGCGGAGCTCTTCCGCATCAACTGCGCGATGTGCCACAACGTGGCCGGCGCCGGCGGTGCGCTGACCGAGGGCAAGTACGCGCCGAACCTGCAGTCGGTGTCCGGCAAGCACATCTACGAGGCCATGGTCACTGGCCCGCAGAACATGCCGGTGTTCAACGACCTGAACCTCACGCCGGAGCAGAAGGCCGACATCATCACGTACCTGAAGTACGTGCAGGACAACAAGTCGCCCGGCGGGTTCGCGCTCGGCTCCCTCGGCCCGGTGGCAGAGGGTCTGTTCATCTGGATCTTCGGACTCGGCGCGGTCGTCGCGATGACCGTCTGGCTGACCGCGAAGTCCAACTGATCGTCCGTGTCGAACGACACTGAAGGGAACACCATGGCAGAGCACGACGACGAGGCACTGAACTCGTCCTCGGCTGTCGAGAAGCACGGCACGACGACCACCTCGGCCGGGACCGCGGTCCTGCCGACGGACCCGTTCGAGAACCCGGGCGAGCCGCCGCACCGCGCACGCCGCACCGACGTCGACCCCAAGAAGCAGCGCCTGGCCGAGCGCCAGGTCGCCACGTTCTTCTACCTGTCGATCGTCGGCAGCGTCCTCGCGATCGCGGCCTACGTCGCCTTCCCGATCGACTCCGACGACTTCGGGACCGTCCGCACCGCGAACCTCTGGCTCGGGCTCTCGATCGCCCTCGCCCTCCTCGCGCTCGGCCTCGGCGCCGTCTACTGGTCGAAGTCGCTCGTGGTGGACCGCGAGATCAGCGAGCTCCGCCACAGCACCCGCGGCACGGACGCGACCCGCGCCAAGGCGGTCGAGGCGTTCCAGCTCGCCGACAAGGAGTCCGGCTTCAGCCGCCGCAAGCTGATCCGCAACTCGATGATCGGCGCCCTGGCGGCCTTCCCGCTCCCCGGCATCGTCCTCGTGCGCGACCTCGCGCCGGCGGCCGACCCGAACGAACTCCTCCGCCACACCATGTGGGCGAAGGGCACGCGCCTGACGAAGGACCCGACGGGTCTCCCGATCAAGGCGTCCGACGTGACCATCGGTTCGGTGTTCCACGTCATCCCGGACGGCATGCTCGACAAGGAGGACATGCTCGAGGAGAAGGCCAAGGCCTCCGTCCTCCTCATGCGCCTCGACCCCAAGGACCTCAACCCCGCCAAGGGCCACGAGAACTGGGGCTACGACGGCATCGTCGCGTACTCGAAGATCTGCACCCACGTCGGATGCCCGGTCGCCCTGTACGAACAGCAGACGCACCACCTGCTCTGCCCGTGCCACCAGTCGACCTTCGATGTCTCGAACAACTGCGAGGTCATCTTCGGGCCGGCGGCACGCCCCCTCCCCCAACTTCCGATCGCGATCGACGACGACGGCTACCTGGTTGCGCAGAGCGACTTCCACGAGCCCGTCGGCCCGTCCTTCTGGGAGCGTGAACGCTGATGAGCAGCACGACCACCAACGCACCCGCGTCGTCGACCACCAAGCCGGCGCCGGAGCGCGGATCCCGCATCATCGGCGGGGTCGCCAACTACATCGACGAGCGCACGAGCATCTCGGGCCTCGTCAAGGAGGTCGGTCGCAAGATCTTCCCCGACCACTGGAGCTTCATGCTCGGCGAGGTGGCGCTGTACAGCTTCGTCGTCGTCCTGCTCTCCGGTACCTTCCTGACGTTCTTCTTCCAGGCGTCCATGGCCGAGGTGGTCTACCACGGCTCGTACGTCCCGCTGAAGGGCATCGAGATGTCGACCGCACTGCAGTCGACGCTCAACATCTCGTTCGACATCCGCGGCGGGCTCTTCGTCCGGCAGATCCACCACTGGGCGGCCCTGCTGTTCGTGGCCTCGATCATGCTGCACATGGCCCGCGTGTTCTTCACCGGCGCCTTCCGCAAGCCGCGCGAGCTCAACTGGGTGTTCGGCTTCATCCTGTGGGTCCTGGCCATGGCCGAGGGCTTCACGGGCTACTCGCTCCCCGACGACCTGCTCTCCGGCAACGGTCTCCGCATCATCGTCGGCATGATCGAGGGTGTGCCGGTCATCGGCGTCTGGATCGCCTACCTGCTCTTCGGCGGCGAGTTCCCGGGCACCGACATCGTCGGCCGTCTCTACACACTGCACATCCTGCTGCTCCCGGCGATCCTCGTCGCGGTGCTGGGCGTCCACCTCGTGCTGGTCGTCATCAACAAGCACACGCAGTTCGCCGGCCCCGGCAAGACGAACGAGAACGTCGTCGGCGTCCCGATCCTCCCGGCGTTCGCCGCGAAGGCCGGTGGGTTCTTCTTCATCGTCGCCGGCATCCTCGCCCTCATCGCGTCGCTGTTCACGATCAACCCGATCTGGAACTACGGTCCGTACGACCCCTCCCCGGTGTCCGCCGGTACCCAGCCCGACTGGTACATCGGCTTCGCCGACGGTGCGCTCCGTCTGGTGCCGCCGCACTGGGAGGTCGTGTGGTTCGGCTACACGGTGTCGTTCAACATCCTCGTGCCGATCGCGGTGCTGGTGCTGCTCATCCTCGCCATCCTCATCTACCCCTTCATCGAGGGTTGGGTCACCGGTGACAAGCGTGAGCACCACATCCTCGACCGCCCGCGCAACGCCCCGACCCGCACGGCGTTCGGTGCCGCCGGCATCACGCTCTACGCGAGCCTCTGGGCCGCAGCGTCGTCGGACATCATCGCGACCCACTTCTACGTGTCGATCGACCACGTCATCCACGTGATCCAGGCCACGACGGTCCTCGGCCCGTTCGTCGCCTTCTGGATCACGAAGCGCGTGTGCCTCGCCCTGCAGAAGAAGGACCGCGAGATCGTCCTGCACGGCTACGAGTCCGGACGCATCGTCCGACTCCCCCACGGCGAGTACATCGAGGTGCACGAGCAGCTCGACGAGTACGAGCGGTGGAAGCTGCTGCAGTTCAACGAGTACAAGCCGCTCATGATCCGTCCGAACGCCCGGGGCAAGATCTCGGCCGCGCAGAAGGTCCGCGCCAGCATGTCGCGCTTCTTCTTCGAGGACCGCATCACGCCGGTGTCGAAGGCCGAGCTCGAGGCTGCGCACGCCGCGCACCACGGGCCGGAGCTCGGTGCCGGTCACGAGGCCCCCGCGGTCGAGTCCAAGCACTAGGCGAGCCGCTCGCGGACCGTCCGCTCGTCGAAACCCCCGTCACTTCGGTGGCGGGGGTTTCGTCGTGCGTGCGGGAACACGCCGCGCTGCGTTCACGTTCGATTCACCGACACGTGCTGGACTCGTCCAGGACGGTGTGGCACTGTGTTGCACCACGCACCCGACCAACGGAATGAGACCCCGATGGACAGCCGGACGGCCGAACACCCCAGGCCGAACCACTTCCTGCTCCACCTCAGCGACACCCATCTCGTGGCGGGTGACGGTGACCTCTACGGAGACGTCGACGCAGCCGCCCGGCTCGGCGAGATCATCGCGGACATCGAGTCATCAGGGACGCACCCCGAGGCGATCGTCGTCACCGGTGACGTCGCCGACAAGGGCGAGCCCGGCGCCTACGCCCGCATCCGCGACATCGTCGAGCCGGCCGCGCAGCGCATCGGTGCTCAGGTCATCTGGGCGATGGGCAACCACGACGAGCGCGGTGCCTTCCGGCAGGGGCTGTTCGGCCTCCAACCGACCGACCGCCCGGTCGACTTCGTCTACGACGTGAACGGTCTCCGCGTGATCACCCTCGACACGAGCGTGCCCGGAGCCCACCACGGCGAGGTCTCCCCCGAGCAGCTCGACTGGCTCGCCGAGGTCCTGTCCGAACAGGCGCCGCACGGCACCATCCTGGCGATGCACCACCCGCCGGTGCCGAGCGTGCAGGACCTCGCGGTCCTCGTGGAGCTCCGTGACCAGGACGCCCTCGCCGAGGTGCTCGAGGGCAGCGACGTCATCGCGATCATCGCCGGCCACCTGCACTACTCGACGAGCGCGGTCTTCGCCGGGATCCCCGTCTCGGTGGCGAGTGCGACGTGCTACACCCAGGACCTCACCGAGTACCAGGGTGGCACCCGCGGGCAGGACGGCGCGCAGTCGTTCAACCTGGTCCACGTCTACGGCCGCAACGTGGTGCACTCGGTCGTCCCGATCGGGCACTACGCCACGGTAGGCGAACCGGTGTCGTCGGTCCAGACCGAGGCGCGACTCGCTGCCGCTGGCGTGACGATCCCGGCGGCGGTCGAGCCCGCGCCGGTGACGTCGAGCATCCCCGTGTTCACGCTCGACTCGGTACCGGTCTCCCCCGTCCACCGATAGGTCGCCGTGGCACCCGCCGCGTTCCGGTCGGTGCCGGGAGGCGCGGGTCGTCTTGGTGGTGTCCGTGCGGTCGGCGGTTTATTGCGTGAACAAGGTGCGACACCGTGGTCGTCGTGCGACAGCGGATTCGTCGCTGGTTGCACGCGCAATCAACATGCGCGCGCAACGGACGACATCGTCGCCGTCGTACGACAGCGGTCTCGTCGTTCGTTGCACGCGCAATAGTCGCGTGTGCAAGGTGCGACATCGCGGCCGTCGTACGACAGCGGGGTTGTCGGTGGTTGCACGCGCAACAGCTTGCCCGCGCAACAACTCGCGCGCGCAACGGGCGACACCTCCGATGTCGTACGACAACGGCCTCGTTGCTCGTTGCATACGCAAGAACTCCACGCCCGCGCCGCCCGCGCCGCCCGCGCCGAGCGAGCGCCCGTCCCGCCAGCCGGCTACGCGCTCGCGCGCTCCCACGGCGCCGGGAACGGGAAGTACTTCTCGAGGAAGTCCGTCACCCGCTGCGTCCGCTCCTCGTCGCTGACCTCGGGGAAGCTCCCGTCGTTCAGGCAGAAGAAGTCCGCGTTCCGCTTCTTGAGCAGGTCGCCGAGCGCCCGCAGGCCGGACTGCATCGTCGTGTCGATGTACCGGACCTCGGCGTTCTCCTGCACGATGGCCCGGCCGGTGAGCAGCGAGTAGTAGTGGTACAGCGAGTTCGTCACGGAGATGTTCTCCGCCGCACGGAAGCGCGATGCCGCGGTGGCCGCGAACTCGTCGGCGAACTCGTGCTCCATCTCGGTCATGATCGAGGCGCGGAGCGGCGTGGGCGCGTGCTCGAGGTGCCGGGTCGTCACGGCGCCGAACCGCTGCTGCAGGAGTCGGCGGTTCACCCGCGCGGAGTTCTCGAACCCGCTGCGTGCCGGGTTGTTCGATCCGAGGCCGATCCGCGTCGTCGCGAGGATGAACTTCGTCACCGATCCCGGGCTGAAGAACACCGAGGGGTCCACCGAGCGGCCGAAGAACATGTCGTCGTTCGAGTAGATGAAGTGCTCGCTGATGCCCGGGATGTGGTGCAGCTGCGACTCGACGGCCTGCGAGTTGTGCGTCGGCAGGACGGAGGGGTCGGCGAAGAACTCCTCGGAGCGGACGATCCGCACCTTGGGGTGGTCGGCGAGCCAGGCGGGCGCCGGGGAGTCCGTGGCGATGTAGATCTGGCGGATCCAGGGCGCGAAGGTGTGCACCGACCGGAGTGCGTACTTCAGCTCGTCGATCTGGCGGAAGCGGGCTGGCGCGTCGTCCCCCTCGCCCAGCACGGCGTTCGCCTGCGCGGCCTGCCGTGCTCGCTGGTACTCGATCGCGTTGCCGTCGACCCACGAGAACACGATGTCGATCGGGAACCGGATGTCGGACACGTGGTCGTCGAACATGTGCTCGACGGTGCGCCAGGTTCGCCCGTACCGCTCGATGTCGACGAGCACGAACTCGTCGATCGGCAGGCTGCGACGCATCAGGGCGTTCTCGACCGGCGCGAGGACCTCGGTGTCGGTGACCCGCCAGAACTCGAGCTGGACGCTCGTCTCCGCGCCGTAGCGCAGGCGCCCGAGAGGCTCGAGCCGCGGCCGGAACACCCGGAGCACGGGTTCGTCGACGGGGCCGAGACCGTCGTCGAGGACGAGGACCGCGGGCTTCCCCGGGGGCTTCGCGTAGAAGGGCTCGTTCGCGGCGGCGGCCATCACGGCGCTCTCCGCCCGCTGCCGGTCGCGCTCGTCGACCGCGATCACCGGCCGCTGGTCGTTGCCGCGGATGAGCAGGTGGTCGACGTCACCGGCGGTGAGGGCGTCGTCGAGGAACAGGAGGTCCTCGATCATCGACTGCTGCGGCGTCAGGTGCCCGTTGACGAGCGTCAGGCGTCCCTTCCGCACGACGACGTCGGGACGTTCGAGACCGCCGGAGGACGGTCGAGGGTTCAGCAGAGGACTCTCGGTCACCGGCTCGGTCTCGTTGCTCATCCACGCCCTTCGGATCGGTGCACGGGCCCTGGTGCCCGGCGACTCATCCTACCGTCCGAGCGGACCCCCGGTCAGCGCGGTGCGGGCGGCCAGGACCGGGGCCGGTCAGGACCGTGAGCCGGTCAGGGCCGGGAGGCGCTGGCCGCCTCCGTCTCGCGCGGCACCTTCACGACGATGCCGACGACGATGAACAGCGCGGCCGCGACGAGCTGGAGCGCCGCCCACACCTCACCCGGGATCGGGACGACCGCGAGCGGGTTCCAGCAGACGGCGACCGCGGCCATCAGGATGGCGGCCCACCAGGCCCGCCCCCGCGCGGCGAAGACGAGCACGATGAGGCTGAGCACCGTCACGCCCCAGCGCGCGAAGACGAAACCGGACGAGTCCACGATCGCGACGCAGGCGAGGAGCACGATCGCGGCGATCAGCGACGGCGCGAGCGCGGGTCGGGTGAACGGCGGCAGGTCACGGCCGCCCCTCCCCGAGCGCGCCGGGCTCGACGGAGCGGGTTCCGTCCCACTGCCGGACACGCCGCGCAACGACGACCCGGCCGGGGGTCGGCCCTTCCGTGCCGCCATCAGGCGGTGGCGCCGTCGAGGTCGATCGCCTGGATGGACCGGGACATCGGCGGGAGCTCGCGCACCCGTTCGAGGGCGGGGACGAGTTCGGCGACGTAGGCGCGGTAGCCGTCCTCGGTGAGGTGCAGGCCGTCCTCGGTGTACCGGTCGTCGAGGTGGTCCCCGTCGGCGAGGGCCGGCCACGCGTCGAGGTACTGCGCGTGGCAGGTAGCGACGAACTGGCGGAGGTGCCGGTTCGCCTCCTCGATCTTCGCCGTGTACTCCGCCTGGCGCGGCAGGATCGAGACGAGGAGCAGACGGACGCCCGGGAGCTCGCGGCGGAGCGTGACGAGCACGGACTCCACCCCGCGCACGACGTGCTCGACGCTCTTGCGGTGGTTGCCGAAGTCGTTCGTGCCGATGAGCAGGACGATGACCTCGGGCTGCTCGGCGACGACGGCGTCCAGGCGTGCGAGCACACCCTCGGTCGTGTCACCGCCGATCCCCTGGTTGACGGTCCGCTCGTCGGGGAGCCAGGCGTCCCACGACCCCTGTTCGGTGATGCTGTCGCCCAGGAACAGGACGCTCGTGCGTTCCTCGGTCATGCTGCCTCCTCGTGTGCGGGTTCCGGCTTCCCATTCTGCTGGGTCCAGTTCCGCCCCGTCGACTCGGTGTGCTCGGACTCCCGCTCGGCCGCCGCGGTGATGCGTTCGACCATGCCGGGGAAGATGACGCCGTGGAACGGCAGGATCGAGTACCAGTACAGGCGTCCGGCGAGTCCCTGCGGGAAGTAGATCGCCCGCTGGCGGTAGTCGCTGCCACCGTCGTCCGCCGGGGTCACCGTCATCTCCAGCCAGGCGCGACCCGGGGACTTGAACTCGGCGCGCAGGCGCAGGTACCGCCCGCGCTCGAGGCGCTCCACACGCCACCAGTCGAGCGCGTCGCCCTGCTCGAGCCGCTTCTGGTCGCGACGGCCCCGGTTGAGGCCGACTCCCCCGGCGATCTTGTCCATCCACCCGCGCGCGACCCAGGCCAACGGGAACGAGTACCACCCGTTCTCGCCGCCGATCGACTCGACGACCCGCCAGACGTCCTCGGCCGATGCCGCCGAGTGGCGCTTGCGGTCGTCGACGTGGACGGTGTGACCGGCCCAGTCCGGGTCGCTCGGCAGCGGGTCGGCCGGGGTGGCGGCGAGCGTCGCGTTCCGCCAGCTCGTCTCGACCTCGCCGGTGCGCATGCGGCTCAGCGCGAGCCGGACGGCGCGACGGTAGCCGGTGAGCCCGCCCTCGGGCCGCGGCACGACGTCGTCGATGTCGTGCTCGCGCTGGACGCACTCGAACTGCAGCGACTCGATGATCGGCTTGGCGAGCTTGCGCGGGATCGGCGTGACGAGGTTGAACCAGTGCGCCGCGAGCCCCGGGGTCAGGACCGGCAGCGGCGAGATGGGGCGCTGCGGGAGCTTCGCCTCGACCGCGTACCCGTTGAGCATCTGGCCGTACCGGAGGATGTCGGGGCCGCCGATGTCGAACGTCCGGTTGACCTCGGCAGGGATGTCGAGCGCCTTGACGAGGTAGTAGAGGACGTCCCGGACGGCGATCGGCTGGATGCGGTTCCGGACCCACCGTGGCGCCGGCATCCACGGCAGGACGTCGGTGACGTGGCGGATCATCTCGAACGAGGTGCTCCCCGACCCGATCACCACGCCGGCCTGGTACGCGATCGTCGGGACGCCGGAGTGCAGCAGGACGTCCCCGACCTCCTTCCGGCTCCGCAGGTGCTTCGAGAGCTCGCCGTCCGGGTGCAGTCCGCCGAGGTACACGAACCGCCGCACACCCGCGGCCGACGCCTCGCGGGCCATCGTCTCGGCGGCGTCCCGCTCGGCCCGCTCGAAGTCGCCGTCCGCACCCATCGCGTGCGCGAGGTAGTACACGGCCTCGATGTCGGTGACGGCCCGCCGCACCGCGTCGGCATCCTGCAGGTCCCCCGCGGCGATCTCGACGTCGTCGTGCCAGGGGACGTCCTGCAGCTTCCGGGGCGTGCGGACGAAGACGCGGACGGTGTGACCCGCTTCGAGGAGACGTGGGACGAGACGACCGCCGATGTAGCCGGTGGCCCCGGTGACGAGGACGTGCATGCGGGGCACGGTACGCGGCTCGGCTCCGGGTAGGCTTGCCGGGTGGACAATGCAGCGTTCTCCGTCACCGCCGATGCCGTCCGTGGTCTCATCGACCACGCGATCCTCAAGCCCGAACTCACGCGTTCGGACGTCGACGCCCAGCTCGACGAGGCCGCCGCGTACCGCGTCTTCAGCGTCTGCGTCCGCCCGAGCGACGTCGCCCACGCCGTCGAGCGCCTGACGGGCACCGGGGTCGGCGTCGGCACGGTCATCGGCTTCCCGCACGGCACCACCTCCACGGCCGCCAAGGTCGCCGAGTCGCTGCAGGCCCTCGCCGACGGTGCGTTCGAGCTCGACATGGTGCAGAACATCGGCGCCGCGAAGTCCGGCGACTGGGAGCGGGTCGAGGCCGACGTCCGCGCCGTGGTCGACGCCGCGGGCAGCACCGTCGTCAAGGTCATCCTCGAGACCTCCTTCCTCACCGACGACGAGATCGTCGCGGCCTCGCGTGCCGCACGGTCCGCCGGTGCCGCCTTCGTGAAGACCTCCACCGGGTTCGCCGGCGGCGGTGCAACGGCCGAACACATCGCCCTCATGCGCGCGACGGTCGGCAGGGACACCGGCGTGAAGGCCTCCGGCGGCGTGCGCGGGCTCGACACGCTCCTCGAGATGGTCGAGGCCGGAGCGGACCGCATCGGCACGAGCGCCTCGGCACGCATCCTGGACGAAGTGGCGCACCGCACCGAGACCGGTACCGCGTCGGCGCTCGGCGACGACACCACGTCCTACTGACGGTCCGGGGGCGTGAGTCCCCGTTCCTCCCCGCACCACCCGACCCACCAGCAGGGGCCGGCGCCCACCGGACGCGACGACGCGTGCGGGACCGGCACCGCGCCTCCCGACCGCCGCATCGGAGCGCGCATGTCCACCACCCCGTCCACGTCCCTCGCCCTCGCCGTCGACCTCGGCGGCACCAAGGTCGAGGCGGCCCTCGTCACCGACGCCGGCGTCGTCCTGCCCGCCACCCGGTTCCGCAGCCCGACCGGTCCGGGCCGGACGTCCGACGAGCTGCAGGCCGCGGTCGACGAGGTCGTGACGGCCGCCCTCGCGGCGCTGCCGACGGACGCGACGCTCGTCGGCGTCGGCATCGGTTCCGCCGGGCCGGTCGACGAGGAGCACGGGCTCGTCTCGCCGCTGAACATGCCGGTCTGGCGCGGGTACCCGCTCCGGGACCGCGTCGCAGCGCACGTCCCCGCCGGCATCCCGGTGACGCTCCGCATGGACGGCCTCGCGATCACCCTCGCCGAGCACTGGGTCGGCGCGGCGCAGGGCTCCGACCACGTGATGGGCATGATCGTCTCGACCGGCGTCGGCGGCGGCCTCATCCTGCACGGCCGGACGGTGAGCGGCCCGACGGGCAACGCCGGGCACATCGGACACGTCGAGTGCGGTGGCTTCGACGACCGCTGCGCGTGCGGCGGCACCGGCTGCCTCGAGGCTATCGCGAGCGGTCCGAAGACCGTCGCCTGGGCGCAGCGACAGGGGTTCACCGGCAGCACCGGCGAGGAGCTCTCGGCGGCGTACGCAGCCGGTGACGAGATCGCGGTTGCTGCCGTCAAGCGCAGCGGACGCGCGCTCGGACAGGCCATCGCGGCGGCCACGAGCCTCGTCGACCTCGAGGTCGTCGCCATCGGCGGCGGCTTCTCGCACGTCACGCCCGACCTCTTCGAGTACGCCCGTCAGGCGGTGGCGGAGCGCGTCGAGTTCGGCTTCGTGACCAAGGTGCGGATCGTCCCGACGGGGCTGTCCCAGGACGGCCCGCTCATCGGCGCCGCGGCGCTCGTGCACCGAGCCGACGTGCTCCGCTGACGACGTCGGCCCTGGTCGTGCCGTGTTGACGGACGGGAGGCGCGGTGCGGGCCCGACCCTCGCCTCCCGTCCCACGGACGGTCACCTGTCGGGCGCGCAGCCGCAGCTCTCCACAGGGCGCGTCGACGCGGCATGCGCGTCGGGCAGGATGTCCGGGTGTCCCGAACCCGGCTGCTGACGAGCGACGACTGGCCGGAGGCCGAGCTGCGCGCGGCGGTCCTCGCCGGCGAACTGGTGCCGGTCGGCGCGTGCTGGGCCTCCCCGGCGGAACCGCAGACCCCGTCGCTCCGGGCCGCGGCCGCGGCGTGGGCGCTCCGCGACGCGCGCCTCATCGCCTGCACCCGGACGGCCGCCTGGGTCTGGGGTGCCGTCTCCCGGGCACCCGAGCCGGTCGACGCGTGCGTTCCGCTCGGGGTCCGCGTCCACGCGGACGGCGCGGTCCGTGTCCGGGAGCTGGTCATCGCGGACGAGGACGTCGTCGCGCTCGAGGGCCTCCGGGTCACCACACCCCTGCGGACGGCCGTCGACCTGCTGCGCAGCCCCGGGGACCGGCCGGGCGGCTTCGATCCGCTGGACGCCGCTGCGGTGGCCGGTCTCCTGGCGATCGAAGCGACCTCGGTGAACGAGGTCGCCGGCTGGCTCGCGACGCTCGGGACGATCCCGATGGCCCGGCAGGCCGAGCGGCGGTTGCGGGCGGTCAGCCCGCGCTGACGCGGTACACGTCGTAGACGGCGTCGATCCGTCGCACGGCGTTGAGCACCCGGTCGAGGTGGGTCGTGTCGCCCATCTCGAACACGAACCGGCTCAGGGCGAGCCGGTCGGACGAGGTCGAGACGGTCGCGGACAGGATGTTGACGTGGTGGTCCGTCAGCACACGGGTCACGTCGCTGAGCAGACCCGACCGATCGAGCGCCTCGATCTGGATCTGCACGAGGAACACCGACTTCGAGGACGGTGCCCACTCGACCTCGATCATCCGGTCGGGCTCGTTCATGAGCGACTTGACGTTCGTGCACGACGCCTGGTGCACCGACACGCCCTGCCCGCGGGTGATGAACCCGACGATCTGGTCGCCCGGCACCGGTGTGCAGCACTTCGCGAGCTTGACGAGGATGTCCGGGGCGCCGCGCACGAGGACCCCGCTGTCGCTGTTGCGCAGCTGTCGGCTCGTGACCTGGCGGGGGAAGCTGAGCTCCGGCTCTTCCGTCTCGGTCTCGGTCTGGACGTTCCCGAGGACCTTCTCGATCACCGACTGCGTGGACACGTGGCCCTCGCCGACCGCCGCGTACAGCGCGGAGATGTCGTCGTAGCGCATCGACGACGCGACCTCGGCGATGGAGTCCTGGCTCATGATGCGCTGGAGTGGCAGGTTCTGCTTCCGCATCGCCCGGGCGATCGCGTCGCGACCCTGCTCGATCGCCTCTTCGCGGCGTTCCTTCGTGAACCACTGCTTGATCTTGTTCCGTGCCCGGGGGCTGCGGACGAAGGTCAGCCAGTCCTGGCTGGGGCCCGAGTCGGGGTTCTTCGACGTGAAGATCTCGACGACGTCGCCGCTCGACAGCTGGCTCTCGAGCGGGACGAGGCGCCCGTTGACCTTGGCGCCCATCGTGCGGTGCCCGATCTCGGTGTGCACGGCGTACGCGAAGTCCACCGGCGTCGCACCGGACGGCAGCCCGATGACCTTGCCCTGCGGCGTGAAGACGTAGGTCTCCTTCGCACCGATCTCGTACCGCAGCGAGTCGAGGAACTCCCCGGGGTCGCTCGTCTCGGCCTGCCAGTCGGTGATGTGCGCCAGCCACGCCATGTCCTGGTCGGTCGCCGACGAGGAGTCGACGTCACGCCCGGCCGCACGCTGCTTGTACTTCCAGTGCGCGGCGACACCGAACTCGGCCCGCTGGTGCATCTCGTGCGTGCGGATCTGGATCTCCACCGCACGGCCCTGCGGCCCCAGCACGGTGGTGTGCAGCGACTGGTACAGGTTGAACTTCGGCGTGGCGATGTAGTCCTTGAATCGACCCGGGAGCGGCGTCCACCGGGCGTGCACGGAACCGAGCATCGCGTAGCAGTCGCGGACGGTCGGCACGAGCACGCGGATGCCGACCAGGTCGTAGATCTCGTCGAACTCGCGCCCGCGGACGATCATCTTCTGGTAGATCGAGTAGTACTGCTTCGGCCGACCCATGACCTCGCCACGGACCTTCGCCGCCTTGAGGTCCTTCTTGAGCGTGCCGATGACGTTCTGCACGAACTGCTCGCGCTTCGGCTGACGCTCCTTCACCAGGCTGTCGATCTCGACGTACAGCTTCGGGTGGAGGACCGCGAACGACAGGTCCTCGAGCTCGAGCTTGATCATCTGGATGCCGAGCCGGTGCGCGAGCGGCGCGTAGATCTCGAGGGTCTCCTTCGCCTTGCGCGTGGCGGAGGTCGACTCGACGAAGCCCCACGTCCGGGCGTTGTGCAACCGGTCGGCGAGCTTGATCACGAGGACGCGGATGTCCTTCGACATCGCGATGACCATCTTGCGGACGGTCTCGGCCTGCGCGCTGTCGCCGTACTTGACCTTGTCGAGCTTCGTGACGCCGTCGACGAGCATGGCGATCTCGTCGCCGAAGTCCTCGCGCAGCTGGTCGAGCTGGTAGTCCGTGTCCTCGACGGTGTCGTGGAGCAGTGCCGCGGCGATGGTGATCGGACCGATCCCGAGGTCGGCGAGGATCTGCGCCACCGCGACCGGGTGCGTGATGTACGGCTCACCGGACTTGCGCTTCTGCCCGTCGTGCGCACGTTCGGCGACGGAGTAGGCGCGCTCGATGAGCGTCACGTCCGCTTTCGGGTGGTGCGACCGGACGGTGCGGATCAGGGTGTCGACCGCACCGGCGGGCTGGGCGCGCGAGAACAGCCGGGGCAGCAGCGACCGGAGCGACCCGAGGTTGCCGGTCGTGTTCGGTCCGAGCGGACTGGTCGGTCGCGGTGCGGAGCCGGGGCGGCTCGCCGAGCCGGTGTCCTGTCCGGCGCGGGGCACAGAGGCGTCCTGCGGCGTGGACTCACGCGTGTCCGTCATGCTGCGCCTTCCGGGAGGTCCGTCCGAGCTCGATCCGACAAGACTACGCGTGTCCGGTCAGTGCTCGTGACGCGGTTCGCCCTGGGCGTCGCGCACCACCGGGGCGCCGGACTGCTCCCACGCGACCATGCCGCCGACGAGGTTCACCGCCGGGACCCCGGACTGCTCGAGCGCCGCCACGACCCGGGCGGAGCGCCCGCCGGAGTGGCAGACGATGATCGCGGGCTCGTCGCCACCGTCGATCTCCTTCCACCGGGCCACCCGCTCGGACATCGGGACGAGGGTGGCCTCGGGAGCGTGGACCTCGTCCCACTCCCCCTGCTCGCGGACGTCGAACAGGCGTGCACCGGCAGCGATCCGCCGCCGGGCCTCGGCGACGTCGAGGTCCACGATCTCGGCCGGCATCAGACGCCTGCCGTCGCGTCGACCTCGCGCTGCCGCTTGGCGGCGGCCGCCTGCTTCTTGGCGTCGGCCTGCTTGATCTTCGGCTCGTTCTCACGCAGGTGGGCGTACATCGGCGACGCGATGAAGATCGTCGAGTACGTGCCGACGATGATGCCGATGAACAGGGCGAGCGAGATGTCACGGAGCGTTCCGGCGCCGAGGACGTACGACCCGATGAAGAGGATCGCCGCCACCGGCAGGAGCGCCACCACGGACGTGTTGATCGAGCGCACGAGCGTCTGGTTCACCGCGAGGTTCACCGACTGGACGAAGGTCCGGTGCGACTCCTGCGACGTGTTCTCGCGCACCTTGTCGAAGACCACGACCGTGTCGTACAGCGAGTACCCGAGGATCGTCAGGAAGCCGATCACCGCCGCCGGGGTGACCTCGAGCCCGACGATGCCGTACACGCCCGCCGTGATGAGGAGGTCGTGGAGGAGCGCCACCATGGCGGACACCGACATCTTCCAGGTGCGGAAGTACAGCGCCATGAAGACCGCCGCGAGGGCGAGGAAGATCACGAGGCCGCGGATCGCCTGGTTGAGCACGTCGGCGCCCCAGGTCGCGCCGATGAAGGTCGCGGCGACCTGGCTGTCCGGGACGTCGTAGGCCTTCGCCAGGGCGTCCTGCACCTCGGAGGTCTCACGGTCGGTGAGCTGCCCGGTCTGCACGCGGATGCCGTGCGTGCCGAGCTGCGAGACGCGTGGGACGCCGTCGGGCACGATCGACTCGACGGTGTCGGTCGCGATGTTCTGGTCGAGGTTCTTGACGTCGGAGAGCGTGAACTCGGAGCCGCCGGTGAACTCGATGCCGAGCTGGTACCCGCCGCGCAACCACGGGACCGCGAGCGAGACCACGACCGCGATGATCGCGATGACGTACCAGGTCTTGCGTCGGCCGACGATGTCGTACGAGCGCTTCCCCGTGTAGAGGTCGCTACCGAACTGGCTGAAGCTGGCCATCAGTCGTCCTTCCCGTCCGGCGTCGTGCCGTTGTCGCCGGAGGCCTGCGCGGCCTTCCGCTCTGCGATCGTCTGTCGACGCTGCGCCTCGCCGGCGCTGCGCTGCCGCTTGCCGTCGACCACCGGGGCGCGGAACTGCGCGCGGCCGCGGTAGACGGCGCCGAGGGCCGAGGGGTCGAGCCCGCTGAAGCGGTGCCCCTCGCCGAAGAACCGGCTGCGGGCGATGAGCTGCATCATCGGGTGGGTGAACATCACGACCACGACGACGTCGATCAGAGTGGTGAGGAGCAGCGTGAACGCGAAGCCCTTCACGTCGCTGACCGCGAGGATGTAGAGCACCACGGCGGCGAGGAAGTTGATCGAGTCGGACGCCAGGATCGTGCGCAGGGCGCGCTTCCAGCCGGACTCGACGGCGCTCTCGAGGCCTCGGCCGTCGCGGAGCTCGTCACGGATGCGCTCGAAGTACACGATGAACGAGTCCGCCGTGATGCCGATCGCGACGATCAGACCCGCCACACCTGCCAACGACAGGCGGTAGTCCACACGCCACGACATGATCGCGATCACGAGGTACGTGAGGGCCGCGGCGACACCGAGTGAGAGGACCGTGACGAACGCGAGCGCCCGGTACTGGATGACCGAGTAGATGATCACCAGGATCAGACCGATCAGACCCGCGACGAGACCGCCGACGAGCTGGGCGGTGCCGAGCGTCGCGGAGATGTTCTCGTTCGACTGGACCTGGAAGTTGATCGGCAGCGCGCCGTACTTCAGCTGGTCGGCGAGCGTCTTCGCGGAGTCGGCGGTGAACGAACCGGTGATCTGCGCCTTGCCGTTGGTGATCGCCGCGTTCGACGCCGGTGCCGTGATGACGGTGCCGTCGAGGACGATCGCGAACTGGTTCTGCGGCGCCTGCAGCTTGACGAGTCGGCTCGTGACCTCGCGGAAGTCGTCAGCGCTCTTGCCCGAGAACGTCAGGTTGACCGCCCACTGACCGGTGGACGTGCCCTGCGAGTCGGTCGCGAGGCCGGAGGTGGCGTTGCTGATGCCCGAACCGGAGACCTCGACCGGGCCGAGGATGTACTTGGCCGTGCCGTCCTGGTCACACGTCACGAGCGGCTCGTCGTCCGGCGCTGCCGTCACGTCGCCGGGGGCCTTGCAGTTGTAGTTCGTGTACAGGTCCTGCAGCGCCGGAGTGACCTGCGAGAGGTCACTGCCGTTCGTCGGCTTCGTGCTCGGGGTGGCCTGCAGCGAGGCCGGCGGCGTGTAGGGCGTCGGCGAGGCGGACGACCCGTCGCTGCCGCCGACGGCGCTGTCCGTCGCGGCCTCGGTGTAGAGGACCGGGCGGAACGTCAGCTTCGCGGCGGCCTCGATGCGGTCGATCGTCGCCTTGTCCGGCTTGCCCGGGATGGAGACGACGATGTTGTTCGTCCCCTGGGTGTTGATCTGGGATTCCGAGACACCGGTCGCGTTGATGCGCTGACGGATGATGTTGACGGCCTGGTTGAGCTGCTGGCTCGTCACCGAGCCACCCTCGGTGTTCTGGGCCGCGAGCGTCAGCTGCGTGCCACCCTGGAGGTCGAGGGCGAGTTCCGGGACCCAGCTGGCCCCTTCGAACCACTTGCCGCTGTCGTCCTTGGTGTTCCCGGCGAGGACCGACGCGGCGGTGTTCAACCCCGCGAGGACCGCCATGAGGATCACCAACCAGGTCAGCGAGCGGATCGCCTTCTTGACGGGTGTCGATCGTGCCACCGGTCGTCTCGTCTTTCTGTCAGGACCGACGGTGGTTGACCGACGGCCGGTGTCGCCGCCGGGTCGGTGGACCCGGCGGCCGAGGAGTCAGTCTTCGGTCTTGCGCTTCGCGGCGTCGGCGTCGGCCTCGGTCGGCTCGACACGCTCGCCGTAGATCGGCTCCCCGTTGAGCTCGGCGACGGGCTTCGGCGCGGCCGGCTCGTCTTCCGGCGTGGCGGTGGTGGTGATGTCCGACGCGGAGTCGTCCACGACTCGCGACAGGGTCTGACGGTGCACGGTGACGACCGTCCCGGGAGCGATCTCGACGTCGGCCGTGACCTTCTCGTCGTCGACCGACAGGAGCGTGCCGTACAGACCGAAGGACAGCATGACCTTCGCGCCCGGCACCATCTTGGTGGCGAGCTCGGACTGCTGCTTCTTGCGCTTCCGGCTGTTGTAGAACATGAAGGCCGCGAACGCCACGACGATGACGATGAGGATGACTTCTTGACCCATGATGCGTTGCCTTCTCTGGTTGCTCGGTTTCGGGCCGTAGCAGTCTAGGGCACACGTCTGTGCGTGGCATGTCACCGAGACCGCGGGCCTGAGGTTCAGTCGGTGTCGTCGTCGAACAGCCCGGGTTGTGCCAGTCCGGCCTGTCCGGGTGTCATGTCGAAGTGCCGCCAGGCCTGCGGTGTGGCGATCCGCCCGCGCGGGCTGCGGGTGACCAGTCCGACCCGGACGAGGAAGGGCTCGACGACCGACTCGATGGTCTCGGACTCCTCGCCGACGGACACCGCGAGGGTGTTCAGGCCCACGGGACCGCCGTCGAACCGCGTCAGCATCGTCTCGACGACGGCACGGTCGAGGCGGTCGAGTCCGAGCTCGTCGACGTCGTAGAGGTCGAGGGCGCCCTGCACGGCCGCCATGCCGTCGGAGGTGCGGTGCACGAGGGCGTAGTCACGGACCCGTCGCAGCAGGCGGTTGGCGATGCGGGGTGTGCCCCGGGAACGTCCGGCGATCTCGCGCAGGGCCGACCGGTCGATGTCGAGTTCGAGCAGGTGTGCCGCACGGATGAGGACCTGCTCGAGCTCGTCCTTCTCGTAGAACTCGAGGTGGGCGGTGAAGCCGAAGCGGTCCCGGAGCGGGTTCGGCAGCAGCCCCGCGCGGGTGGTCGCACCGACGAGCGTGAACGGCGCGAGGTCGAGCGGGATGCTCGTGGCACCGGCACCCTTGCCGACCATCACGTCGATGCGGAAGTCCTCCATCGCGAGGTACAGCATCTCCTCCGCCGAGCGGGCCATGCGGTGGATCTCGTCGATGAAGAGGACCTCGCCCGGGACGAGCGACGACAGCACCGCGGCCAGGTCACCGGCGTGCTGGATGGCCGGGCCGCTCGACATCCGCAGGGGACGACCGGACTCGTGCGCGACGATCATCGCGAGGGTCGTCTTGCCCAGTCCGGGCGGGCCGGCCATCAGGATGTGGTCGGGCGTCCGTTCCTGCAGTGCGGCCGCCTTGAGGAGCAGGTCGAGCTGCCCGCGGACCTTCCGCTGGCCGACGAACTCGTCGAGGGACTTCGGCCGGAGGGCCCCTTCGAACGCGAGTTCCTCTTGTGACTCGGCGCCCGCGGCGGTGATCCCGCTCACCGGCCGGCACCGGCGGGACGGAGCGCACCCAGTGCGGCACGGAGCAACGCCTGGGTGCCCATCGAGGCGACGCCCGGCTCCGTGGCGATGGTCTCGTCGACCGCGCGCTGGGCGGCGTCCTCGCGCCAGCCGAGCCCGACGAGGGCTGCGACGACGTCGTTCGCAGCCGGGTGCGCTGCTCCGACGGTGGCTGTGGTGACGGGGGCCTGCTCGAACGCGGCGAGCTTGCCCGACAGCGCGACGATGATGAGCTTGGCGGTCTTCGGGCCGATCCCGGAGACCTTGCGGAAGGCGCCGTCGTCGTCGTTGGCGACGGCGTTCGCGACCTGGGCCGGGTCGAGGTGGGCGAGCACGCCCATCGCCGACTTCGGTCCGACGCCGGACACGCTGCGCAGCAGGTCGAACACCTGGAGCGCGTCGGTGGACTCGAAGCCGAACAGCAGGTGTTCGTCCTCGCGCACGATCATGGCCGTCCGGACGAAGACCTCGGAACCGTGGCGCATCGTGAGAGCGTGCGCCGGGGTCACCGTGACCGCGTAGCCCACTCCCCCGACCTCGATCACGACGGCGGAGCCGGCGATGTCGATGCAGGTGCCCCGGAGACTCGCGATCATGCCCCGAGCCTACGGCCGGCCACCGACGATGCCGACGAGCCACGCGGCGCACGACCGGCGGCCGCGGCCGCGGCCCGTACGAGGGGTGAGTCCACCGTGCCGCCCTGTGCGTCGCGCCAGGCACGCTGTGCCGGGGTGAGGTTCGTGACACGCGTGCCGACCGCGTCCGGCGATCCGAGCCTCCAGGCGTGGCACACCGCCAGCGCGAGCGCGTCCGCCGCGTCGGCGGGCTTGGGGGCCTCGTCGAGGCCGAGTACCCGCGCGATCATCGTCTGCACCTGGCGCTTGTCGGCGTTGCCGTACCCGGTGACGGCGGCCTTGACCTCGGACGGCGTGTGCAGCCCCACCGGCAGCCCCCGGGCCGCCGCGGCGTGCAGAGCGAGACCGGCGGCCTGTGCCGTGCCCATGACCGTCCGGACGTTGGCCTGCGCGAACACGCGTTCGACCGCGACGGCGTCGGGACGGTGCTCGTCGATCTCGGCGGCGATGCCGTCGGCGATCCGGAGCAGGCGCTGCTCGAGCGCCATGTCCGCCGGTGTCCGCACGACCGTCACGTGGACGAGCCGGGCGCGGCGGTTCGGTGCGACCTCGACGATGCCGACGCCGCACCGCGTGAGCCCGGGGTCGACCCCGAGCACGCGCAGCATCGGACTAGTCCTCGTCCTCGTCGAGCTCGGCCTGGACGTCCGCGGGGATGTCGAAGTTCGAGTAGACGTTCTGCACGTCGTCGCTGTCCTCGAGCGCGTCGATCAGGCGGAACACCTTGCGCGCGGTGTCGGCGTCGACCGGCACCTTGAGGCCGGGGACGAACTCGGCGTCGGCAGAGTCGTAGTCGATCCCGGCGTCCTGCAGCGCGGTGCGGGCCGCGACGAGGTCGGTGGCCTCGGTGATGACCTCGAAGCCGCCGCCCTGGTCGATGACGTCCTCGACGCCGGCGTCCAGCACCGCCGTCATGACCGTGTCCTCGTCGAGGCCGTCGGTCTTCGTGACCGAGATGACGCCCTTGCGCGAGAAGTTGTAGGCGACGCTGCCCGGGTCGGCCATGGTGCCGCCGTTGCGCGACATCGCGGTGCGGACCTCTGCCGCGGCACGGTTCTTGTTGTCCGTGAGGCACTCGATGAGCATCGCGACGCCGTTCGGGCCGTAGCCCTCGTACATGATGGTGGTGTACTCGATCGACTCACCGGTCAGACCGGCACCGCGCTTGATGGCGCGGTCGATGTTGTCGTTGGGGACCGAGGTCTTCTTGGCCTTCTGCACGGCGTCGACGAGGGTCGGGTTGCCGGAGAGGTCGGCGCCGCCCATCTTGGCCGCGACCTCGATGTTCTTGATCAGCTTCGCGAACGACTTGGCACGGCGCTGGTCGATGACGGCCTTCTTGTGCTTGGTCGTTGCCCACTTGGAATGCCCGGACACGGTGCTCCTTGCGTCTTGCGGAAAATCCTGGTCAGTCTACCGACCCGCCGGGTGGGGCGTGTCCCCGGCGCGCTGGTTCGGCGAGGAGTGCGCGGCCCGGTCAGGCGCTGTGGACGAGGTCGAGGAAGCGGCGGTGGAAGCGGTCCTCGCCGGCGACCTCGGGGTGGAACGCACTCGCGATGACGTTCCTCTGCTGGACCGCCACGACCTGCCCGTCGGCCAGGGCGCCGAGCACCTCGACGTCCGGGCCGTGCTGCTCCACCACGGGCGCCCGGATGAACACCGCGTGCACCGGGGCGTCGCCGAGCGCCGGCATCGGGATGTCGGTCTCGAAGGAGTCGTTCTGGCTGCCGAACGCGTTCCGACGCACCGTGGTGTCGAGCACGTCGAGCGTCCGTTGCCCCGGGATGCCGGCGGCGATGCGGGAGGACAGCATGATCATGCCCGCACAGGTGCCGTACGTCGGCAGGCCGTCGCGGATGGCATCGGACAGGGGGTCCGCCACCCCGAATGCGCGTGACAGCTTGTCCATCACGCTCGACTCACCGCCGGGGATCACGACGCCGTCGAGCGCATCGATCTCCTCCGGACGACGGAGCGGCACCACGTCCGCACCGAGTTCCGTCAGCGACGCGATGTGCTCACGGAAGTCGCCCTGCAGCGCGAGGACCCCGATGCGGGGCCGGGCACTCACCAGCCGCGCTCGGCGAGGCGGTGCGGTGCCGGGACGTCGGCGACGTTGATGCCGACCATCGCCTCGCCCAGACCGCGCGAGACCTCGGCGATGACCTTGGGGTCGTCGTGGAAGGTCACGGCCTTGACGATCGCGGCGGCGCGCTTCGCCGGGTCGCCCGACTTGAAGATGCCGGAGCCGACGAACACGCCGTCAGCGCCGAGCTGCATCATCATCGCGGCGTCGGCCGGGGTGGCGACACCACCGGCGGTGAACAGCACCACGGGGAGCTTGCCGGTCTGCGCGACCTCCTTCACGACGTCGAAGGGTGCCTGGAGCTCCTTCGCGGCGACGTAGAGCTCGTCCTCCTTCAGGTACCGGAGGGCAGCGATCTCCTTGTTGATCGTGCGGATGTGCTTGGTGGCCTCGGACACGTCACCGGTGCCGGCCTCGCCCTTGGAGCGGATCATCGCCGCGCCCTCGGTGATGCGACGGAGCGCCTCGCCCAGGTTGGTGGCACCGCAGACGAAGGGGGTGGTGAAGTTCCACTTGTCGATGTGGTTGACGTAGTCGGCCGGCGAGAGCACCTCGGACTCGTCGATGTAGTCGACGCCGAGCTCCTGCAGCACCTGTGCCTCGACGAAGTGCCCGATGCGCGCCTTCGCCATGACGGGGATCGACACGCTCGCGATGATCTCCTCGATCATCGACGGGTCGGACATGCGGGCGACACCACCCTGCGCACGGATGTCCGCCGGGACGCGCTCGAGGGCCATGACGGCGGTCGCGCCGGCCTCTTCCGCGATGCGGGCCTGCTCGGCGTCGACGACGTCCATGATCACGCCGCCCTTGAGCATCTCGGCGAGGCCGCGCTTGACGCGGTCCGAGCCGGTGATCGAGGTGCCGGGGGTGCTCGGGATGCTGCTGCTGTCGCTCATGATGCCGACAGTCTAGTGGCCCGACGGCCACCCGTCGGCGACGAGACGGCGGGTGTCCCCGAGCAGCTGGGACATCGACTTCGTCCGGGCGATGATCGGGAAGAAGTTCGAGTCCGACTGCCATCGCGGCACGATGTGCTGGTGCAGATGACCGGCCACGCCGGCCCCCGCGACCTCGCCCTGGTTCATGCCGATGTTGAAGCCGTCGCAGTGCGAGACGTCGCGCAACACCCGCATCGCGGTCTGGGTGAGCTCACCCATCTCGCGGAGTTCGTCGGGGGTCGCCTCGTCGTAGAGCGGCACGTGCCGGTACGGGCAGACGAGCAGGTGCCCGTTGTTGTACGGGAAGAGGTTGAGCAGCACGTAGGCGTGCTCGCCGCGGGCGACGATGAGGGCGTCCTCGTCGGACTTGTGCGGCGCCTCGCAGAACGGGCAGTCGTCGTCGTGGCCGCGGCCGCGCCCCTCGCGCCCCGCGTCGATGTAGGCCATCCGGTGTGGGTTCCAGAGCCGTTGGAACGCGTCCGGCACGGCAGCGCCGGTGGCGGCGTCCCGGATGACGAGCGGGTCGTCCGGGACCGACTCGTCCCGGACCGCCCCGTCCGACGTGCGCGTCGCGTCGGACGCGCGGGGCGCCCCGGAGCCGACCACGTCGTCGACGTGACCGGTCCCGGGGACCTGCTCCGTGCCTCCTGGACAGGCCATCAGACCTGCGCGCGCTCGCGGATCGCGGTGAGGATGCGCTCGACCGCCTCGTTCACCGGTACGCCGTTGTCCTGCCGGCCGTCGCGGAAGCGGAACGAGACCGCACCGGCGTCGCGGTCGTCGCCGCCGGCGATGAGCTGGAACGGGACCTTCTGCTTCGTGTGCGTGCGGATCTTCTTCTGCATCCGGTCGTCCGAGTGGTCGACCTCGGCACGGACGCCGTGCGAGCGCAGCTTCGCGACGACCTCGTCGAGGTAGTCGCCGTACTCGGCCGCGACCGGGATCGCGACGACCTGCACCGGCGCGAGCCAGGCCGGGAACGCGCCGGCGTAGTGCTCGGTGAGGACACCGAAGAACCGCTCGATCGAGCCGAAGAGCGCGCGGTGGATCATGACGGGGCGCTGGCGCGTGCCGTCAGCCGCCGCGTACTCGAGGCCGAAGCGCTCCGGCAGGTTGAAGTCGAGCTGCACGGTCGACATCTGCCAGGTGCGGCCGATGGCGTCGCGTGCCTGCACCGAGATCTTCGGGCCGTAGAAGGCGGCACCGGCCGGGTCGGGCACGAGCTCGAGCCCGGTCTCCTCCGCGACCTCGCGCAGGGTGTCCGTCGCCACGTCCCACACCTCGTCGTCGCCGACGTACTTCTCGGGGTCCTTCGTGGAGAGCTCGAGGTAGAAGTCGTCGAGGCCGTAGTCGCGGAGCAGCGACAGCACGAACTGGAGGGTCGTGGTGAGCTCCTCCTTCATCTTCTCCTGCGTGGTGAAGATGTGGGCGTCGTCCTGCGTCAGGCCGCGCACCCGGGTGAGGCCGTGGATGACGCCGGACTTCTCGTTGCGGTAGACCGTGCCGAACTCGAACATCCGCAGGGGCAGGTCGCGGTACGAGCGCGCCTGCGAGCGGTACGCCAGGATGTGCATCGGGCAGTTCATCGGCTTGAGGTAGTAGTCGGCGCCCTGGCGGGTGATGTTGCCGTCCTCGTCGCGCGCCTCGTCCATGTGCATGGGCGGGAACATGCCGTCCCGGTACCAGCCGAGGTGCCCGGACTGCTCGAACAGGTCGCCCTTGGTGATGTGGGGCGTGTAGACGAACGAGTAGCCCTCCTGCTCGTGCCGACGGCGCGAGTAGTCCTCCATCTCGCGGCGGATGATGCCGCCCTTGGGGTGGAAGATCGCCAGCCCGGAACCGATCTCGTCGGGGAACGAGAACAGGTCGAGTTCAGCGCCGAGCTTGCGGTGGTCGCGCTTGGCCGCCTCTTCGAGACGCACGAGGTAGGCCTTCAGCTGGTCCTTGTCCGGCCACGCGGTGCCGTAGACGCGCTGCAGCTGCGGGTTCTTCTCCGAGCCGCGCCAGTACGCCGCGGCGACGCGCATGAGCTTCGACGCGTTGCCGATCCAGCGGGTGTGCGGCACGTGCGGGCCACGGCAGAGGTCCTGCCAGACGACCTCGCCCGACTTCGGGTCGACGTTCTCGTAGACCGTCAGCTCGCCGGCACCGACCTCGACGCTCTCGCCCGAGTCGCCGGACTCCGCAGCGCCCTTGAGGCCGATGAGCTCCTGCTTGTAGGGCTCTCCAGCCATGCGCTCGCGGGCTTCCTCGTCCGTCACGACGACGCGACGGAAACGCTGGGCCTGCCGGATGATCCGGTCCATGCCCTTCTCGATCGCCTTGAGGTCCTCGGGCGTGAAGGGCTCGGCGACGTCGAAGTCGTAGTAGTAGCCGTCGGTGACGGGCGGCCCGATGCCGAGCTTGGCGTCGGGGTTGATCTGCTGGACGGCCTGCGCGAGCACGTGCGCGGCGGAGTGGCGCAGGATGTCGAGGCCGTCCTGCTCGTCGAGCGTCACCGGTTCGACGACGTCACCGGCGTCCACCGACGCGTCGAGGTCCTTGAGGACACCCGCCACCCGGATCGCCACGACGCCGCGGACGCCGTCGAACAGCTCGGTGCCCGTCGTGGTCGTCGTCGCGGTGCGGGGCTCGGGTGCCTGGGGCACGGCTGCGGGCTCGGCGTTCTCCGGCGACGCGCCTTCCGGCGCTGCGGCGACTGACTCGGTCACGATGATGGGACTCCTCGGTTGGATGGTGGATCAAGACTAGTGCGCGGGGCGCGAACGGAGGCTCACGCGGGGACGGCCCCGAGGGTCTGCACGGGCAGGCGCGGTTCGAGCCGCTCGCGCCCCGCCAGGCCGTCGAGTTCGAGCAGTGCCGCGAAGCCGATCGCCTCGTAGCCGGCACGCTCGAGCAGGGTGACGGTGGCGGCCGCGGTGCCCCCGGTCGCGAGGACGTCGTCGACCACGAGCACCCGCGTCCCCGCGGGCAGCTGCCCGGGGCGGAGTTCGAGCTCGGCCTCGCCGTACTCGAGCGCGTACTGCTCGCTGAGGACCTCGCCCGGGAGCTTCCCCGCCTTGCGCACGGTGAGCACGCCGACCTGGTGCTGCGCCGCGATGCCGCCGGCCAGTGCGAAGCCGCGGGCCTCGATGCCGGCGACGGCGGCGAAGCCCTCGCCGACGGCGAAGGGCGCTGCGAGTGCCTCGCACACGCGGCCGAACGCGACCGCGTCCGAGAACACCGGCGTGACGTCGCGGAACAGGATCCCCGGTGACGGGAAGTCCGGGACGATGGCGGTGAGGCGTTCGACGAGTGCAGCTGCGGTTTCGGTCACCCGACAACGGTACGGGAGGCGCGGCGTGCGCCCGACCCGCACCGCACGGCGCGACGTGGTGCGCGGGCGCGGTGCGGGCGCGGAGCGCGGTGGGCGCCGCAGTGTGCGAGGTTCCGCGCTCGGTGCGGGGCCGGTGGCCG
>NZ_JAUZED010000044.1 GCF_030705415.1 Curtobacterium sp. A7_M15 | reverse complement strand
CGCCGCCGCCCCGGCCTGGGCACGCACCGCGCCGGCCGAGCGGGGCGCGCTGCTCCACGCCGCCGCCGAGCACGTCCGTGCGCACGCGCAGGAGCTGGCGGACCTGAACACCCGCGAGACCGGCAAGGTCCCCGGTGACGCGATCGGCGGTGTCGAAGCGGGCATCGGGACCCTCGTGCAGTACGCCGAGCTCGGTCCGGTGCACCGTGGCGAGGCGCTGCGTGGGGCGTTCGGCGCGGCGGACTGGGCCGTGCCGCACGCGCGTGGCGTGGTCCTCGCGCTGACGCCGTGGAACGACCCGGTCGCGGTGGCCTGCGGGATCCTCGGCGCGGCGATCGTCACCGGCAACACGGTCGTGCACAAGGGCAGCGAGCGCTCCCCCGCCACGATCGCCCGCCTCAACGAGCTGCTGGCCGAGGTCCTGCCCGACGGTGTCCTCAACGGTGTCGACGGCGACGCGGCCACGGGCGAGCTCCTCCTCGCCGAGGACGGCATCGACGTGTACGCCCACGTCGGCTCCACCGCGACCGGTGATCGCCTCTCCGAGGTCGCCGCGCGCACCCGCGCCCACGTCGTCCGTGAGAACGGCGGCAACGACCCGGTGATCGTCGACGCCGACGTCGACCCGGCGTGGGCCGCCGCCCAGGTCGCGCTCGGCGCGTTCGCGAACACCGGCCAGATCTGCACGAGCGTCGAGCGCGTGTACGTGCACCGTTCCGTCGCCGAACCCTTCGTCGCCGCACTCGTCGCCGAGGCGGAGCGTCGCACCGCGTCCCCGGCGCAGACGTACGGCCCGCTCGTCGACGAGCGGCTCCGTCGTGTCGTGCAGGAGCACGTCGACGACGCGCTCGGTCGCGGCGCCACGGTCCGCACGGGCGGTGCCGTCCCCGAGGGCACCGGGGTCTTCTACCCGGCGACGGTGCTCACCGGTGTCACCGACGACATGCTCGTGATGACCGAGGAGACCTTCGGGCCGATCGCTCCGGTGCGCGTGGTCGACGACTTCGACGAGGCGCTCCGGCTCGCGTCGGCGGACCGCTACGGCCTCGCGGCGACCGTCCTGACGAACGACACGGGCCACGCGCTGCGCGCCGCTGCGACCCTCCCCGTCGGCACGGTGAAGGTCAACGCGGTGTTCGGCGGCGCCCCGGGCGGGAGCGCACAGCCCCGCGGGGCCTCCGGAGCCGGGTTCGGGTACGGCCCGCACCTGCTCGACGAGATGACGACCACGACCGTGGTGCACCTCGAGGCAGCTCCAGCGCGCCCGACCGCTCCCGACACCGCCGCACGACCCACGGAGGGCACCGAATGACCGCCGACGTCCGTCTCGTCCGCGACCTCGTGGCCGCCGTCGACGACCGCGAGCCCCTCGTGGTCGTCATCGGCGACTGCATCCTCGACCGCTGGACGGTCGGCGAGGCCGAACGGGTCTCCAGGGAAGCCCCGGCACCGGTGGTCCGGGTCACCGAGACCGTCGCCGTGCCGGGCGGCGCGGCGAACACCGCGGTGAACGCTCGCGCCCTCGGCGCCCGGGTCCGGATGGTCGGGCTGCTCGGCGACGACGAGTCCGGACGCGTCCTGCGCGAACGCCTCGACGCCGCCGGCGTGGACACCTCCTCCATGGTCGTCGTCCCCGGCACACGGACCACCACGAAGTCCCGCGTCGTCGGCGGTGACCGTGTGGTCGTCCGCGTGGACGAGATCGCCGAGACCCCCACCGCCGAGCACGGCGCCCTGCTCGCGAAGGCCGTCGCGCGTGCCGTCCGGTGCGCCGACGCCGTCGTGGTGTGCGACTACGGCCTCGGCGTGCAGGCGTCGGACGTCGTCCCGGTCATCGACGTCGACCGGCCGGGAGCGGTGGTCGTCGACGCGCACGACCTGACCCGCTGGGCCGGACTCCGGCCCGACCTCGTGACGCCGAACGCCGGCGAGGCAGCCGCGCTGCTCGGGACCGGGTTCGGGACCGGCTCGGACCGAGCGGCGGCCGTCGTCGAGGCCCGGCGGGAGGTGCTCCGGAGCACCGGCGCCCGCGCGGCCGTGGTGACGCTCGACCGTGACGGCACCGTGCTGCTCGAGACCGGGAGCGACGAGGGCTTCCGCACCCGGGCGGTCCCCGCCTCCGAGCAGCAGGCCTCCGGTGCCGGCGACACCTTCTGCGCCGCGGCGACGGTCGCCCTCGCCGTGCGCGCGTCGCTCCGCGATGCCGTCTCGGTCGCACAGGCGGCCGCCGACGTCGTCGTCCGCGAGGCCGGCACGTCGGTCTGCACCGCCGCCGCCCTGCTCGACTCGGTGACGGCTCCGGCGGCGACCGTCGTCGACCACGACGAGCTCGCCGTGGCGGTCGAGACCGCTCGGCAGGCCGGACGGCGCGTCGTGTTCACGAACGGCTGCTTCGACGTCGTCCACCGCGGACACACGACGTACCTGCGGCAGGCCCGTGACCTCGGCGACCTGCTCGTCGTCGCGCTGAACGACGACGACTCCGTGCGCCGGTTGAAGGGTCCGGAGCGGCCGATCAACCCCGCCGAGGACCGGGCCGGTGTCCTCGCCGCGCTCGCGTGCGTCGACCTCGTCACGGTCTTCGCCACCGACACCCCGATCCCGCTCATCCAGCGGCTCCGTCCGGAGGTCTACGTCAAGGGCGGCGACTACTCCCCCGAGATGCTCCGCGAGACCGAGGTCGTGCGCGGCTACGGCGGCGAGGTCGTCATGGTCGACTACGTGCCGGAGCACTCGACGACGGCCGTCGTCCGCCGCATCCGCGAAGCGGCCGCACGCCCCGAACCCGACGCCGCTCCGTGACCGCGCGCTGGTCCGGAGCCTGGGCGACGACGCCCGGACCAGCCGACCCTGCCATCGACGTGCTCGTCCCGACGGTGGGACGTCCGGCGGAGCTCGCGACGACGCTCGCCGGCCTCGCCGGGCAGACCGACGTCGACTTCCGGCTCGTCGTGAGCGACCAGTCCGCCGACGGGCTCGCGACGACGGAGCCGGCGGTCGCGGCCGTGCTCCGGATCCTGGAGGCGCAGGGCCGGCCCGTCATCCGGCTCACGCACCCGGAACGGCGCGGCCTCGCGGAGCACCGGCAGTTCCTGCTCGACCACGCCGTCGCACCCGCGGTGCTGTTCCTGGACGATGACGTCTGGCTCGAACCGGGCTCGATCGCCCGGATGCTGGACGCCCTCCGTTCCCTCGGCTGCGGCTTCGTGGGCAGTGCCGTGCAGGGGCTCTCGTACCTGCAGGACCGCCGGCCGCACGAGACCGACGTGTTCGAGCGCTGGCAGGGCCCGGTCGTCCCCGAGGTCGTGCGGCGCGGCACCCCGGCATTCGACCGGTGGTCGCTGCACAACGCCGCGAACCCGACGCACCTCGCCGCGGAGCTCGACGTCGAACCCGGCGCCTGGGTGCCGTACCACGTCGCGTGGGTCGGCGCGTGCGTGCTGTACGACCGTGCGGCCCTCGAGGCGGTGGGCGGCTTCGGGTTCTGGGATCGGCTCCCGGCCGCGCACGCAGGCGAGGACGTCGTCGCGCAGTGGCGGGTCATGGAGCGCTTCGGCGGGGTCGGGATCCTGCCCTCGGGTGCGGTCCACCTCGAGGCACCGACCACCGTGACCGACCGCCGCGTGGACGCTCCCGACGTGCTCTTCGACCAGGGCGGGGTCATACCGCGGTAGGGGGTGGTCGAGACCCGCGCGGGATGGCACGCCGCCGCCGGCTCCGTAGCGTCGAACCCGTCGACGAGGTCCGTCGGCGGAGGGAGCCACCGTGTTCGACCAGATCACCCCGCTCGTCGTCGAGCTCGCCGCGAGCCCGCTCGTCTTCGTCGTCCTCTTCGCGCTCTGCCTGGTCGACGGGTTCTTCCCGCCGGTGCCGAGCGAGTCCGCCCTCGTCGCGGTCGCCGCCATCGCCGCGACCTCCGGGCAGCCGGTCCTGGCCGGGGTGCTGGTCGCCGCAGCGCTCGGTGCCGTCGCCGGGGACTCGGTGGCCTACTGGATCGGTCGTCGGATCGGTCTGACGCGCCTGGCGCGGTCGCGTCGGCCTCGGATCGCCGCGGCGTTCGGGTTCGCCGAGCGGCAGATGCGGCGACGGTCCGCGAGCCTCATCCTCGTCGGGCGGTACATCCCCGTCGGACGTGTGGCGGTGAACATGACCGCGGGTGCGACCCGGCTGCCGTACCGCCGGTTCCTCGCGATCAGTTCCGTCGCCGGGCTGGCGTGGTCGGCGACCTCGATCGGGATCGCCCTGGCGGCGTCGAGCCTGCTTCACGAGCCGATCGTCGCCGCACTGGCCTCGATGGTGGTCGCCGCGGGACTGGGGATCGCCGTCGACCGGGTGATCGGTAGAGTCACCCGCAGGCGGGACGCCCGAGCGGCCGCCCGGACGGACGGCCCCGCCCAGGGCTCGGACACCGCCCGGCCCGCACCGCACCTCGCCCACTCCGGAGGGACCGCACGACCGTGACCGCCCACGTCCCGCCAGCGACGCCGCGCCGACGTCGGCCGTGGTCGACCCGCCGCGAGTGGGCGACCTGGCCCGTCGTCGTCGCCCGGATCACGCTCGTCGTCGTCGCCGCGACGCTCTTCGCGGTGGCGGCTCCAGTGACCGTCGCCGTGTACGAGGTCCCCGTCCCGCTCGCGCTGCTCGTCACCGCGGTGCTCTCCGTCTCACTCGGACTCGCTCCCGTGCTGCCGCGGACGGCCTCGGCGGTCCACCTGGCAGCGGTGGCGGCGCTCGGCCTCCTCACCGCCGGGTCGCCGGCCGGACCGTGGCCGCTCCCGGTCACGGCGATCATCGGCGTCGGCGCACTCCTCGTCGTGCTCGGCGTCCGCACCGACTGGCGGCTCACCGCTGCCGTCTGGACCGCGGCGACGGTGCTCACGCTCGGCCTGGTCGCAGTGGTCCCGGGGCGGTGGGAACCGGCCGACGTCTGGGCGGCGACGTTCGTGGTCTCCGCCGGCAGCGACCTGCTCCTCGCCGGGACGGCGGTCGCGATCGGGCAGCGCCGGGCCGTCCGGGTGGAGCTCGCCGAGGCCCGCCGCGACGCCGAGCTCGAACAGGCCCGCCGCCGCTCCGTCGAGGAACGCTCCCGGATCGCCCGCGAACTCCACGACGTGGTCGCGCACAGCATGTCCGTCGTGCACATGCAGGCCGAGTCGGCGCCGTTCCGCGTGGACGACCTGCCGCCGGCGGCCCGCGCCGAGTTCGCGGCGATCGCGGAGACCTCGCGGACGGCTCTCCGCGAGATGCGCCAGCTGCTCGGCACCCTGCGCGGCGACGGCTCGGCGGAACGGGCCCCGCAGCCCCGGCTCGCCGACCTCCCCGCGCTCGTGCGGGCCACGCGGTCCGCCGGGATCCCGGTCGAGCTCCGCCTCGACGACCGGCTGTCCGAGGACGACGACCGGTTGGCCCAGCTCACCGCGTACCGCGTCGTCCAGGAGGCGCTCGGGAACGTGGCCCGTCACGCGTCCGGCGCCGCCACGACCGTGACGATCGACCGGCGCGGCGACCTGCTCGCGGTCGAGGTCGTCAACGCCGCGCCACCGGCGGGCACCGTGCCCGCCGCGCCCCCGGACGACGGCGGCTTCGGCCTCGCCGGCATGCGCGAGCGGGTGTCGGCGCTCAGTGGGACGATCGAGCACGGACCGCTCCCCGACGGCGGCTTCCGCGTCGCCGTGACCCTGCCCGCCCACCCGGGCACCACCACCCTGCGTCCGCAGGCCGACCGAGGACCCCGATGACGCGTGTGATGGTGGTCGACGACCAACAGATGTTCCGCATGGGGCTGCGGGCGATCCTCCAGGCCCAGGACGACGTCGAGGTCGTCGGCGAGGCGTCGGACGGTGCCGAGGCGGTCGTCGAGGCGCTGCGGCTGCGACCCGACGTCGTGCTCATGGACGTGCGGATGCCCGAGCTCGACGGGATCGAGGCGACCCGCCGGATCACGGCCGCGCCGGCTGTGCAGCCCGTGCGGGTCGTCATGCTGACGACGTTCGACATCGACGACTACGTGTTCGACGCGCTCCGCGCCGGTGCGAGCGGGTTCCTGCTCAAGGACGCCAGCGCCGACGAGCTCGTGCAGGCGGTCCGGACGGTCGCGGCGGGCGACTCGTTGCTGGCTCCGCGCGTGACCCGCCACCTCGTCGAAGCGTTCGTCGCCGGACCGCCGCCGGCGGCACCGCGCACCGAAGTGCTCGACGTGCTGACGGAGCGGGAGCGCGACGTGTTCCTGCTGCTCGCGCGTGGCCGGTCGAACGGGGAGATCGCGGCGGAGCTCTACATCGCGGAGCAGACCGTGAAGACGCACGTCGGCCGGATCCTCGCGAAGCTACAGCTGCGGGACCGGGTGCACGCGGTGGTGCTGGCCTACGAGACCGGCCTGGTGACGCCCGCCCCCTGAGTCCTCCGGCGCGTCCGGCGCGTCCGGCGAGCCCGCTCGGAGTCGGGGTCGGGGTCGGGGGTCGGACGTCGAGTGAACGAAACGGGACCGCGGACTGACGGGAGGCGCGGTGCCAGCTGGCACCGCGCCTCCCGTCCCAGCAGTGCTCGCGTCTACGCGGCGAGGTGCGCCTGCAGGAACCAGCGGTCCTTGGTCAGGCCGCGCTCGATCTCGATGACGACGTCCTGGCTGTTGAGGTCGACCTCGTCGAGACCCTCGACGGCACGGCGGACCTGCAGCAGCGCGGCGTCGATCTCGGCGATCACCTCGGTGATGGTCACGTCGGAGTTCTGGAAGCCCTCGGACAGCGGCGGGATCGTCGTGTTCGCGGCGACGGTGGTGATGCGGGAGTCGACCGGGAGGCCGAGGGCGACGATGCGCTCCGCGGCGAGGTCGGCCCACTCCTGCGCGTGCTCGACGATGGTGTCGAGGAGTTCGTGCACGCCGACGAAGTTGCGGCCGCGGACGTGCCAGTGCGCCTGCTTGCCGTTGACGACGAGCGCCTCGAGGTCGATCACGACCGGGGCGAGGAACTGCGCCACCCCGGCGGCGAGCTCCGGCGTCGTCGAGAACGGGGACGTGGTGGACGTGGTGCTGGTGGTGTCGGTCATGTCGTTCCTCCTGCCTCGTGGTCCCACCCGAGTGGGGTGGATCCGATGGTGACAACAGTGCCCGCTTCCCTTGTATGCCGCAAGGAAGCGAAGGCTGACCTCACCGGGTCAGCCGACGAGCGTGTCGAACCCGGCGTCGGCCAGCTCGATCTGCACGACGGAGCGGGCGCGTTCGACCCAGGGGCTGTCGGCGCAGCCGATCCAGACGCTGGTGCGCGGTTCGCAGTCGGCGACGCACCACTCGGCCGCCCAGCCGGTGACGGCGTGCGCGAGGGCCTCGCCGTGGTCGGCGAAGACGAGGGGCGACACCGCCGAGGTCCTGGCGCTCCGGAACAGCCACGTCACCGTGGTGCGCGGAGGCGCCGGGAGTGTGCGGACCTGCTCGGCGAGGGCCGCCTCGACGAAGACCTGACCGTAGGCGTTCTCGGGCAGTTCCTCGAGCATGCGCGTGATCTCGGGGAGGTCGTCGACACTGCCGGCGATGAGGATGCGTTCGCTGGGCTGCCGCCGGGTCCGTGCCATGCCTCAACGGTAAGGCAAGCCTTACCTCATGACAAGGGCACACCGAGTTCGTGCGCGAGGAAGGTCCACATCCAGGACAGCGCCACCGCGTTCGTCAGGTCCGGCACGCCCTGCGCGATCTGTGTCGCCACACCGTCGCTGTAGGCCGCGAGCTTGAGCGCCACGATCTCGGGCGACTCCGCGGGGGTGAAGACCCCGGCCTCGACGCCGCGACGGACCACCCGCACCAGACAGGCCTCCCAGACGCGGATGCGCTCGGCGTACTCCGCCGCGACCTCGGGGCGACGGACGACCGCCGTCCAGTAGTCCGACCAGATCCGCCAGTGCTGCCGGACCTGCTCGGTGTCCCCGAAGAGCGGTTCCACGAGCATCCGCAGGCCGGCGACCGGGTCCGGTTCGGCGTCGACCGCGGCGACGATCGCTCCGTAGAAGCGTTCCGTCTCGAGCACGACGACCTCGTTGAGGATCTCCGCGACGCTGCCGAAGTGGTACGTGACGGTCCCGACGGAAACGTCCGCCTCGGCCGCGATGTCCCGCAGCCCGGTCGCGCCGACGCCGTTCCGGACGATCACGGCGCGTGCCGCCTCGACGATCATGGCGCGCCGGACCTCGGGACGCTGCCGGACCCGGGTCTGGTCCGTCCCGCTCACGCCGAGGTCCTCGGTACGTCGTCGACGAAGGTGTGCTCGGCGACGAGGACCTCGGGGACGTCGGGTCCACCGTCGCGGGCCCAGGCGCGCACGGTGTTCCGGACGTGGAAGGCGTCCGCGTCCGCGGTGACCTCGGACGCGGTCTCGAGTCGTGCGGCCCACTCCGGCTTCGCCAGGCCGATCGCCCAGCGGGACGTCGCGCTGGCGCTGGTCGGGTCGTCCGACCGGATGCGGTACGTCTCTCGGGCGTCCTCGCTGAACACCAGGCCGTCGGGGTACACCCGGCCGCCGCCGTACCCGGGGTCGACGTCGAGCGTCCACTCCCCCGTCTCGACGTCGTGCGTGACGGTGCGCTGCGGCAGGACCGCGGTCGGGGCGACCCGTTCGATCGCGAGCGGCTCGGACCGCTCCGGTTGCTCGAACCGCACGCCGTCGTCGTCGGCGCGCGTCCACACCGGGAGCTCGACGTGCGACGCTGCGGGGTCGACGGTGATCGTCGGCGCGGTGCCGTGCGGCCAGACCCAGGGCCAGTACGACGTCGACACAGCGATCCGGAGCCGGTGGCCCGCGGCGAACCGGTGGCCCGTCGACACGAGTCGGACCGGGAGCGACGTCGGCACCCCGGGCTCGAGCGGGTCGTCCCGATCCATCCCGTCGCGCTTCGCAGCGTTCAGCACACCCCGGGTGACGAGCGTCGACGACCCGTCCGGGGCGACGTCGCACAGCCGCACGGTCACGGTGGCACGGGCCTGGTCGCTCGTGACGGCGAGACGGACGAGGACGTTGCCGAGCACGTCGACCGGCTCGTCGAGCGGCAGGTCGAAGCAGATCGAGCGACCGTCCTCGGCGCGCTGGTCCGGCGGCAGGTCGGTGGCGTTGCCGAAGGGGAAGAAGCGTCCGGCGTCGACACCGGTGTGCTGCGGCGACCGGACGACGGCGGCACCGTCCGCGCCGCCGCGGAGCCGGTCGAGGGACACGCTGCGGACCGAGGTGGCGGTCGACGGCCAGGCCTCGGCACCGACCCACCGGCCCCGGCGCGACTCGTAGTACGTCGCGGGCGGCTCCCCGTCGTTGATCCACGCCCGGAGCGCCGGCTCCCGCTCGACGCCGGTGTCGATCCCGCGCAGCCAGCGGTCCCACCACCGCAGGCTCTCCTGCAGGAAGCCGATCGACGGCCCCGGGGCGAGCCCGCGGTCCGGGTACTGGTGCGACCACGGTCCGACGATGCCCTGCACGGGCGCGTCCACGTTCGCCACGAGCCGGAGCACGGCGTCGCGGTACGGGTCCGCCCAGCCGCCGACGGCGAGGACCGCGGCACCGATGCTGCCGTAGTCCTCCGCCGCGCTGCCGTGCCGCCAGTAGTCGTCGCGTTCCTGGTGGGACAACCACACCGGGGTCATCGGGCGGTTGGCGTCGAGACGCGCGCGCCACTGGTCGACCCAACCGGGTCCGACCACCTCGGGCCGCGGCGGCCGCGAGTTGAACGCGAACATCGTCGCGCCCCACGCCGCCATGTCGATGCCGAGCACCGCACCGCCGACGTAGTGCACGTCGTTGTCGTAGCGGTCGTCGGTCGAGCACACTGTCACGATCGCCTTGAGGGCCGCCGGCGCCCGGGCCGCGAGCTGCAGCGCGTTGAACCCGCCCCAGGAGATGCCGAACATGCCGACGGCGCCCGTGGACCACTCCTGTTCCGCCAGCCACGCGATCACGGCCTCGCCGTCGCGGAGTTCCTGCTCGCTGTACTCGTCGTCGAAGAAGCCGTCGGACGAGCCCGTCCCGCGGATGTCCACGCGCACCGAGGCGTACCCGTGCTGCGCGTACCAGGGGTGCCGCTCCGAGTCGCGCGGCGCCGTCCAGTCGTCGAGCCGGTAGGGCAGGTACTCGAGCAGGACCGGCACCGGGCCGTCGGGCTCCACCGGCGACCAGATCCGGGTGTGCAGCCGGACGCCGTCGGGCATCGGGATCCACTCGTCGCGGACGGCGACGTCGTCGGGCAGCGCCGGGTCCGCGCCGAGTGCGGTGAAGCCGGTCATGCGTCCTCCCAGTTCCGGGTGAGGTGTCCGTCGCCGCGGTCGGTCCACCCCGCCGCGTCGCGCCACCGCGGCACGCCGTCGCCGACGTCGGGCAGCTCGGTGTCGCCGGGCTCGAGCGTCGCCGCGAGCAGGGTCGCCGTGTACGGGTGGTTCGGTCCGCCGAAGACGGCCTCGGTCGGGCCGATCTCGACGATGCGGCCGCCGGTCATCACGGCGACCCGGTCGGCCACGCCCCGCACCACCGCGAGGTCGTGGCTGATGAACAGGCAGCTCAGACCCCGCTCGCGCTGCAGCTCGGCGAGGAGCGCGAGGATCCCCGCCTGCACCTGTACGTCGAGCGCGGTCGTGATCTCGTCGGCGATCACCAGGCGCGGCTCGGCGGCGAGGGCCCGGGCGATGCCGACGCGCTGCCGCTGCCCGCCGGAGAGCTGCGCCGGCAAGCGGTCCGCGAACTCGGGCCCGAGCCCCACCTGGGTGAGCAGTGCGCCGACCCGCTCCCGCGACGAGGAACCGGTGAACAGCTTGAGCGGCCGTGCGACGGCGGCTCCGACCGTCCGGCGGGGGTTCAGCGAGGTGTCGGCGTTCTGGAAGACGAGCTGCACCGCACGACGGAGGTCCGGGGACCGCCCGGCGATCGGCTCGCGCAGGTCGCCGCTCACGGTCCCGTCGTCGAACGAGAAGGTGCCCGACTCGGCCGGTACCAGGCCGGCGAGGGCCGTCGCGAGCGTCGACTTGCCGCTCCCCGACTCGCCCACGACGGCGAGCGTCTCACGCGGTGCGATCGTGAAGGACACGCCGTCGACGGCGGCGGGCAGACCGTGTCCGTAGCGGATCACCAGGTCCTCGGCGGTCACCACGGGACGGACGTGCGGGACGGGAGGAACGGTGACGGTCGTCCTGGAGGCGACCGTCGACGGGGTGGTCGCCGCCTCGGGCACGTGATCCGTTCCTCCCGTCCCGCCCGGCCGGCGCCCGTCCGGCACCGCAGCCAACAGTGCGCGGGTGTACTCGTGCTGCGGGGCGGCGAAGAGCGCCGCCGTCTCGGCGTGCTCGACGACCTCGCCCTCGCGCATGACCGCGATCTCGTCCGACATCGCGGACACGACGCCGAGGTCGTGGCTGACGAGCAGGACGGCCATGCCGAGCTCACGGCCGAGGTCGGCGACGAGGTCGAGGACGGCGGCCTGCGTGACCACGTCGAGGGCGGTGGTGGGTTCGTCGAGGACGAGCACGCGGGGGCGGGCCGCCACCGCCATCGCGATCGCGACGCGCTGCTGCTGTCCGCCGGACAGCTGGTGCGGGTAGCGGCGCACGATCGACTCCGGCGACGGCAGTCGCACGAGCCGGACAAGCTCGAGCACCCGCTCGGGGCCGTCGGGTTCGCCGTGGGCGCGGAGTGCCTCGCGGATCTGCTCGCCGACGCGCATCGACGGCGTGAGTGCCTGTCCGGCGTTCTGCGCGACCACCGATGCGGTGCCGCCACGCAGCGCCCGTCGGCCGGCCGGCGAGAGGGCGAAGACGTCCTCGCCGTCGACGTGCACCGTGCCGTGCTCGATGCGCGAGCCGGTCCGGAGGTGTGCGAGCAGGGTGCGGGCGACGGTGGACTTGCCGCTGCCGGACTCGCCGACGAGCCCGAGGGTGCGGCCCGCCTCGATGGCGAACGAGACGCCGCGGACGACCGGCACGGAGCGCTTGCCGGCGGCGTACGAGATCGCGAGGCGGTCGACCTGGACGATGCTCACGCGCTGACTCCCTTCGTCGCGCGGTCGACACCGAGCGACTTGCTCAGCCCGTCGGCCGCGAGGTTGAGACCGACCACCAGGGTCGCGAGCGCCACGATGGGCGCGAGCGTGCCGAGGGGCACCACCGTGAGGGCGGTGCGGTTCTCCTGGACCATCAGTCCCCAGTCCGGTGTCGGCGGGTTCGCGCCGAACCCGAGGAAGGACAGCGACGCGACGAGGAGCACGATCCAGGAGGCGCGCATCGCGTACTCGACGAGGACCACGTCGAGCACGTTCGGCAGGATCTCCCGGAACACGATCGACAGGGAGCGCTCGCCCCGGGCGCGCGCGGCGGTGACGTAGTCCTGCGTGATCACCGTCCGGGCGGCGCCCCGGACCACCCGGGTCACGGCGGGCGCGTACACGACGGTGACCGCGAGGACGATCACCCACAGGCCGGCGTCGAACACGGTCACCACGACGAGCAGCGCGAGGATCGACGGCACGCTCAGCAGCGCGTCCACGATCCGCATCACGACCTCGTCGAACCAGTTGTCGGCGTAGGCGGTGACGCAGCCGAGGACGGTGCCCACGGCCACCGCGATGGTCGTCGCGAGGAAGGTCACGAGCAGGGCGTAGCGACCGCCGTTCAGTGTCCGGGACAGGACGTCGCGTCCGTACTGGTCGGTGCCGAGCCAGTGTGTCCAGGTCGGGCCGGCGAGTACGTCGGCCGAGTTCGTCGCGACCGGGTCGTGCCCGGCGATGACCGGCGCGAGCACCGCGAGCACGAGGTGCAGCGCGATCAGGCCGACGCCGATGCCCAGGGCGGTGGAGCCACGCAGTGGAGCGAGCGTGGCGGTCACGGCGCCACGGACACGGCTGCGGCTGCGCGGGGCGATGGCGGTCATGCTGCTGCCTTCCGGGTGGCTCGTGTGCGGGTCCGGGTCCGGGTGCGTCGCTGCCGGGTGCGGAGCTTCGGGTCGAGCACCAGCGCGACGAGGTCCGCCGCGAGGTTGCACACGACGTACACGACGGCGCTGAGGAGCGCGATCGCCTCGATCGTCGGCAGGTCGCGGTCGAAGACGGACTCGAGCATGAGCTTGCCCATGCCCGGGTAGTTGAAGACGTTCTCGACGACGACCACCCCGCCGAGCAGCCACGCCACGTTCAGTGCGACGACGTTGAGCGTGGGCAGGAGCGCGCTCGGGACGGCGTGCTTCCAGACCACACGCCGCATGGTGAGGCCCTTCAGCTCGGCCGTGGTGACGAACTCGGACGCCATCACGTCGATCGTCGAGGAGCGCGCCGTCCGCACGATGTACGCGGCCATCGCCAGCGTCAGCACGATGATCGGCAGCCAGATCGTCGGGAGGAGTTCGCCCACCGTGGCGTCGCTCCCCCGCAGCACCACCGCGGGGAAGAGCGGCAGCCCGATCGCGAAGAGCAGCACGAGCACGGTGGCGACCATGAACTCCGGCACGCTCATCACGACGAGGCTGACGATGGAGATGACCCGGTCGGACGCACGGCCGCGACGCACCCCGGCGATGACACCGAGCGCGAGCGACAGCGTGACGCCAACGAGCATCGCGGGGACGGCGATGAGCATGCTGTTGCGGAACGCCGTGAACAGGGTCGCTGCGACGGGTTCCCCGCTGACGAGCGAGGTGCCGAAGTCGCCGTGCACCGCCCCGGCGAGCCACTGCAGGTACCGCAGCCAGACGTTCTGGTCGAGGCCGAGCGACTCGCGGAGCTGCTTGACCGCATCGGGCGTGGCGTTCTGCCCGAGCAGCTGCTGCGCGACGTCGCCGGGGAGTGCCTGGACGGCGAGGAAGACGAACAGTGAGGCGAGCACCACCGTGAGCACGGCGATGCCGAGCCGACGGAGGACGGGGACGATGACGTCCGACGGTGTGTTCGTGGTCGTCATCGGCGCAGTCCGATCCGCAGGTAGTCGAACTCGAAGCCGTACTCCGAGTAGTTCACGACGTCGCGGGACAGCCCGACCAGGCGGTCGCCGAACATCGGGGTCATGTCCGCGCCGTCCTCGACCACGAGCCGCTGGGCGTCCTGGTAGAGGGTCAGGCGCTTCGCGTCGTCCATCTCGGCGCGGGCGTCGTCGAGCAGCCCGTCGAACCGCTCGTTCGACCACGCGCTCTCGTTGTACGACGAGCCGGACCGGAAGATCTGGTTGAGCAGCTGGTCGATCGGGCGTCCGGTGAACCAGTAGCTCACCATGAGCGGCTTCTGCATCCAGATCTGCGTGT
Source organism: Curtobacterium sp. A7_M15 (assembly GCF_030705415.1). Taxonomy (GTDB): domain Bacteria; phylum Actinomycetota; class Actinomycetes; order Actinomycetales; family Microbacteriaceae; genus Curtobacterium. Next base: position 13,764 of record NZ_JAUZED010000044.1, on the reverse strand, counting down.
AGTACGAGTCCGAACTGGCGTTCTTGACCGTGAGGCGGATGCCCGCGTCCGCGACGGCATCGCGGTAGGCGACGGCCATCGGGGTGAACACCGACTCGTAGCTCGACGTGTAGATCGATGCGCGGAGGTCCGACCGGCCGGCGGCCGTGAGCAGCGCCTTCGCCTTGTCCGGGTCGTACTCGCGGTGGTCGTCCACGAAGGCGGCGAGCTGCGGCGGCACGGGGTTGTCCCAGCCCGGCGACCCGGTGCCCTGCAGGGCGGTGTCGACGATCGTGCGGGGGTCGTAGGCGAGCTTCATCGCCTGGCGCACCCGGGGGTCGCGGAACTCCTCGGACGTCGCGAGCATCGGGATCGTGTACCACTGCGCGTTCTTCGAGCGGGCGATGGTCGCCCGGTCGGACGCGGCGACGACCCGTGCGGTCGCGAAGTCGAGGTTCGTCTGGGAGATGAGGTCGATCTGCCCCGCGAGCAGGGCGTTCACGCGGGCGGTGGTGTCCTGGATCGAGAAGAAGTCGATGCCGTCGAGCGACGGGCGGCCGGCGAAGTGGTCGTCGAACGCCTCGACGCTGCCGGCCCCGGCCGGGGTGAACGACGACAGGCGGAACGGGCCCGTGCCGATGCCAGTCCGGCCGATGTCCGCGATCGCACCGGCCGGCACGATGTAGCACTGGTACGCCGTCAGCAGGGACGGGAACTCGGCGTTCGGCTTCGTGAGCGCGAACCGCAGCGTGTAGGGGTCGACGGCCGTCATCGAACGGGCGTCCATCACCTCGCCGAGCACGCCGGCCTGCGGACTGCCGGTCTTCTCGTCGAGGATGTGCCGGATGCTCGCGATCGCGTCGTCGGCGGTGAAGCGCGAGCCGTCGTGGAACCGCACACCCCGGCGGAGGCGGAAGGTCCACTCGGTGCCGTCGGCGTTCGCCGACCACTCCTCGGCGAGGTCCGGGACGGTCCGGCCCTGCTTGTCGAGCTTGACGAGCCGGTTGTAGAGCGCGCCGAGGTACTCGTACGCCGACAGGGAGCTGGCCGAGTCGAGCGTCTCCGCGGCCGAGGCTGCCGGTCGGGCGACCCGGAGCCGACCGCCGTTCCGGGCGGTCCCGGTGGCGGCGGCCTCCGGGAGCTCAGTGGTACCGGCCGACGCGCCAGAGCTGCACCCGGTGAGCGTCAAGAGGCCGAGGCCGGCCAGACCGGCGGCGCCGGTGAGGAGCGCACGACGGCTCGGGCCGCGGGCGCTCCGGGGTTCGGGGACGATGGGCTGCATTCGGGGTGACCCCTCCTGGTAATCGTTCCGGTGAACGATAGAGGCCGCGTCGTCCTCGGCCAAGCCCGTCGCGGGCCCGGAACACCGTCGGGCACGGCCGCGGATCGGCGCAGGGACGGCGATCGAGCGGCACCGCCGGTCCTCGCTGGAGGCCCCGCAACGTTTACCAAGCCGTTACACGAGCGTCCCGCCCGAGGCGGGATGATCGACCAGAGCGGCGCCCGTGCGGTCGCCGGAACCCCGAGCGAGGAGCACCGATGGCGACGTTCACCCGAGGCTTCGGCGGTCGCCGCGACGACCGCGACGACCCGCGCATCCCGCCCGGCCAGACCCTCGTCCGCGACTGGCCCGTGCTGTCCGCCGGAGCGACCCCCGAGATCGAACCGTCCGACTGGAGCTTCTCGATCCGCACCGAGTCGGGCCTGCACAGCTGGACGTGGGACGAGGTGCAGGCGCTCGGGGTCGAGGACGTCACCGTCGACATCCACTGCGTGACGCACTGGACGAAGCTCGACATGCCGTGGCGCGGCGTGCCGCTCGACCGGCTCTTCGCCGACGTCGAGACCTCGCTGGACTACTGCATGGTGCACAGCTACGGCGGCTACACGACGAACGTGCCCCTCGACGAGCTGCTCGACGGGCAGTCCTGGATCGCGTTCGAGGCCGACGGCGAGCCCCTCACACCCGAGCACGGCGGACCGGCGCGCCTGCTGGTCCCGCACCTGTACTTCTGGAAGAGCGCGAAGTGGGTGCGCGGCATCGTCATGCAGTCGGACGACGAACCGGGCTTCTGGGAGAACGCGGGCTACAACCTGCACGGCGACCCGTGGAAGGAAGAGCGGTACTGGTGAGCGCGGTGGAGGGCCTGGAGGCACGGATCACCCCGCCGACGCCGGCTCCGGTCCGGAGGCGGCCGGCCTGGCACGCCGCGACGGTCGCGGCCGTCTCCCCCGAGACCCCGAACGCCAGGCGGATCGTCCTGGACGTCCCGACCTGGCCGGGCAACGACCCGGGTCAGCACCTCGACCTGCGCCTCACCGCCGAGGACGGGTACCAGGCGTCCCGCTCCTACTCGATCGCCTCGTCCGGCCCGGCGACCTCGGTCGTCCTCGCGGTCGACCGGGTCGAGGACGGCGAGGTGTCGCCGTTCCTCGTGGACGCCGTCGAGGTCGGCGACGCCCTCGAGGTGCACGGACCCCTCGGCGGCTGGTTCGTCTGGCACCCGGGCGCGTCGACACGGCCGGTGCAGCTCATCGCCGGCGGCTCGGGCATCGTCCCCCTCGCCGCCATCGCCGGCGCGTACGCCGACGCCGGCGACACCGCGCCGTTCCGGCTCCTCTACGCGGTGCGAACGCCCGACGACGTCTTCTTCCGGACCGAACTCGCCCGTGCCGGGTCGGCCGGGGTCGAGACCACGTTCGTGTACAGCCGACGGGCCCCCGACGGCGCATCGGTCCCGGCGGGGAGACTCACCCGTGACTCCCTCGCCGCCGCGGTGTTCCCGCCGGAGCGCGGCGCCCTCGTGTACGTCTGCGGGTCGACGCCGTTCGTCGAGCAGGTGCTGACGTGGCTCGGTGAGCTCGGGCACGACACCACCGACGTCCGCGCGGAACGGTTCGGAGGCAACGCATGACCCTGCTCGACGGCAACGCGCTGGCCGGGGTGCTCCTCGGGTACCTCGGCTCGGAGCCCACCCTGGCCACGCTCCGGTGCTCCGGCTGCGGGACGGTCGGCGCACTCGCCCGGACCCGGGTCCACGCCAGCCCGATGGGGTCCGTCGCCCGGTGCCCGCACTGCGACGACGTGCTCGTCACGGTCGTCGATGCCCCGGGCGGGACGTGGGTCGGCATCCCGGGCGCACGGGTCGCGATCGACGCCGAGTGACGGGGCCGGTCGGAACACCGGCGCGGCCGGACCGCCAGTGACACGCCGGACGTCCGTCGTGACGTGCGGGATCGTTGCGGGAAACCGCACGGAGCGGTCCCCGACCCATCCGGACGGCGCGCGGTTCCGGATCACTCGACGGGCACCGACCGGACCACCCATCCGCCGGCGCTCGAGTGGGCACGGTGGCCCGCGCGTCCGAGGGGCGCGGGCACCCGAAGCCTGCGCACCTCGGACCGACAGCGGCCAGCATGCCGGACGACGAAGGCCCCGGTCGAGTGACCGGGGCCTTCGTGCTTGCTGCTGTTCCGAGCGGATGACGAGATTCGAACTCGCGACCCTCACCTTGGCAAGGTGATGCGCTACCACTGCGCCACATCCGCGTACACCAGAACCCTACCAGGCCCGAGGAGTTCGATCGCACCATGAGCTACGTGCACGACAACCCCGGCGGTACCGAGGCCCACGGTGTGGACCTCGTCGACGGTGACGAACCAGCGGTGCGGATCCTCGTGCACGGCGACCTGCCGACGACGATCGAGCACGAGGGGCGGACCTGGCTGGCCTCCGGCGAGAGCCACGACGACGGCGACGACCAGGCACCCCCGATCGCGATCTACCGTCCGGTCGGCTGAGTCGTCGGTGGCGATGCCGTCGTCGGCGGTCGCCGCTAGGGTCCCGACGTGATCACACGCACCACTGGCCGGGGCCGACCGATCGTAGCCGTGCACGGCTTCGGCATCGACCACCGCATCCTGCTCCCCCTCGAACACGCCCTGACGGACGCGACCTGGCGATGGGTGCACCTCGACCTGCCGTGGGTTCGGGAGTCGCCCGGGTACGACCCCTCGGTCGCGAGCGCGCAGCAGGTCGCCGACGCCGTCCGGGAAGCGATCCGTGCACACCTGGGCGACGAGCCCTTCGCGATCGTCGGCAACTCGTTCGGTGGCATGATCGCGCGGTCGGTCGCACACGAACTCCGCGACCAGGTCCTGGGCCTCGCGACGATCGTCGGGGTCGTCGAACCCGACCACGCCCGCAGACGGGTCCCGCCCCGGCAGGTCGTCCTCGGCGATCCGGACGTGGTCGCCTCGGCGGAGCCCGGTCCTGCCCGTGACGACTTCGTAGCGCTCAGCGTCGTCCAGACCGCTGCGACGCTCGACGCCCACGAACGGTACGTCCTCCCCGGTGTCCGGGCCGCCGACCAGACGGTGGTCGACCGGATCGCCACCGACTACGCCCTCGGCGCCGAGCCCGAGACACTCCACCCGGCCCCGTTCACCGCGCCGAGCCTGCACCTGTTCGGCCGGCAGGACGACGTCGTCGGGTACGAGGACGGGTTGGCCCTGCGAGACCACTACCCCCGCGGCACCTACGCCGTGCTCGACGCCGCCGGGCACAACGCCCACCTCGAACGACCGGCCGTCGCGACGGCGCTGTTCCGCGACTGGCTCGACCGGATGTCCTGGACCGCCGGGCCGCGCCCAGCCGTCGAGGACTAGCGTCCAGGGCGGTGACCGAGACCCTGGCCGCCGGCACGATCCCATCGTCCAGCGACCGGAAGCACCATGACCTCCCCCTCGAGCACCGACCGACCCGACACGCACGACGTCCGCTGGGCGGCGGTGGACGAGCGGACCTGGGAGGCGCGGTGCGGCTCCGACGTGATCGGCACCGTGGTCTTCCGGTCGCGCTACGTCGTCCTGCTCGGCGACGGGGACCCGGCGGGCTTCCACACGAGCCTGGAGAGCGCGAAGGCGCAGCTCGAGGCGTGGGTACGTTGGCGGTCCGGACCTCCCGGCGAGCTCTGAGAGGCTGGGGCGGTGCACATCACACTCGACTCCACGACCGCGACCGACGTCGTCTCCGGGATCCGGTTCCCCGAGGGCAACCGCTGGCACGACGACAGGCTCTGGTACTCGGACATGCACACCGGCGAGGTGTTCTCGTTGCGACCCGATCCGGGCGAGCAGCCACGGCTCGAGGCGACCGTGGACGGACAGTCCTCCGGCCTCGGGTGGCTGCCGGACGGCCGCTTGCTCGTCAGTGCGATGGAGTCCCGCACGGTCGTGGCGGTCGACGACGCCGGCAGGACCGAGGTGTTCGCCGACCTGTCCGGGGTCGAGACGTCGCTGCTCAACGACCTGGTCGTCGACGACGCGACCGGCCGCACGTACATCGGCGCGTTCGGGTACGACCTCTACGGCGGCGAGGAGCTCCGCCCGGGGCCGCTGTGGGTGATCGACCCGGACGGCCGCCACCGCCCGGCCGCCGACGGCCTCGTCTTCCCGAACAGTGCGAACGTCCTGCCGGGCACCCGCACGCTCGTCGTGAGCGAGACCTGGGGCGGTCGGCTGACGGCGTTCGACATCGAGTCCGACGGTTCCCTCACCGGCCGACGCGAGTGGGCAGCGCTGCCCGCCGGGGTCACCCCGGACGGCAGCACCGTCGACCGGGACGGCGCGGTCTGGGTCTGCTCGGTGGACACCGGTGAGTTCCTGCGGGTCGTCGAGGGCGGCGCGGTGACGGACCGCATCGATGCTCCCGGTCGGTGCGCGATCGACTGTGCACTCGGCGGTGAGGACGGTCGGACGCTGTACCTCGCGACGGCGGACAGCTACGACCCCGCCGTGACGGCACGGACGCGCGCGGGTCGGATCAGCGCGGTCCGCGTCGACGTGCCGGGGTGGTGAGTGCGTCCGCGCGGTCGTGACGCCGTGCGACGATCGCCCCGTGCGGTCGCGGGGTCGCGGGGCTGGCGGCACGGACGGAGGTCTCGACGACGTCGAACCCCGCCTCGGAGACCGCCGTGGCCAGCCGCTCCACCGGCCAGCGGTGCGCCGTGGCGACCGCGTGGTCGAAGGGCTCGACGTCGGATCCGGTGAAGAAGCCGACGAGGAGGCCGCCGCCAGGGCGCAGGACCCGGGCGAACTCCTCGAGCGGACGCCGCAGGGCAGCCGGGTCGTGGTGGATCAGCGAGTACCAGGCGAGGACGCCGCCGAAGGTCTCCGGTTCGTCCGGGAGCGCGTCGACGTCCGCGACCGCGAACGGGACGCCCGGGTGTTCCCGCCGGGCGTGCTCGACGAACTCCGGGACCCGGTCCACTCCCCGCGCCTCGTGGCCGATCGCCGCGAGGTACGCAGTCCAGTGGCCGGGCCCGCACCCGGCGTCGAGCAGGGGTCCGTCGACGGTCGACGCCCACGCCGTCACCAGCGCCTGGTCCGACGGGTGGACGGACGACATGGAGCCGAGGTGCTCGGCGTACTCCGCGGCGCGACGTGCGTACGCCGCCGTCACGCGCTCGGAGGCACCACGTCGCACCATCGCCACGTCGACGTCGTCTTCGTGGTCTCGGACGAACCCGTGCCGCTCGTACAGACGACGCGCCGCGCTCCCCCGCAGCACGAGGAGGCGTGTGTCCCCGGTGTGCGGCTCCGACAGCACGGTCTGCAGTACCCGCGAGCCGACCCCGCGCCCCTGGAGGCGCGGTGCGAGGTACAGGTGCTCGATCCACCGGTCGCCGTCCTCGATCCGGGTCGTGATCGAACCCGCGTCCACGCCGTCGACCACGATGACCCTCGTGTGCTCGGGCAGGAACCCCCGGCGCAGCCGCTCGCGGACGCGGACCTCGTCGTAGCGACCGAGGCGGACGAGGTCGGCACGGAGCACCTCGGCCCGGAGCTCTGCGATCCACTCCACGTCGTCACGGGTGCCGGGGCGCAGCGAGATCTCCATCTCAGTCATCGTATGTTCGCGACACCGTCGGGTCGCGACGCCGTAGCCTGGCCGTGTGACGGCAGTGCGAGCGATCGGGTTCGACCTCGACGGCACCCTCTTCGACCATCGGACCGCCGGCCGCACCGGTGCAGAGCAGTTCCTCACCGGACTCGGCGCCACCGTCACCCCGCCGGTGCTCGACGCCTGGTCCGCTGCCGAGGACGAGCACTTCGAGCGCTGGCGTTCCGGTGAGATCGACTTCCGGGAACAGCGACGCGAACGACTCCGGACCGTCCTGCCCCCGCTCGGCCTCGCACTCCCCCACGACCCCGGCGCGCTGGACGGGTTGTTCGAGCGGTACCTCGACGCCTACCGTGCCGCCTGGCGGGCGTTCCCGGACAGCCTCCCGCTGCTCCGGGAGCTCCGGCAGCGCGGGCACCGCCTCGGGCTGCTCACGAACGGGTCGGCCGCACAGCAGTCCGAGAAGCTCGCGGTGACCGGCCTCGACGCCGCGTTCGACGTGGTGTGCATCTCGGAGCACATCGGCGCGCAGAAGCCCGACGCCCGAGCGTTCGCTGTGCTGGCCGACGGACTGGGCGTGCCCGCGTCGGAGTGCCTCTTCGTCGGCGACGACCCGGTCCACGACGCCGCGGGAGCCCGGTCCGCGGGGATGACCGCCGTCCTCGTCGACCGGTACACGAGCGGTGCGCCGGACGTCCGGCGGCAGGTCCTGGCGGCGCTCGGCGAGTCCTGAGCGGCGGCCGACCGCTGCCCGTCCCTAGGCTGGTGCGATGCGCTCCCTGACCCGGCTCGACGACTGGACGCCCGACGAGATCGCCTCGGTGTTCGCCCTCGCGGACGCCTACCGAACCGGCCGGGGGCCGACCACGAACGGCTCGGCGGTCATGTTCTTCCCCGCGACCAGCCTGCGCACACGGGTCACGTTCGAGCGCGGCGCCGCGACGATGGGACTGCAGCCGATCGTCTTCCCGGACACCACGCTCGACAAGCCCGAGGCGCTGTCGGACGTGGCCGGCTACCTCGCGTCCTGGGCGGACGTCCTCGTGGTCCGCCACCACGACCTCGCCGTCGTCGAGGGGCTCGCGGGTGCCGGAGCACTGTCGGTCGTGAACGCGATGACCGACGAGAACCACCCCTGCGAGGTGCTCTCCGACCTGTACGCCCTGCGCCGGGAGCAGCGCGACCTCGACGCCCTGCGCTTCCTCTTCGTGGGCGCCGACGGGAACATCTCCCGCGCCTGGCAGGAGGCCGCACGTGCCCTCCGGCTCGACCTGGTGCAGTGCTGCCCGTCGGACCTCGCGACCCCTGGCGCGTCGTGGACGGACGACCTCGAGACCGCGATCCGCACCGCAGACGTGGTGGTCACGGACGGACCCGGACCACACGCCCACGCGCTCGAGCCCTACCGGGTCACGGCGCACCTGCTCGACACCGCTCCGTCGGGAGTCCGCTTCGCCCCGTGCCCGCCGTTCGTCCGCGGACGGGAGGTCAGCGCGGACGCCGTGGCACACCCCGCCTTCGTCGGGCACGGGTTCAAGGCGTCGCTGCTGCCGGTGCAGCAGGCCGTCCTGGCGCACTGCCTCGGCCTCGGCTGAGGCGCCGGTCGGACCGGCGGCCGACGGATCGAGGCGACGCACGCCCGCGAGCTGTCCACGGGGCGGACGGGAGGCGCGGTGGCGGCCCGACCCGTGCCTCCCGTCCGCCACCTGGTCCGGTATCGTCCAAGCTGTCCAGTCGCCGGGTCGACCTCACCTCCGAGCCTTGTCGCGCAGGTCGGCGTGCAACCGCCGTGTGGCACGACGGTCCAGCCCGGAGGCGTCGAGGGCGTCCGCGAGTCCCCTGACGGCGTTCGCGAGCCCGGGGCTCCCCGCCTGCTGGAGCACGGAGGGAAGCGCGGCGTCCAGCGCGCCCGTCAGGGCGGCCCGGTGCTCGTCCGATCCCAGGCGCGGCAGCGCGTGGGTGAACGACGCGATGAGGAGCGCGGTGGTGTCGACCTGACGCGTCTGGACCGAGGCGAGCAGGAGCGTGCCGAAGCCGTCGAGCACCTGCTCGATCGCTCCGTCGGTGTAGACGACGGGGAGCGGCTCGCCCGCCCTCGCCGATGTGTCGAGTGTCTGCTCCTCGCTGGTGGCCCACTGTCCGAGCAGGTCGCGCAACTGGTGGATCGCAGCACTCGCGATGAGGGGGCTCTGTCCGCTCGCTCCGGTCCACGCGATCGTGCGCAGCTGATCGATGGCGTACCCCGAGTCCACCTCCACCCGCCGTGTGTCGTCGAGGGTGAAGGCGGCTCGTGTGTCGGCGTCGAACCGGTCGTCTTCGGCCGCGGCGCCCACGATGCTCGCGATCGGTTCGCCGACCGCCACGTAGGTGCCGAGGAGGCACGGCAGGAACACCTCCGCGTGCGGGCCCGCCGACCGTGCGACGGCGGCGAGGGCGCGGGCATCGATGTCGACGACGTACCCTCCGGTCCGCGTCGTCACCGCTCTGGCTTCCGCGTCGGGCGCTGTGCGACGCGTCCGCCGGGTGCCCGTCAGGAGCAGCAGCTCGGTCTCGTGGGCACGGAGCGCGAGGTCGTGTATGGAGTGCACCACGCTCTCCGGGCGCATCTGGTCGACGGTCGAGTGGATCAGCAACAGCAGCGCCACCAGGCACCCCGCGGTCAGCACCAGCGCCGTGGACGCCCCGATGACCGGAGGCGAGCCCGAACCCGCGACGGCGAGGACGATGAACGAGAACGCCGTCGCGCCGACGAAGTAGCCGAGGTACACCTGGTTCGCACGGCGGCGCAGGTACTGGTCGAACACCACCGCGCCCAGGAAGGCGGAGGTCTGCTGCACCGCGATCAGCAGCACCGTGAAGGTGATCGACGTGACGGTCATCAGGCTCGCTGCGACCACGCCCACGAACGCGGTCGCCCCCGACGGCGGGATCACCGCCGCGGCGATGCGGCGGAGTCCGGGCGCCGTTCCCTGGTTGTCCCAGAACGCGAACAACACCGCCGCGCAGCAGAACAGCGCCGCGATGAGGAGTGGGAGCGCGAGGAACTCGGAGAGACCGCGGCGGAGCCGCCCGACCGTGAACAGCTTCCCGACGAACACGTGTTGCATCGCGACCTCCTCGCCTTGCACCACACGACGCCGCTGTGGCTGGGCGTCGCGACATCTCAGTCCAGATCGCGTCGACGGGCGGTCCCAGTGTCGGACGGGCGACGGCGATCGCGCTCTCCCGTCGAGTCGGCAGGCAGGCCCGCGTCAGTCGGCGGTCCGGTACCGGACGGCACCGTCGGTCGAGCGGTACGGGATCGGGAAGCTCGAGCAGATGACCCCGTCCGGATAGTCGTCCTTCACCGCGTCCATGAAGACGTACGCCTCGTCGTCCGTGGCGAAGACGCCCAGGACGGTGTTGTGCGGTGTCTCGTCGTGTTGCACGATCCAGACCTGCTCGCCCGAGAAGGGCTTCGGACGTCGGAGTGAGCGTCGCTGCGGGAGGCCTCTCGTCACGAAGCCCAGTGTAGGAGCGATGCGCTCCGTCACCACACGGAGGACTGCGCCGGAGAAGGCGCCGAGGACGATGGACGTGGCCGTTGGCGGCCCGATCCTTCGGTTCCGGCGTCGTGACGAAGATCGGCCCGCACCGCGCGCCCGCGAACAGGACGGCCACAGGACACCGGTCGCCCTCGTCGACATCGGCTTCTGATGCTCAGCGCTCCGGTTCGGCAGGGGGCGGCGTTCCGCGGAGGCGTCGGGCTGACGCGGTCGCCGCACCGGTGATCGTGCGCAGGAAGAGGGTTGCCTGACGCAAGACGTCGTCGTCGGTGTGTCGGAGCACCGCGGCGATCTCGTCGCTCGACCGCTCCGCGAACGCGCGCGCTCGGTCCTCCGCTGCCGCGGTCGGGCGGAGCGTCACCCGCCGTCGGTCGGTGTGCTCGCGGCTCCGGGCGATCAAGCCGGCTCCCTCGAGGCGGTCGACCAGGACCGTCACCGACCCGGAGGTCATGCCGATGAGCTGTCCGAGCCGCGCGGGAGAGAGCGGCTCCCCTGCCGACGCAGCCCAGAGGACCTGGCCGAGCGCGTTGGCGTCGGTGGTCGGCAGGTCGAGCCACGCCGCCATCTGCTGGTTCAGCTCCGTGAACGCCACCGCCCAGTCGCGGAGCGCCTGCATGACCTCGACCTGGGGCACGGACCAGGTCGTGTCGAAGATGTTCTCCATCAGACTCCTTCAATGTGCAGTCGCTTTACTGTAGAGACACATTCGAGGAGGAGCCATGGAACAACGCGCCGCGATCGTCTCGGGAGCCAGTATCGCCGGGCTCTCGGTGGCCTACTGGCTGCGCCGCACGGGCTGGCGGGTCACCGTCGTCGAACGCGCCGACTCGTTCCGGGACGGTGGCCAGAACGTCGACGTCCGCGGGGTCGCGAGGGACGTCCTCCGCCGGATGGGCATCTTCGATGCCGTGAAGGCGAAGAACACCACCGAGACCGGGACGGTCCTCGTCGATTCCCTCGGGAAGGTGACGGCGGAACTGCCCTCGGACGGGACGGACGGCGCGACCGCGGAGCTCGAGGTCCTCCGCGGCGACCTCGCGCGGGTGGTGCTCGACCACCTCCCCGAGGGCGTCGAGTTCGTGTACGGCCAGAGCATCGTGGCGGTCGATGACCGGGACGACGCCGTCACGGTGCGACTCTCGGACGGCCGGACACTCGACGCAGATCTGCTCGTCGTCGCCGAGGGCGTCCGCTCCTCCACGCGTCGACTCCTCTTCACGGGCGACGAGGTCGAGGAGCGCGACCTCGACGTCACGATGGTCTTCGGGACGATCCCTCGGACCGACGGGGACGACGACCGCTGGCGCTGGCACAACGCGGTCGGCGGTCGGCAGGTCCACCTCCGGCCCGACCCGTACGGAACGATCCGTGCGATCCTCGCGTACTCACCGGGTGGCGATCTCCTCGGTCGCCCACGTCCCGAGATGCTCGCCGCCGTGCGCGAGCGGTACGACGGAGCAGCGTGGGAGGCGCCGCGCATCCTCGACGCCCTCGAGACGTCCGACGACGTCTACGTCGATCAACTGCAGCAGGTGCGCATGCGGACCTGGCACCGAGGCCGCGTCGTGATGGCCGGTGACGCGGCGTGGTGTGTGACACCGATGGGCGGGGGCGGCGCATCGCTCGCCCTCACCGCCGGGTACGTCCTGGCGGCCGAACTCGCCGCGTCGGCCGACGACCAACCCGCTGCCCTGACCGCGTACGAGACGTGGATGCGTCCCCTGGTCGACGACGTCCAGCAGCTGCCGCGCGGCATCACGGCCTTCGCCTACCCGCAGACGCACGTCGGGCTCGCGGCGCGCCGGGTCGCCGACAAGGTACTGCTGTCCCGGCCCTTCCGTCCGCTCGCCGCCAAGCTCACCCAGGTCGCGCAGACGGAACGGGAACTCCCGGCACTGCGTGACGGATGAGGTCCATCGAGGCGAGGAAGTCACGCTCGGGTCGCTCCGACCGGAAGCGACCGTAACGGTCCGGGTCGCGCTCGTATCGTTGGGCGATGGACCTCGACCACGTCTGGCCCTTGTTCGGCCTCCGGCTCACCACGCCTCGGCTGGAACTGCGCCCCCTGCGCGACGACGACCTCCCCGGGCTCGTCGACGCTGCTCTGTCGGGCGTGCACGATCCGGCCCGCATGCCGTTCGGGGTCCCCTGGACGGACGCAGCGCCGACGACCCTCGCTCGTTCGCTGGCCCAGTACCACTGGAAGCTCCGGGCCGGTGTGACCCGGGATGGGTGGGGCGTGAGCTTCACCGTGCTCCAGCAGGGCACGCCGATCGGGGTGCAGGAGCTGCATGCTCGCCACTTCGCCGCACGCCGGACGGTCGAGAGCGGATCGTGGCTGGCACTCGGGAGTCAGGGACGAGGACTCGGGACGGAGATGCGAGCCGCGCTGCTGCTGTTCGCGTTCGACCACCTCGGAGCCGAGTGGGCGGAATCGAGTGCCGTCGCCTGGAACGCGCCGTCGCTCCGGGTGTCCGCGAAGCTCGGCTACGAAGTCAACGGGGTCAGCCGCGCCCAGACCCGAGCCGACGAGGTCGTCGACGAGGTCCGGGTGCGCCTGCAGCGCGAGGACTTCGCCCGGCCGACCTGGAGTCTGACCACCGAGGGCGGAGCGGCAGCGGCCGAGTTCCTGGTCGGTGCAGGGGGCTGAACGAGCGAACACCGCCAGACCAGTGCGGGGAACGCGAAAGCCCCCGACCAGTCCGCTTGGACCTGCCGGGGGCATTCTTCTGTGGGCGATACTGGGATCGAACCAGTGACCTCTTCCGTGTCAGGGAAGCGCGCTACCGCTGCGCCAATCGCCCAGAGGAGTGTGGAGCTGGAGGTGGGGACGGGATTCGAACCCGCGTGGACGGCTTTGCAGGCCGCTGCCTAGCCTCTCGGCCACCCCACCATCGAGGTTCACGTCTCCGTGAGTACCCGAACGGTGGGATACCCTCTGGTGAGTCGTGGGCTTCCTGAGAAGACCACACTCGAGCGGATGACGAGATTCGAACTCGCGACCCTCACCTTGGCAAGGTGATGCGCTACCACTGCGCCACATCCGCACTTGTCTGACCCGCTGTCGCGGCGACGACGTAAACTCTATACGAACCCGAGGGCATCCGCCAAAATCCTTCTCGTTCACCGGGCGTGTCCCCCGCGTTCATGCGGATCGAGCGGGTGCGGCGCCTCTCGCACGGTGCGATGTGCGCGCGTGGGGCCGCCCACTGTGCGAGGTTGCACGCACTGTGGGACCCAGACGACCTCGCACACTGCGCGGAACCTCGCACCCAACGCCCGCCGCGCGCACCCGCCCCGCACGCACCCGCCCCGCCCGCAGCGCCGCGGCACCCC
>NZ_JAUZED010000043.1 GCF_030705415.1 Curtobacterium sp. A7_M15 | reverse complement strand
CCCGACCCTCTTCCGGTCGGGTCTACCGCCCCGCCTTCTTCGCGGGGACCGTGAAGATGTTGCCGGTGGTGACGCCCTCCTCGACCTCTTCCAGGGTGCGGCCGCGGCTCTCCGGGACGAACTTCCAGATGAAGAGCAGTGCCAGCACGCCCACGATCGCGAAGCCGAAGAAGGTGCCGGTGATGCCGGTCGCGGCCACGATCGTGGGGAAGTACAGCCCGAGGAACGCGTTCGCGATCCAGAGGCAGAACACCGAGATGCCCATGCCGAGCGCACGGATCTGCGTCGGGAAGATCTCGGAGAGGATCACCCACGTGGCGATGTTGAGGAACGTCTGCATGGAGCCCACGAACGCGACGACCAGGAACAGGATGACCCACGGGCGAGCCGGGTTGCCCTCGACGAGGGTCATCGAGGCGATGCCGATGAGGAAGTGGCAGACCGTCGTCAGCGAGTAGCCCAGGATGAGCGTCGTGCGCCGGTTGATCTTCTCCATGTTGTAGATCGCGATGACGCCACCGATGACCGCGATGATGCCGGGAGCGATGTTCGCGATGAGCGCCGCCGACTGCTGGAAGCCCGACTCGATGAGCACGGTCTGGCCGTAGTACATGATCGAGTTGATGCCGGTGAGCTGCTGGGCGACGCCGATGCCGGCGCCGATGAGCACGATGCGGATCAGCCACTTGTTGCCGAGCAGGGTGCGCCAGCCGCTCTGCTGCTGGACCTTCGCCTCGAACTCGTTCGAACGCTTGATGTCCTCGAGCTCGGCCTCGGCCCGTTCCTTCGAGCGGATCTGTCCGAGGACCTCGAGCGCCTCGGCGTTGCGACCCTTCGACGCGAGCCAGCGCGGCGACTCGGGGACGCGGAGCATGCCGATGAAGAGTGCGATCGCGGGGAGCGCGCAGACCGCGAGCATGACGCGCCAGACGCCGTTGCCCTCACCCCAGAGGTTGCCGATGATCGCGTTCACGACGAAGGCGGCGAGCTGGCCGATGACGATCATGAGCTCGTTGCGGCCGGACAGCGATCCGCGGATCTCGTAGGGGGCGAGTTCGGCGAGGAACACCGGGACGACCGTCGACGCACCACCGACCGCCAGGCCGAGCAGGACGCGACCGACCACCATCACGCCGAAGACCGGCGCGAAGACGCAGATCAGCGTGCCGACGAAGAACGTGACCGCGAGCAGGATGATCGTCTTGCGACGCCCCCAGCCGTCCGCGATCCGACCGCCGAGCATGGCACCGATCGCGGCACCGAAGAGCAGCGAGCTCGTGACGACACCCTCGGTGAGGTTCGTCAGGCCGAGCTCCTGCTTCATCGGCAGGAGCGCGCCGTTGATCACGCCGGTGTCGTACCCGAAGAGCAGACCACCGAAGGTGGCGACGAGGGCGAGGACGCCGAGGCGGCGGACGTGCGGTCCCTGTCCGACCGGCGGGAGCGGGACGCTCGGGGCTGTCGGTTTGATGTCGACCATGCGGGTGACTCCTTCGTCAGTGATCAGGCTGCATCGCTTGGAAGGATCGTAACCCGATTTCATGTCCTGTCAATCGGTCATGAAGACAACAGAACGATTGGATCGCTCCATGAAAGCCCTGGTCACGGATCACTCCGTGTCGCGGCCCGGTTCGTCGAGCACGTCCCCCAGCGAGGCCATGTCCGCTCCGTGGTCCGTGTAGCGCCGGACCGTGCGTCGAGCAGCGGCGCTCGCGGCACCCGAGAGTCGCGGGTTCTTCCGCGCGGCGTCGGCGACGCGTCCGGCGTGACCCGCGGTCGACAACAGGATGTTCGCGAGCGCCCGAGCGTCACCCGGTTCCGGCACGCCCGCGACCGTCCACGCCGTGCGGACCTGCTCGTCGGGCGAGACCCCGCGCCGCGTGCCCATCCGGTGCCAGTCCGAGAGCGAGCCCTCTGTTCGCGAGGCGGCACGGTCGGCCTCTCCAGCCCGCCGACGATCGGCGTCTCGCGCGGCGTCGTCAGCCGCCTCGCTCCGCTCGATCCGGTCCACGAGCCCGTCCGCGCGCTTCCGGACGAGCTCGGCCCGTTCCCGCGCGGCGGCGTCGTCACCGCCGGCTTCGGCGATGCGGGCGGCGTGCGCGGCAGCCGCCGCGGCGAGGATCTCCGAACGCTCCATGCACCGACGGTAACCCGTGCGGCCGACAGCGCCGCACACGAACCGCGCCGTGGCCTCGGCCCAGCTGCCACGGCTCGCGAAAGCGACACCCTCCCGCCTGGCGCCGACGCGCATCTGTCGCCTTCGCGAGAGGGACGCGCACCGAACCCGGGGACCTGTCGCTCTGGCGGCACCGACGCGACCAGCAGACGGACGGGAGGCGCGGTGCCGCCTGGCACCGCGCCTCCTGTCAGTCAGGTGCGTGCGTCACTCGCCGCGCAGCTCCAGGTACTTGGCGATGAGCGCCTTCGTCGAGGAGTCCTGCGCGTCCAGCGCAGCCTGGTCGCCGTCGACCGCCGGAGCGATCTGCAGCGCCAGCTGCTTGCCGAGCTCCACGCCCCACTGGTCGAACGAGTCGATGCCCCAGATGGTGCCCTCGGTGAACACGATGTGCTCGTAGAGGGCGATGAGCTGGCCGAGCACGCTCGGGGTGAGCTCCGGCGCGAGGATCGACGTCGACGGCTTGTTGCCCGTGAAGGTGCGGGCCGAGACGATCGCCTCGTCCGTGGTGCCCTCGGCGCGGACCTCGTCCGCCGTCTTGCCGAACGCGAGCGCCTTCGTCTGCGCGAAGAAGTTCGCGAGGAACAGCGCGTGCACGTCCTGTCCGGGCTGCACGGCCTTCCCGTCGCCGGTCTCGTCCTTCAGCGGACGAGCGGGCTTCGCGACCGTGATGAAGTCGGTCGGGATGAGCCGCGTGCCCTGGTGGATGAGCTGGTAGAACGCGTGCTGACCGTTCGTGCCCGGTTCCCCCCAGAAGACCTCACCGGTCTCGGTGGTCACGGGCGAGCCGTCCCAGCGGACGCGCTTGCCGTTCGACTCCATGGTGAGCTGCTGCAGGTACGCGGCGAAACGGTGCAGGTACTGCGTGTACGGCAGGACCGCGTGGCTCTGGGCGCCGAGGAAGTTCGAGTACCAGACGTTGAGCAGCCCCATCAGGACGGGGACGTTCTGCTCGAGCGGCGTGGTGCGGACGTGCTCGTCGATCGCGTGGAACCCGGCGAGGAACTGCTCCCAGTTCTCCGGGCCGATCGCGATGACGACGCTCGTGCCGATGGCGGAGTCGACGGAGTAGCGGCCGCCCACCCAGTCCCAGAAGCCGAAGGCGTTCTCGGGGTCGATGCCGAACGCGGCGACCTTGTCGAGCGCGGTCGAGACGGCGACGAAGTGCTTCGCCACGGCGTTCGACTTCTCGTCGTCGCTCGAGTCGGTCAGGCCCAGCCGCTCCCACAGCCACTGCCGCGCAAGGCGGGCGTTCGTGAGGGTCTCGAGCGTGCCGAAGGTCTTCGACGCGACGATGAAGAGCGTGGTCTCGGGGTCGAGGTCCGCGGTCTTCTCGTAGATGTCCGCGGGGTCGATGTTCGAGACGAAGCGCGCCTCGAGCCCGGCCTGCACGTACGGCTTGAGTGCCTCGTAGACCATGACCGGGCCGAGGTCCGAGCCGCCGATGCCGATGTTCACGACGGTCTCGATGCGCTTGCCGGTGACGCCGGTCCAGGAGCCGTCGCGGACCTTCGTCGCGAAGGCGTAGACCTTGTCCAGCGTGGCGTGTACGTCGGCGTCGACGTCCTGGCCGTCGACGACGAGCGCCGGCGAGGCACCCTTCGGGCGGCGGAGGGCGGTGTGCAGGACGGCGCGGTCCTCGGTGGCGTTGATGTGCTCACCGGCGAGCATCGCCTGGAAGCGCTCGGCGACGCCGGTGTCCTTCGCGACCTGCAGCAGGTCCTGGAGGATCTCGTCGGTGACGAGGCCCTTCGACAGGTCCACGGTCAGGTCGGCTGCCTGGAACGTGTAGCGCTCGGCACGACCGGGGTCGGTGTCGAACCACCCTCGCAGGTCCGGGGTGAAGCCGTCGGCGATCTGCGCCAGCTTCTTCCAGCCGTCGGTCGATGTGGGGTCGACGGGAGCGGATTCGGTCACTTGGGTCCTCCTGGGATCACCTTCAAGACGTACAAGCCCGCGGGTCACCGCAGCGCTGCGTCGCGGACCGTCTCCGAGCGTAGCGCCGTCCGACGGGTGGCGTGCACCGCTGGACGGCAGGCGCGGGTGCGTTCGCTGCGCGCGTCACCCGGGCAGCGGGGTGAAGCGGCGCAGGCGCAGGCTGTTCGTCACGACGAAGACGGACGAGAACGCCATCGCCGCTCCGGCGAGCACCGGGTTCAGCAGCCCCGCCATCGCGAGCGGGATCGCCGCGACGTTGTACGCGAAGGCCCAGAACAGGTTCCCCTTGATCGTCCGCAGGGTTGCTCGGGACAACCGGATCGCCTCGGCCACGACCGTCAGGCGGCCGCTGACCACCGTGATATCGCTCGCTGCGATCGCCGCGTCCGTGCCGGCGCCCATCGCGATGCCGAGGTCGGCGGCGGCGAGTGCTGCGGCGTCGTTCACGCCGTCCCCGACCATCGCCACGCGGTGCCCCTGGGCCTGCAGCCGTCGGACGGTCTCGAGCTTCGACGCCGGGGTGGCTCGCGCGTGCACCTCGTCGATGCCGACCTCGGCCGCGACGGCACGTGCAGCGCCCTCGTTGTCGCCGGTGAGCAGCACCGCGTGCAGCCCGAGCTCCGCGAAGCGCCGGACGGCACCCGCTGCCTCGGGCTTGACCGTGTCCGCGACGACGACCACGCCGAGCGCCCGTCCCGCCGTCGCGACGACGACCGCCGTGCCGCCGTCCGCCTCGGCGTCACGGACCGACTGCGCGACGGCGGCGGGCACCGTGACCGCCCACGACGCCTCGAGCCAGTCGACGGTCCCGACCAGGACGACCTCGCCGTCGACGACCGCCTGGACGCCGGCACCGGGGGTCGCGGTGAACTGCGTCGCACCGAGGACGTCGAGCCCGCGGGTCCGGGCCGCGGTGACGATCGCCCGTGCGACGGGGTGCTCCGAGCCGTCCTCGACCGCGGCGGCGAGCCGGAGGACGGCGTCGTCGTCGACGTCGGGCGCAGCGGTGACCGAGCGGAGGGCCATCGACCCGGTGGTGACGGTGCCGGTCTTGTCGAGGACGATCGTGTCCACACCGTGGGTCTGTTCGAGGGCTTGCGGACCGCCGATGAGGATCCCGAGCTGCGACCCCCGCCCGGTCCCGACGAGGAGCGCCGTCGGGGTCGCGAGCCCGAGCGCGCAGGGGCAGGCGATGATGAGCGTGGCGACCGCTGCGGTGAAGGCCGCCGTCAGCGAGCCGCCGACGACGAGCCAGCCGACGAAGGCCAGCACGGCGAGCCCGATGACGATCGGGACGAAGACGCCGGAGACGCGGTCGGCGAGGCGCTGGACCTCGGCCTTCCCGGTCTGCGCGTCCTCGACGAGGCGGGCCATCCGCGCGAGCTCGGTGTCGGCGCCGACACGGGTGATCGTGACCACGAGTCGGCCGCCGACGTTGATCGTGGCACCGGTGACGTCGTCGCCGGGGCGGACCTCGACCGGGACGGACTCGCCCGTGAGCATGCTGAGGTCGACGGCTGACGACCCCTCGCGCACGGTCCCGTCGCTCGGGATCCGCTCCCCCGGCCGGACGACGACCACGTCGCCGACCACGAGCGAGGCAGCGGGCACGCGCGACTCGGAGTCCCCGCGGAGCACCGTCGCGTCCTTCGCCCCGAGTTCGAGGAGGGCGCGGAGCGCTGCGCCGGACTGCTGCTTCGCGCGGGCCTCCATGTAGCGTCCGGCGAGGATGAACACGGTCACGGCGGACGCGACCTCGAGGTAGAGGTCGCTCGCCTCGGGGTCGGTGGCGAACCACGAGAAGGTCATGTGCATGCCGGGCATCCCGGCGTCGCCGAGGAACAGCGCGTACAGCGACCAGCCGAACGCGGCGAGGACGCCGACGCTCACGAGGGTGTCCATGGTCGCGGCACCGTGCCGGGCGTTCACGCACGCGGCACGGTGGAAGGGCAGGGCTCCCCACACGGCGACGGGGGCGGCGAGTGCGAGCGTCAGCCACTGCCAGTTCGGGAACTGCAGCACGGGCACCATCGACAGGACGACGACAGGGACGGCGAGGACGGCCGAGACGACCAGACGCTGCCGGAGGGCTGTGGACGCGTCGTCCCCGCGGGGAGCGGCGGGCTCGGCCGGTGTGGGCGGGGCGGGCACGGAGGCCCCGTACCCGGCCGATTCCACGGCCGCGATGAGCGCGCCGGTGTCCGAGCTGCCGGAGACCGTGGCCTTCTCGGTCGCGTAGTTCACGGTCGCCGTGACGCCGGGGAGCTTGCCGAGCTTCCGCTCGATGCGGTTCGCGCACGAGGCGCAGGTCATCCCCGTGATGTCGAGTTCGACGACGCCGTCGGTCACGACCGCACGACCTCGTAGCCGGCCTCGGTGACCGCGGCACGGAGGGCCTCGGGCGCCACCGGGGCGTCGGACGTCACCGTGACCTCGGACTCGCCGCCGGGGACGAGTCGCACGCGGACATCGGACACGCCGTCGAGCTCGGAGAGTTCCTCGGTGACGCTCATCACGCAGTGGTCGCAGGTCATGCCCTCGACGAGCAGCAGTTCGGTGTTCATGGTGGTTCCCTTCAGGAGCGGACGAGTCGGGCGATGGCGTCGCTGGCTTCGCGGACCTTGGCGTCGGCAGCGTCGCCGCCCTCGGCCACGGCCTCTGCGACGCAGTGCTTGAGGTGGTCCTCCAACAGCGACAGCGCGACACGCTCGAGCGCACGGTTCGCGGCGGAGATCTGGGTGAGGACGTCGATGCAGTACGTCTCGTCCTCGACCATGCGGGCGATTCCGCGGACTTGGCCCTCGGCGCGACGGAGTCGCTTGAGCAGGTCGTCCTTGTCGCCGATGTAGCCGACGTGTTCGTGCATGCTGGCCTCCGTCGTGGTCGGTACGGTACCCCCCTAGGGTATAGCCCCGCACTGTCGACGCAACCCTCGGACCTGCGTGCGATGATGCGCCCATGACCGAGACGGCGACGAACGGATTCCGCAGGCTGCGGTTCGCCGACGCCGACGGCTCGGACTACTCCGACATCTTCGAGGCTGAGTACCACGGCTCGGCCTTCGCTTCGGAGACCTTCGCGACCGAGGACACCCGCTACGAGTACACGGTCGTGGGGGACGACGACCTGACCCTCCGCACGATGCGCGCCGAGGGCGGCAGACGCGGCGGGGTGATCGGCCCGCGGGACGACCACGTCGTGTTCTGGCTCACCAAGGGCCAGCTCGAGATGCACTTCGCGGACCGTTCCCGCGTGGTCGAACCGGGGAGCCCGTACATCGCCTCGGCGTCCGAGGCCTACCGCTTCGAGTCGACGGGTACCGTCTACAACGGGGTGCACATCGCCGACCGGTTCCTCCGCGAGGTCGGGCGCGACCTCGGCTTCGCGCTGCCCGACGGCCCGCTCCTGTTCGACCAGCAGGACGAGGCCGTCGCCCGCCAGGAGCCGCTGCGGCACCTCGTCCGCGACATCGGTCCGATGCTCGTCGACGACCGGGTGCTCGGACCGATGCGGACCGCGCTCAACCGACGGCTCGCCGTCGTCGTCCTCGACACCTTCCCGATCCGGAACCGTGGATCGGACGTCCCGGTCGCGAACCGGCTGCGCGACGCGGTGCGGTTCATCGAGGAACGCGCCGTCGACCGTCCGTCGGTCCCCGACATCGCCGCCGCGTGCGGACTCAGCCAGCGCGGACTGCAGGACGTCTTCGCGCGGACGCTCGGCTCGACACCGCACCGGTTCCTCCGCGACCACCGACTCGACCGCGTCCGGCGCGAACTGCTGCGAGCGGACGGCCACGAGAGCGTCACCGAGATCGCCCGACGGTGGGGCTTCACGAACCACGGCCGCCTCGCCGTCATGTACCGCGACCGGTTCGGCGAGGACCCGGCCGCGACGCTCCGCGCCTCACGCGCTGCCGGGCCGGGCCGCGCCTCCTGGCGGCTGCGCCGCGCCGTCGCGTTCATCGAGTCGCACCCGGACGAGCGCCTGACGCTGCAGGCGATCTCGGACGCGGCCGGCGTCCGTCCGCGTCGGCTCCAGCAGCTCTTCCTGGAGGAACGGGGCGAGTCCCCGATGACGGCCGTGCGTTCGATCCGCGATGCTGCAGAGCGCAACCAGGCGGACGGAAACGGCGCCGGGAACTGAGCGTCCCGGCAGCCGGGGTACGTGGAACCGGCGTTTCCGCCGCTCCACTGGAAAGTTCCTGAATCCGATCACTGCCGTGTGACGAACGTCTGGTGAGCCCCGTCTCATCCGTGAACAGCAACCGCTGGGAACGCCCGGCGGGACAACGGAAGGAACGAACATGGCTGACACCACGACCACCACCCCGGCCACCACCGCCACCGCGGCGGGCCGCGCCGCCGCCACGACCGGCAGCGTGACCGGCAAGACCGTCATCGACGACACCGTCGTGTCGAAGGTCGCCGGCATCGCCGCACGCGAGGTCAACGGCGTGCACTCCCTCGGCAACGGCGCCGCACGGGCCATCGGCGCCATCCGCGACGCCATCGGCCAGCGCGACTTCGGCCAGGGCGTCAAGGTCGAGGTCGGCGAGAAGCAGGTCGCCGCGGACATCGTGATCGTCGCCGAGTACCCGGTCGCGCTGCAGCAGGTCGCGGACGGCGTCCGTGCCGGTGTCGCCCGTGCCCTCGAGCAGATCGTCGGCATGGAGGTCGCCGAGGTCAACGTGACCGTCCAGGACGTCTACATCCCGGGCGACGACGACGACAAGGACGACGAGAAGAAGGAAGCGCGAGTCGCATGAGCAACACACTGATCGGCGCCCTCATCGGGGCCATCCTCGCCGTCGTGGCGCTGCAGTTCGGCTTCTGGGGCTTCGTGCTCGTGGTCGTGTTCGGTGCCGTCGGGGCCCTCGTGGCCGCGCTCGTCACCGGCCGCATCGACCGCGGTGCCCTCGCCGACGTGCTGACCGGACGCCGGAGCTCCCGGTGAGCGCCGGCCCGGACGTCCCGGGCCGCGTCGAGATCACCGCTCGCGCACTGACCTCGCTGGCGCGGGCCGTCGCAGCCGAACGGCTCGGCGCCCCCGCCAAGCGGGTGCGGGTCGGACTCGGCGACGCGTCCGGCGCACTCGCCCTCGACATCACCGGTCCCATCCGGGCGGGCGACGACATCGTCACCCGATCCGCCCGGGTCGCCGAGGAGGTCAAGGGTCGCGTGGGTGAACTCACCGGCCGCCGCGTCGGCAGTGCCCACATCGAACTCACGGGGATCGTGCGCGAGCGCGAGTCCCGGATCGCCTAGGAGGCCACCATGAGCAACGGTTCCGTCGAACGACGCATCCGTCGTCGGAGCGTGCACCGCTCCCGCTCCACCGCAGTCGCGGTGTCGCTCGTGGTGCTCGCCCTGGTGGCCGCCTGGATCGGCACCGAAGCGGTCCTCGCCGGCATCGGCCGGCCCCCGCTGATCGCCGATCCGCAGACCGTGGTCGACGCCGCGCTCCGCCCGGACGCCGCGTTCGTCACGATCGCCGAGGTGATCGCCGTCGTCCTCGTGGTCCTCGGTGTGGTGCTCGTGGTCCTGGCCCTGAAGCCCGGCCGCCAGCACCGTTCCGTCATCGACCACGACCGCGGCGCCGTCGTCATCGACACCCGCATCCTCGCGTCGACGGCCGCCAACGCTGCCGGCATGGCCGCGCGCGTCCCCGAGGGCAACGCGTCCGCCACCGCGCGCGGTCGGAAGACCCACGTCCGCGTGGTGCCCGTCAGCGGGATCCCCGTCGACGACGCCGTCGTCCGCGACGCCGTCCGGGACCGCCTGTCGGGTCTGGACGAACGCTTCGGCCGACGGGTGACCGTCACGGTCGAGGAGAAGGGAACCCTCGCATGACCAAGAGCAACCGGACCCTCAACCGGATCATCCTCTTCATCCTCGGCGTCGTCGCGATCGTCGTCGGTGTGGTCATCGGAGCGGGAGTGCTCCCGGCCGTCCGCGACGCGATCTCCGGCTCCGTCGAACTCCCCCGCAGCCTCGACGTGCCCGCGTCGTCGCTCTGGATCGTCGTCGCGGCCTGTGCCGTGGTGATCGTCCTCGCGCTCGTGTGGGTGTTCACCCGCGGCGGCGGCGGCACCTCCGTCGCCGTGCGGGAACGCTCCGGCGACGACGCCGTCACGGTCAACGTCGCGCTCGTCCGTGACGTGGTGGAACACGAGCTCGACGGCGTTCGGGACATCGTGGGCTCCCGTGTCGACACGTACCTCGTCCGACGACAGCGTGCTGCTCGGATCCGCGTCGCGGTCCGCCGCGGCGGTGACGCCGTCACCGTCCTCGATGCCGTCGACCGAGCCGTCGCCGTGCTGGACCGGACCCTCGGTCGCCAGGTGCCCGTCCTCGTGCACCTCACCGGCGGAACCCGTTCTGCCCTCGCGAAGTCCACCCGCGTCCACTGACGGCCGTCAGGCGGACTCGACCCGGGCCTCCCGGCCCACGAGATCACCATCAACCGGGCGCACGCCCGACCGGAGAAAGGAACCGTCATGGGACTCGACGACAAGATCAAGAACGCTGCGCAGGACCTCGCCGGCAAGGCGAAGGAAGCGGTCGGCAAGGCGACCGATGACGACTCGAAGGTCGCCGAGGGCAAGAAGGACCAGGCCGCCGCCAGCGTCAAGCAGACCGGCGAGGACGTCAAGGACGTCTTCGGGAAGTAGGACGCACGAACCGTGTCGGGGCACTCGCCTGGTCGAGTGCCCCGACGCGTTCCGGCGGACCGAACGAGGAGGAACCATGCAGCACGACCCGAATGCGCACACACAGGTCACCGAGGTGCCCCTGCCCGCGGAGCTCACCGAGCCGCTCTCCGAGGACGCGAGCACCGTGGCGGTCGTTGCCCGGACCGCGGCGGAGACCGCACTGGGCGTCCCCGGCGTGCACCACCTCGGCGGGATCGCCGCCCGTGCCGCCGACCAGCTCCGGCAGCAGCTCGGCCGCAGCGCCGGCACCGCCGGGGTCCAGGTCGACGACGAGGACGGCGCGCTCGGCGTGCGCGTCTCCGTCGTCGTCAGCTACCCGCACCCGGTGATCGCCGTCGCCGACGAGGTCCGCAAGCAGGTGACGGCGGCCACGCGTCAGCTCTCCGACGTCCCGACATCCGTCGACGTCCGCGTCCTCGACGTGCACGGCCCGTTCGACGACGAGCCGTCGCCGCTCGGCCGAGCGGCAGAGGCCACCGGCGACGCGGTCAAGCAGGCCGCGACCGCGACGGTCGACGCCACCAAGCGGGCCGGCGACGCCACGGGTGAGGCACTCAAGGAGGCCGCGACGGTCACCGCCGACGCCACGAAGCGCGCTGCGTCCGCCACGGCCGACGTGACGAAGCGCACCGCGGACGCGACGGCCGACGTCGCCCGTCAGGCCGCCGACGCCACCCGCGACGCCGCGGAGGCCACTGCCGACGCGACCCGCCGTGCGGCGGACGCCACCGCTGACGCGACCCGTCGTGCGGCGGACGCGACCGCCGACGCCACGAAGCGCGCCGTCGACAGCGCCGCGGAGACCACCGGGAACGTCCGGGACGCGGCAGCGGAGACGCTCGTCCGGTCCTCGGAGCTCGCAGCGGACGCCGCCGACTCGGCGAAGGACGCCGCAGCCGGCGCACGCGATGCGGTCGTCGACGCCGCGGCCGCGCCGACCGCAGCGGAGTCCACTGCGCCTGCAGACCGTGCAGCCGCGGAGGACGCAGCGGCTGCGGCGGCAGCGTCAGCCGACGCCGCAGCGCAGGCGGCGGACACCGACGCGCAGGCCGCTCCACCACGCCAGGACCGCTCGTGACCACCGCGTGGTCGGGCAACCGTCGGACGAAGCTCCGGCGGCCCCGACCCCGCGGCGTCTGGATCGCGGGCGGCATCGGCGTCGTCCTGGTCCTCGGGACACTGCTCGGAGCGTTCCTGCCGCTCGTCGGGTTCCTCGGCGGGGTCACCGCCAGCACCGCGGGACTCGTGCCGTTCCCGTTCGTCCGGGTGACGATCGTGGCGCTGCTCGGGGCCGTCGTCGTCCTGGGACTGCTGCTCCTGGCCTTCACCCGACGGCACACCACCACGGCGACGATCGCCGTCGTGCTCGCCGTCCTGGTCAGCATCGCCGTGACCGCGATCCCGATCGTCCTGGTGGCGGTCGGTTCGGCGGACCGCGCTGGAGACGTGTGGCCGATCGTCACGGAGCTCTGGAACCGCTTCACCGGCTGACGGGCCAGGAGGCGCGGTGCGCGTGACCCGATCTGGGTCACGTGCCCCGCGCCTGGCGTCCGCTACGGTCGCCTCGTGCGTCGTCCTTCCCCCGCCCAGCGATGGGTCATCGGTCTCGGCGCGTTCGCGCTGCTCTGCTTCGTCGTCGGTCTCGTCGGCCTGGTCGTCGGACTCTCGAACCGGTACGGATGTCTCGGCGCGGGCGAGACCTGGCCGGAGTACGGCTGCCCCGGCGACGCCTCGGGCATCGTCTGGGGCAGCGTGCTCGGCGTCATCGGGCTGCTCCACCTCGGCCTGACCGGACTCGCCGGCGCGATCGTGTGGACATCCGCGCCGTCGATCGCTCCCGGCCGCCCGCGTCGCCCGTCCCCGAACGTCGGCGTGAACGTCGTGTTCTCCTACGGCACCCTCCGTCAGCCCGAGGTGCAGGAGACGCTGTTCGGCGGGCCGGTGCCGACCGCCGAGGATTCGCTCCCCGGCTGGCGGCTCGACTGGGTGACGATCACCGACCCGGCGGTGATCCGGACGAGCGGCTCGGACCGGCACCCGATCCTCCGCCGTGGGACGACGGACGACCGCGTCGACGGCGCGACGCTCTCGCTCGGCTACCAGTGGCAGATGCGTGCCGTCGACGACTACGAGGTCGCGGACTACCAGCGCATCGAGGTGACGCTGGCGTCGGGCACCACGGCCTGGGTCTACGTCGCCGCCGACGAGGCCTGAGCGGCAGCGAGCCGGCCGAGCCCCTCGTCGATCGACACCGCGGGCGTCCACCGGAGGTCGTGCCGGGTGCGCCGCTGGTCGAACCAGTGCGCCGTCGAGAGCTGCTCGGCGAGGAAGCGGGTCATCGGCGGCTCGTCCTCGCCCGGACGCACCCGCCACACCGCCTCGACGAGCGACCCGGCCACCCGGGCCACCGCCGCCGGCACGTGCACTCGCGGCGCCGGGACGCCGGAGGCCGTGCAGATCTCCGCGAGCAGGTCGGCGACCGGTCGGGGCTCCCCGTTCGTGACGACGTAGGCGTTGCCGTGGACGCCGTCGTCGGTGACGTGGTCGAGCGCTGCGACCATCGCGGACGCGGCGTTGTCGACGTAGAGCGTGTCGATGAGCGCCGCGCCGGAGTCGAGCAACGGTAAGCGGCCGGTGCGAGCGCGGTCGACGATCCGCCCGACGAGCTGCGTGTCGCCGGGTCCCCACACGAGGTGTGGCCGGACGGCGACGACGGCGAACCCAGGTGCGTCGGCCGCGAGCGCGAGCAGCTCGGCCGCGGCCTTCGTGCGGGCGTAGTCGCCCCGGGCCCGCTCCGGTTCGGCGGGCCCGGCGTCGGCTCCGACGAGTGAGAACCCGGTGTGCGCGACCGACGGCGACGAGACGAACACGAACCGCCCGACGCCGGCGCCGCGCGCGGCCTCGACGAGCGTGCGGGTACCGTCCACGTTCACGCGGACGAAGTCGGCGGGGTCGCCGGCGAGCGAGACCTTGGCGGCGAGGTGGACGACCGCCTCGACGCCGTCGACGGCCCGTGCCACGGCCGCGGGGTCGGTCATGGTGCCGAGGACGTCCGAGACACCCTCGACCCCGGACGGCCGGCGCTGGAACGTCCGGACTTCGTGCCCCGCGCCGCGCACGGCCGCGGCGGTCGCCTGCCCGAGGAACCCGCTCGCTCCGGTGACGAGGACCCTCACGGCCGGACCATCCGGCCACCGGACAGCACCGAGGCCGCCCACCGGGACAGCCGAGCGCGGTCGACCTTGGAGTTGTGCCGGATGTCGGTCGGCAGCTGGGGCACCGTCAGCACAGCGGCCAGGGAGATGCCCGCCGCGGCTCGGACGGCCCGAGCGAGGTCGGGGTGGGCGAGTGCCGGCCGACGCGTGCCGCGTGCGGCGATCGTCTCCACGACGGCGACGGCCTGCTGCGTGCCGCGGGGTCCGATGCCCGCGAGCCCGACACGGCCGACACCGGGGACGCGCTCGATCCGCTGCTCGGGCCCGACGGGCGTGACGACCCCGTCCGGCGTGGTGAGCACGTGCTGCAGGCGTCCCTCGACCCACAGCCGACCGGCGCCGTCGAGGTGACCGACGTCACCGGTGCGGTGTCCGCGCGGATCCGCCACGCCGAGCCGCGACACCCGGTTCTGGCGCCAGAGCCGGTCGTACCGCTCGCGGACGTGCGGGGCCGCGACGACGATCTCGCCCGTGACGCCGGGGGCGTCGGTGAGCGATCCGGAGGGGTCGCCGGAGTCGTCCAGCGGGGCGATCAGTACGCGGACCCCGGCGGCGGGTCGGCCCACGCAGATGCCGTCCTCGTCCGGGGCGTCGGCTGCTGCGGCCCGCACGCCGTCCAGGTCGACGTCGGTCATCAGCAGTCCCTCGGTCATCCCGTAGGGCGTGTGGGCGCTCGCGTTCGGCATGAGCTCGGTGGCCTCGGTCAGCAGCGCTGCGGAGACGGGAGCGCCGGCCGACAGGAACAACCGCACACGAGCGAGCGCCGCACGGTCCGCCGCCGTGAGCGCGTCGGCGGTCGCCACGACGTTGGCGACGGCGGCGGGTGAGAGGAACACGACGGTGGCGTCCGCCGCGGTGACCGAGTCGGCGACGGCACGTGCCGTGAGGGTGCGGGGAGCGGTGACGTCCATGTCGGGTGCGACCGACCGCGCGCCGAGCGCGGGGCCGAGCAGCGCGAACGGGGCGAAGCCGGCGACGAGGCCGGTGCCCACGCCGATGTCGTACTGGGCCGCGAGGGTGTCACGGACCGCCCCGAGCTGCCCGTGCGTGTACACGACGCCCTTGGCCGGACCGGTCGACCCGGAGGTGAACAGGACCGCGGCGGGTGCCCCAGGCGACGGCGCGTCGGGCAGCGGGGCACCCTGCGCGAGTCGCTGTGCGCCGCGTCGTGCGACCTCGGCGAGCGAGTGCTCGACCCGGAGCGCCCGACGCGCGGGTGCCGGCAACGAGACCGTCGCGATGCGCCGACCGGGCCAACCGAGCGCGCGAGCGGCCCCGAGGCCGGGCAGCGCGCCGATGATCCAGTCGGGACGGGCACCGCGGACCGCACGCGTCAGGCCGCGCAGCCCCAGGCCGGCGTCGGCCACGACGACGACCGCCCCGATCCGCACGCTGGCGTACAGGACGGCGGTCAGGTCGGCTCCGGGGGTGACGAGGAGCGAGACGCGGTCACCGGCGCGGACGCCGAGGTCGACCATCCCGGCGGCGATCTCGTCGACCCGGCGGGCGAGCAACCGCCACGAGACGGTGCGGGGGCCGCCGGGAGCGGCCATCTCGACGAGCGCGGCGTCGTCGCTGTCGCGCAGCTCGTCGAGTGCGGCCCAGAGCGGGCGACGCACGTCGGCGTCGGCGCCGGCGGGGGCCGGGAGGTGGGCCCCACCAGCCGGTTCCGGCGCACCGGGCCGACGGGGCGACGGCCGTGCCTGGAGGGACGGCTCGACACCCGCAGGAACGCGACCGTCCGGCAGGTGGTCGCCGAGCCACTCGAAGACCGTCCCGGCGACGTCGGCGTCGTCCGGCAGCAGGTGCCCGGCGCCCTCGAAGCGGTGGACGTCCGCGTGCGGCAGCCGCTCCGCGAGGTCGTCGAGGTAGCGCTCCAGGAACACCGGGTCGCGCGGCCCCCACAACACCAGGGCGGGGACCTCGAGCGCGGCGACGCCCGCGGCGATCCGGTCGAGCTCGGGTGCGCTCGGGTGGGTGCCGTCGACGGGGATGTCGGCCACGAACCCGCCGATGCCCCCGCGACGAGCGGCCCCTCGGTAGGGCGCCCGGTACGCGTCGGCGGCAGGACGGTCGAGCCTCGGGTGCGCGATCGCGAGGGTCGTCTCGAGGAACGCCGGGGTCAGGACGGTGGCGCGACCGAGGAGTTCCGGCCGGAGGGCGAGCCTGAGCGGCGCGGGGATCGGCGCGTCGTCCGGCTGGTGCACGGCGGTGTTGCACGTCGTGACCGCGATCACGAGGTCGGGGTGGTCCACCGCCCACCCGAGGGAGACGACCCCGCCCCAGTCGTGCCCGAGGGTGACGACCGGGCCGGACAGCCCGAGTTCGTCGGTCAGCGCGCCGAGGTCCCGCACGCGGTCCGCGAGCCCGTGCTGCTCGCCGGTGCGCTCCGAGAAGCCCATGTCGAGCTGGTCGACCGCGACGACCCGCCATGCCGGGCCTCCGGCGGCGGCGACGTCGAGCGAGGCGCGGAGCACCGACCGCCACAGGTACGACCACGTCGGGTTGCCGTGCACGCACAGCAGCGTGCCGACGGGCTCCACGCCGAGCGCGGCCAGGGAGCCGGCCGTGTCGAGGAGGTGCCACGAGCGCTCGGGGCGAGCCGTGCCTCCTGGGCCCGCCGTGGCGGGGACCGTGACGATGCGCGACCAGGCGGGGTCGAGTCCGGGCAGGGGCGGCGGGAGCGTCGCCGGAGCCGTGGCAGCGGCGACGCGCGGGAGGCCGGACCTCACCAGCGCAGCTCCATCATCGCCGTGTTGATGCCGGACCCGACACCGCCGAGGAACACCCGGTCGCCGGGGCGGATCGCACCGCGGGCGACCTCGTCCGCGAGGGTGATCGGGATCGACGCCGGACCGACGTTGCCGAACCGCTGGTAGGTGGTGGGGACCTTGTCACGCGGGACGCCGATGGCCTCGACGAAGGCGTTCGTGTGGACGTCGGAGACCTGGTGGAGCACGTAGCGGTCCATGTCGGCCCAGTCGAAGTGGGAGCGCGCCTCGTTCCAGGCGGCGACGACGAGTTCCATGCCGCCCTTGAGGAGCATCTTCGCGTCCGTGAACATGCCGTCGACGCTGCCGACGCAGAGGTCGTACCACTGCGTCGCCGCGCGCGTGACGCCGCCGACGATCCGGTGGCCGCCCGGGTGCATGTCCGCCGGACCCAGCACGGCCGCGGCGGCGCCGGACCCGAGCGTCAGGCTGGCGAACTCGCTCATGAAGTCCTTGCGGTTGCGGCCGCCCTGGTTCAGACGCTCGATGGTGTTGAGCTGCACCTGGTCGGCGTCCTCGCCGTCCACGACGAGCGCGTACTTGATCTGTCCGGAGTCGATCATGCCCGCGGCGACGCTCATCGCGTTGACGAACCCGAGGCAGGCGTTCGCGATGTCGAAGTTGATCGCGGACGACGGCAGGCCGAGCCCGTGGTGCAGGCGCACGGCGACCGACGGCTCGAGGTGCGGGCGGGTGACCGACGTGTTGATGAGCAGCCCGACGTCCTCGGGGCGGATGCCCGCCTCGGCCATGGCCCGGCGTCCGGCGTCGATGGCGGCGTCCTGGAAGGACTGCCCCTCGCCCCAGTTCCGGCGCTCCTTGACCCCGGCCACGCGCTCGAGCAACCCCATCGGCAGGCGCAGGCGTCGCAGCACCCCGCGGAGCTTCTCCTCGATGTCGGCCGACGTGGTCACGCGTTCCGCCACGGTCGTCGCGACGGAGAGCAGCGCGACGTTGTCGTGCTTGGCCGTGGCGTTGCCGGGCCGCTCCGTCTCGGTGCTCGTCGCCTGGTCGACCGGCCGTTCCGTCATGATCGTCACCGACACATACTTCCGCATCTGGCCTGGGTACGCGATCCGGAAGCGCTGACAGGCGGGGGACAGTGCGCTCCGGATGCGCCTCACGCCTCGGTCCGACGCGACTCCTTGGGCAGCTTGCGGACCTTCGCGCGACGCTTCCGGCGCTCGGGGATCATCGAGCGCATCTCCTCGAGCTTGCCGAAGCAGAGCAGGCGGTCGCCGGGCTCGAGGACGACACCGCTGCGCGGGTTCGGGATGACGCCGGAACCGCGGTGCAGCGTCAGGACGGTGATGTCGCGGTCCCAGAGACCGGACTCCTTGATGGTCTTCCCGACGAGGTCCGCGTTGGTGTGCACGAGCAGCTCGGCGACGCCGTACCCGGTCGAGACGGAGAGCCGCTGCCGGACGTCGATCTCGGGGAACGCCACCTGGTTCGCGATGAAGTCGATGATCGCGCCGGCGATGTCGAGGCCCGTGGCACGCTCGATGCCCTCGAGTCCCGGGGAGGAGTTGACCTCCATCACGAGCGGCCCCTCGTTGCCCTCGAGCATGTCGACGCCCGCGACCCGCAGGCCCATGATCTGCGCCGAACGGACGGCGGCCTCCTCGTACTCGGGCGTCAGCGTCACCTGCTCGACCGTCCCGCCGCGGTGCACGTTCGACCGGAACTCGTCGCCCGATGCACTCCGCCGCATCGCCGCCACCACCCGGTCGCCGACGACGAGCGCGCGGATGTCCTTGCCGCGGCTCTCCGAGATGAAGCTCTGGATGAGGACGTTCTGCTTCGTCGAGTGGAGGGTCTCGACGATCGACTCCGCCACCTTGGCCTCTGGTGCGAGGATCACGCCGATCCCCTGTGTGCCCTCGAGCAGCTTGATCACGACCGGCGCCCCGCCGACGCGCTCGATCGCCCCGCGGACGTCGGCGCGGCCGTTCACGAACGTCGTCGCGGGCATGCCGATGTCGTGACGCGAGAGGATCTGGTTCGCCCGCAGCTTGTCGCGCGAGTTCGTGATCCCGTTGGCGGTGTTCGGCGTGTAGACGTCCATCTGCTCGAACTGCCGGACCACCGCCGTGCCGTAGTACGTGATCGAGTTCCCGATGCGCGGCAGCACGGCGTCGTAGTCGGACAGGAGCTTGCCGCGGTACTGCAGGTCGGGGTCGTCGCCCGTCAGGTCGATCGCGAACCGGAGGGTGTTGAGCACCTTCACCTCGTGCCCGCGGTCGATCGCGGCGGCCCGGAGGCGCTCCGTCGAGTACGCGTGCGGCGCACGCGACAGGATGGCGAGTTTCATCGGGGGTGCTCCGGGGTGTGGGTATCGACGGCGACGCTCCATCCAAGCATGCGACAGGATGGGCACATGGCCCGAGATCCGAAGTCACCCAACGGCGGTCTCGTGGTCGCCGGTTGGCGGGAGTGGGCGGCCCTGCCGAGTCTCGGCATCCCCTGGATCAAGGTGAAGCTCGACACCGGTGCGCGGAGCTCGGCGCTGCACGCGTTCGACCTCGAGGAACTGCCCGGCGACCGCGTGCGTTTCTCGGTGCACCCCTGGCAGGACACCGATGCCGACGCCGTCACGATCGAGTGCGACGTGCACGACCGTCGCATCGTCCGGAGCTCCACCGGGCACACCCAGGAACGCATCGTGGTCCTCACCGAGATGTCCCTCGCCGGGCGTGTCTTCGAGGCCGAGGTCACGCTGAGCAACCGCGACCAGATGGGCTTCCGGATGCTCGTCGGCCGCGAGGCACTGCGCCGCGGCTTCCTCGTCGACCCAGCTCGCTCGTTCATGGCCGGCCGGGCGCCGAAGGAGATCCGCCGCCGCAACCGGGGGCGCGCCTGACGGCTGGCCGCGTCGGCCGATGCGGAGCCGCCCATGCGGGATGCGTGGAACCCGATCGCGCGGTGACCGTTCCGGTTCGCGGATCCCGGGGATCGTGAACCGGAACGGTCGACGACAGACTCGGGAACGGCCGTCGGCTCGACCCGCCGACGGACCGGAGGCGGGCCCCACCAGCCGGTACCGGCGCACCGCGCCAGCGGGGCGACGGCCGTGACTGGAGGGACGGTGCGGGCCCGACCCGCGCCTCCAGGCCGCCGTCGGCGCGGGTCAGGCCTGCAGGTGCCGACCCAGGAACCGCAACTGCTGCGGCGCGAGCCGCCGCCAGTAGGCGGTGGTGTGCCCGCCCGCCTCGAACCCACCGGCCGGTGCGGACTCGAAACCGTCGACGTACGCGCGCACGGCGGGCTCGAACCCGTCACCGGTGCCGCAGTCGACCCGGACCGCCACGCCGTCGAGCGAGGACTGTCGGCCGAGCACCGTGTTCGCCGCGAAGTCCGCGGGGTCGTCGAACGCGCCACGTGCCGTCTCCCCCGCCGATCGCCACAGCGCCGGGCTGATCGCCGAGACCGCACGCACCCGTGTCGAGCCGAACACGCCGGCGAGGTGGAGTGCACCGTAGCCGCCCATCGAGTACCCGGTGAACGCCAGCCGAGCGGTGTCGAAGCCGCGACGGGTGAGCAGCGGCAGGAACTCATCGACGACCATCGTGGCGGGGTCGTCGCCGTCGGCACGCCGGTGCCAGTAGCGGTTGCCGCCGTCGACCGCTGCGATCGCGAACGGCGCTCCGCCCGCGGCGACGTGTGCGGCGAGGAACCGGTCGTAGCCGAGGTGGGAGCCGAAGAAGTCCGTGTGGTCGTCGCCGTAGCCGTGCAGGGCGACGGCGACCGGCAGGGGGCCGTCAGCCTCCGGCGCGGCGATCGTCCAACCGACCTCGAGACCCTTCCGAGCGTGGGACGTGAACGCTCCGGACACCGACGGCACCGGCGCGACGTCCGGGATCGTGCCCGCCGGGCCGTCGAGGCCGAGCATGCGGTACATCGTCGAGCGGCCGGGGAGCAGCCGGAGGTTCACCGCCTCGGCAGCGGCACCGGCGACGACGACCGCAGCGCCGCCGGCGAGGAGGGAGCGGCGGGTAATCCGGGCCGCGCGTGAGGTGGTCATGCGAGCGGGACGATGCCGTCCGAGGTCACACGCTTCATCACGAGGGTCGAGGAGATCCGCAGCACACCGGGCAACGTACCGAGTTCGGTGTCGTAGAACTCCTGGTACGCGCCGAGGTCTCGTGTGAGGACGCGCAGGAGGTAGTCGGGATCGCCGAACAGCCGCTGCGCCTCGACCACGTTCGGCATCGACCGGACGCGTTCCTCGAAGCCAGCGACCGTCTCGACGTCCGTGCGGGCGAGGGTGGCGAACACGATCGCCTCGAAGTGCAGTCCGACGGCCTCGGGCGAGACCACCGCGCGGTACCGCTCGATCGCCCCGGACTGCTCCAGGGCCTTGAGACGGCGGTGGCACGAGGACAGGCTCAGCCCGACCGACGCGGCGAGGTCGGTGGCACTCATCCGACCGTCGTGCTGCAGTAGTGAAAGGATCTCCCGGTCAAGCGCGTCCATGGCGGCGATCATTGCAGAAGAACCGCGTGTTCGCCGGGAGAACCGGAGCACATCCCGCGCGATCCGCCGTAGCGTCTCGGTTCGTGGACCTGACCCTCGTGCTGCAGTTCTGGACGGTTGCGATCCTCCTCGCCCTGACGCCGGGAGCGGACTGGGCGTACGCGATCGCGGCGGGGTTGCAGCCCCGATCGGTGGTGCCGTCGATCCTCGGGATGGTGAGCGGGTACGTCGTGGTGGTCGCCGTCGTGGCACTCGGCATCGGCGCACTCGTGACGGAGTACCCGGCGGCCCTGACCGCCCTGACGCTCGCCGGGGCCGCCTACCTGCTGTACCTCGGCGTCAGCACCCTGTTCGTTCGTCTCGACGCCCCCGTCACCGCGAGTGCACGCCCGGTGGGGTCGAGCGCCTGGACACGGTTCGTGCGTGGCGCCGGGGTGAGCGGCATCAACCCGAAGGGCGTCCTGCTGCTCCTGGCGCTCCTGCCGCAGTTCGTCGCACCGGGCGGGTGGCCGGCTCCGCTGCAGATGGGTGTCCTCGGCAGTCTGCACCTGCTGGACTGCGCGGTCGTCTACCTGCTCGTCGCCCTCGCAGCGAGGCGGATCCTCGGGTCGCGACCGAGGGCAGGCCTCGTGGTGACGAAGGTCTCCGGGGCACTCATGGTGCTCATCGGCCTCGGCCTGCTGGCCGAGCAGCTCGTGCACCTGCTGCACTGATCGCGGACCCGAGGAGCGCGTCGGCGACCGCTCGCGCCGTACCGGTCCCGAGGCCTGGCTCGCGGAGGCGCATCGCGAGGTACCCCGAGACGACGAGCAGCAGTTGCTCGGCGAGCGCTCCGGCGTGAGCGCCGACCACGGGCGCGGCGCACTCGGCCAGTCGCCGCCGCAGGGTGTCGGTCTCGCGGTCGAGGACCGCGCGCACGTCGGACGGGGCGTCGACGTACTCCGCCGCGGTCCCGAGGAACGCGCACCACCGGGATCCCGACGGCGTGGAGCGGTAGGCGTCGAGGGCGTCGAACACCGCGAGCAGTCTGCCGCGGTCGTCTTCGGCGGCGTCGATCGCCCGGTCCCACGTGGCGAGCCAGTCGTCGTGTCGACGGGTCAGTGCTGCGGCGACGAGCGACTCCTTGCTGGTGTACCCGCGGTAGAGGGTGGCGCTCGAGATCCCGGCGCGCTCGAGGACGGCGTCGATCGGCGTCGCGGCGATGCCCTGCGTGAAGAAGAGTTCCTCGGCGGCGTCGAGGAGCTTCTGCTCGGTTCCTGGACGCATCGCCATGAGAGCACCCTAGGCTCTCAAAAGTGAAACGATCGTTTTCGTTACGAGAGCCAGTGTTCCTGGGGAGCGGTCTCGGCCTGATCGCGGCGACCTACGGTCTGGTGCGGCTGGCGTTCGGACTGTTCCTGCCGGACGTGCAGCGGGACCTCGGGCTGCGAGCCGACGCCGCGGGGTGGGTCTCGTCCGGGGCCTCGGCGCTGTACTGCGTCGGGGCCGTGGTCGGGTACCGCTTCGCGGGCTGCGTACCCCGCGTGCTCGTGGCGGTCGCCGCAGCCGTCGCGGGCGGTGGCGCACTCGGCATGGCCGCGGCGGCCGGACCCACGGCGTTCGCGATCGCCTCAGTCATCGGTTCGACGGGCGCCGGACTCGCCTCGCCAGCGCTCGTCAGCCTCGTGACGGGTCTCGTGCCGCAGGAAGCGCAGGGACGAGCGCAGGCCGTGGTGAACGCGGGCACCGGGCCCGGCCTCGTCGCCGCGGGCGTGCTCGCGCTCGTGCTCCTGCCCGACTGGCGGACCGCCTGGATCTGGTCGGGGTTCGCCGCACTGGTCGTCGGGGCGGTCCTGCTCGTGTCGTCGTGGTCGCCGCGTCGGACGGCGACGGACGGTCAGGGCTCCGCCGATCGAGCACCCGCCCCAGCTCCGGATCGGGCGTGGTGGTCCGCGCACCGTTCGGTCCTCCTGCTCGCCCTGGCGTTCGGAGCGGGTTCGGCGGTCGTGTGGACGTACGGTCGGACGGTGCTCGTCGAGGCTGGCGCACCGGTCCCGGTCTCGGTGTCCGCGTGGATCGCGCTCGGCGCGGGTGGCGCCGCGGTCGTGGTGACCGCCCGGTGGACGAGCCGCCTCGGCGCCCGGACGCAGTGGACGATCACCACCGCAGCGGTCGCCCTCGGCGTGCTGGCGCTCGGCACGGTGCCGCAGTGGACACCGGTGGCGCTCGTCGCCTGCGCCGTGTTCGGCTGGGGGTACACAGCAGCGACCGGGGCGCTGATCGCGTGGACCACCGAGATCGATCCGGAGCGGTCCTCGGCCGGCACCTCGGTGCTCTTCGTCGCCCTCGTCCTCGGCCAGGCCGGCGGTGCCGCGGCGGCCGGAGCGGTCGTCGAGCCTCTGGGGTCCTTCGGCACGTTCGGGGCCGGCGCTCTCGTGACGGCCGTCTGCGCCGTGCTCGGTGCACGGGTCAGAGCAACGGGCGCAGCTCGATCTTCCGGTTGCACGCAACCGACGCCTCCCGCGCGACCTGCAGCGCGGTCTCGGCGTCCGGCAGGTCCATGACCCAGAACCCGGCGACGAACTCGGTCGGACCCCCGACGAGCCCCGGCGTGGTGGTGGGCTCGGCGAGACGAGCGTCGACCACCACGGCGTCCGACGGCGCCGACACCCCGGCGGCGAAGACGACGGCGTCGCTGAGCCGTTCGTTGAGCGCGTCGACCGCCTCCATCTCGACCTCGGTCGCCGATTCGGTCCGACCCGCGGCCGCGGCCTGCCCGTCGTCGATGACGTTGACGAGGAACTTCATGGTGCCTCCCCTGTTCGGTCAGCGGCAGGCTACTCCGGCGACCGCACCCGCTACCGTGGTCACCATGGGGACGACCGCGGAGTGGTCGCGGCTGCCGGTGGGGCGCCGCGAGTTCCGGCAGGACGCGCTCCTGGCACTCGTCCTCGGCGTCGGACTCGCGGTCACCACGATGCTCTACGGGTCGGCCGGGACCTACGGCGACGACCAGGCCGAGTGGTGGGTCTCGGCGCTGCTCGTCGTGGCGAACGCCGCACCGGTCGCGTTCCGTCGCCGCTGGCCGATGACGATGGCCGTCGTCTCGGCGCTGGCGTTCGCGGCGACGCAGATCCTGCACGTACCCGAGGTCTTCCTCGTCAACTTCACGCTGTTCATCGCCCTGTACACGGTCGGTGCGTGGTGCTCGGACCGTGTGCGGGCCGAGGTGGTGCGCTGGGTCGTCATCGGCGGCATGTTCGCCTGGTTGTTCGTCGCGATCGCCTTCGGCTGGGCGGTCCCGAACGCGCTGCCGAACGACGACGGCGGACTCATCCCGCCGTACATCGCGCTCTCGTTGCTCAACATCGTGATCAACGTCATCTACTTCGGCGCCGCCTGGTACGCCGGCAACCGGGCCTGGGCGTCGGCGGTCGCGAAGCACGAGCTCGACCTCCGCACCGCCGAGCTCGCCGCCGAACGCGAGCGGAGCGCTGCGCAGGCGGTGACGCTCGAGCGAGTGCGCATCGCTCGCGAGCTCCACGACGTCGTGGCGCACCACGTGTCACTGATGGGTGTGCAGGCCGGTGCGGCCCGACGCGTGATCGACCGGGACCCGGAACAGGCGTCGGCGTCGCTCGGCGTGGTCGAGGGGAGCGCACGCACTGCCGTCGAGGAACTCCGTCGGATGCTCGGCACGCTGCGCGCAGAAGGGGACGTCGAGGACGACGGTGCCCCGAGCACCGAAGGGCTCGGCAGGATCGGTGAGCTCGCCGAGTCCGCCCGTACCGCGGGACACCCGACCGACTACGTCGTGGTCGGCAGCATCCGCGACGTGCCGCCGACGGTCTCGGCGGTCGCGTACCGGATCGCGCAGGAAGCGGTGACGAACGTCCTCAAGCACGCGGGTCCGAGCGCCCGGGCGGACGTTCGGGTGCGGTACCTCGACGACGGCGTCGAGGTCGAGGTCACCGACGACGGACACGGCGAACGGGCACCGCGGAACACCGCGGGCAGCGGACTCGGCCACGTGGGCATGCGCGAACGCGTCGCCGCGGTGGGCGGACGGATCGAGATCGGGCCGCGCGCCCGGGGAGGCTGGCTGGTGCGGGCATGGCTACCGACGACCTGACCATCGTGCTCGCGGACGACCAGGACCTCGTCCGGGCCGGCTTCCGTGTGATCCTCGAGTCCGAACCCGGGTTCCGGGTGGTCGGCGAGGCAGCAGACGGCGCCGAGGCCGTCGACGCCGTGCGGATGCTCCGACCGGACGTGGTGTGCCTCGACGTCCAGATGCCGAACGTCGACGGGCTCGAGGCGGCCCGCAGGATCGCCGCGCTCCCGGAGCCCCCGGCCGTGCTCGTCCTGACGACCTTCGACCACGACGACGCCCTCTTCCAGGCGCTCGAGGCCGGGGCGAGCGGCTTCCTGCTGAAGAACGCCTCCCCCGAGCGACTGATCGACGCCGTCCGCACCGTGGCGGCCGGCGACGCGCTGCTCGCCCCGGACGTGACCCGTCGGGTGATCAGTCGGGCGACCGCCGCCTCGGGGACGCCCGCGGCACCGGACGGCGCGGAGGCGGTCGTCACCGCCGGGCTCACCGAACGCGAGACCGACGTGCTCCGACTCCTCGCCCGGGGGCTGAGCAACGCCGAGATCGCGACGGAACTCTGGGTCGGCGAGGCGACGGTGAAGACCCACGTGTCGAACGTCCTGCAGAAGCTCGGACTCCGAGACCGCATCCAGGCGGTCGTGTGGGCCTTCGAGCACGGCGTCGCCGGCACCCCGGCCTGACCCGGTACCGCAGGCCGACCCAGCACCGCAGCGCTCCCCCACGTGGCGGAGTCCGCGCCGCCTCGATCCCCGTCCCCAGCCGGAGGCGCCCGACGCACCCCGCCCAATAGCGTCGACGCAGGCGGAGTGAACCGCCGTGAGAGGGGAACGACATGCTCACCATCGACGGGGTGACCAAGCAGTACGGCGATCGCCGCGTGCTCGACGACGTGACGTTCACGGTCGGCGACGGACGCCTGACCGGGTTCGTCGGCGGCAACGGCGCCGGCAAGACCACCACGATGCGGATCCTGCTCGGCGTGCTCCAGGCGGACGCCGGCACGGTGTCCATCGACGGCACCACGATAGGCCCGGCCGACCGTCGCCGCTTCGGCTACATGCCGGAGGAGCGCGGGCTCTACCCGAAGATGCCGGTCGCGGAGCAGATCACGTACTTCGCTCGGCTGCACGGCGTCGACAAGCGGACCGCGGCGAGCCGCACCACCGACCTGCTCGACCGGCTCGGTCTGGCGCCGCACGCCACCGACGCCGTCGAGAAGCTGTCGCTCGGCAACCAGCAGCGCGTGCAGGTCGCCGCCGCGCTCGCCCACGACCCCGAGGTCCTCGTGCTCGACGAGCCCTTCTCCGGCCTCGACCCGATGGCCGTCGACGTCGTGCTCGCCGTCCTGCGCGAGGCCGCGGCGGGCGGTGTGCCCGTGCTGTTCTCGAGCCACCAGTTGGACGTCGTCGAGCGGCTCTGCGACGACGTCGTCGTGATCGCCGGCGGCACGATCCGCGCCGCCGGTCCGCAGGAGGAACTGCGGAGGCAGGCCGGCCCCGCCGCGTGGGAGCTCCTCGTCGACGGCGACGTCGCTTGGCTCCGCGACGAACCGGGCGTCACCGTCCGCGAGTTCGACGGCGGGTACGCGGTGTTCGAGGCCGACGACGCCACCGCACAGCGCGTGCTGCAGCGGGCCGTCCAGCACGGCACCGTCGGGTCGTTCTCGCCGCGTGTCCCGCGGCTCAGCGAGGTCTTCCGGGAGGTCGTGCGATGAACGGCTCGTTCGTCCAGTCCGTGCGGCTCGTCGCCGCGCGCGAGATCCAGGCCCGCGTCCGCAGCAAGGCGTTCGTCGTGTCCGCCTGCATCCTGATCCTCATGGTCGTCGCGTCGATCGTCGTCGGCGGCATCGTCGGCAAGGCCACCGCGGGCGACACCACCCCGGTGGCGGTCGTGAGCGGCGTCGACCTGCCGACCAGCAAGGGGCTCGACGTCACCGAGGCGCCGACCGCGACCGCCGCCGAACGACTCGTCGAGAACGGCGACGTCGACGCGGCGGTCCTGCCGTCCGACGACCCGCTCGGCTACAAGGTCGTGGGACTCGACGACGCCCCGACCGACGTCGTCCAGGCGCTGAGCGTCTCCCCCCGGATCGAACTGCTCGACCCGAACGCGATCCCCGGCGGCCTCGTCTACATCGTGGCGCTGGCGTTCGGGGTCGTCTACTTCGCGTCCGCCGTGACCTTCGGCCAGTCGATCGCGCAGAGCGTCGTCGAGGAGAAGTCCACCCGCGTGGTCGAGATCCTGATGGCGGCGATCCCGGCCCGGGCACTCCTCGCCGGCAAGGTCCTCGGGAACAGCGTCATGGCGTTCGCGCAGATCGTCGCGGTGGCGATCGCGGCGGCGGTGACGCTCGCGGTCACCGGGCAGGACAACATGTTCACGGTCCTCGGACCGAGCATGCTCTGGTTCGTCGGGTTCTTCGCCATCGGCTTCGTGCTCGTCGCCTCGCTGTTCGCGGCGGCCGCGGTCCTCGTCTCCCGTCAGGAGGACGTCGGCAGCGTCACCACCCCCGTGATGATGCTCGTGATGATCCCGTACATCCTCATCATCGTCGCGTACGACAACCCGACGGTCCTGGGCGTGATGTCCTACGTGCCGTTCAGCGCACCGATCGGGATGCCGATGCGCATCTTCCTCGGGAGCGCCGAGTGGTGGGAGCCGATCCTCTCCCTGGTCATCGTGGCGGTCTCCGTCGTGGTCGTCGTGGTGGTCGGCGCGCGGATCTACGAGAACGCCCTGCTGCGCACCGGCGGTCGGGTGAAGCTGGCGGAGGCACTGCGCGGCTGACGCCGAAGAAACGGACGGGAGGCGCGGTGCGGGTGAGCAGATCTGCTCACCCG
>NZ_JAUZED010000042.1:11842-28276 GCF_030705415.1 Curtobacterium sp. A7_M15 | reverse complement strand
GCCGGTCGCGCCCGCCCCGCCGGTCGCGCCCGCCCCGCCGGTCGCGCCCGCCCCGCCGGAGTCCGAGCTGTCGGACGACGTCCCGCCGCTCGACGCGGCGGTCAACGGCAGCCCCTCGATGTCCTTGATCGAGGCGATCCGCTCCCCCGTCTGCACCGACAGGGTCGTGCCGTCCTGTGTGATCGTGCCGCCGGGCACGAGCGTCCCGTTGTCGTCGAGCGCGTCGGCGATGGACTGGGTGGTGAGGCCGCGCGCCGCCAGCTCGTCCGTGTCCGGGGTGATGACCACGCGACGACCGGGGTTGCCGAAGACGTCCGCCTGCCGCACCCCGTCGAGCTTCTCGATGTCGGGGATCGCCGTGGCGTTCAACCGGTCGACGAGCTGTTCCTGGTCGCCGGAGCCGGTGACGGCGAGCTGCAGCACGGGCAGGTCGTCGAAGGACCCCGTGACGATCTGCGTCTGCACGGTGTCCGGGAGCGACAGTGCGTTCACCGCGGTCTGGATCTTGTCCTCGGCGCTGGCGAGGTTCGATCCGTAGTCGAACGACGCCGAGACGACGCTCTGCCCGGTCGACGACGTCGCGGTGGTCGACTCGAGGTTCGGCACGACCTGGATCGCCTGCTCGATCTTCGTCGACACGTCGTTGGACACGACCTCCGGCGTGGCTCCCGGGTAGGCACTCACGATGGCCACCTGGGGGAACTGGACGCTCGGGATGAGCTCCTGCTTGAGGCTCGTCAGCGCGATGCCGCCGAACACCGCGACGACGACGGTGACGAGCGCGATGAGCGCCCGGTTCCGGAGGCTGAAGACCGAGAGGAGGTGCACACCCTGATCCTCGCAGAGCGCACCTCGACGCACTCAGCGTGCGAGGAGCAGGTAGGCGCCGAGCACGGCCACCGTCCCGAGCACACCGGTGCCGAGCGCCACGATGCGACCGAGAGGGGTCCTGGCCGTCACGACCGCGAAGGCGACGACGGCGAGCCCGACGACGATCTCGACCACCCACGTCACCGGGCCGGTGGTGTCCGCCACCTGGAGCAGCGCCCGGACGCCCTCACCGACCAGCACCGCGGCGGTCGTGCCGAGCGCCGCCCCGCGCCACCCGACGTCCCGGGAGCGGAGGGCCACGGCGACCGCCCCCGCGAGCAACCCCGCCTGCACGCCCATCAGGACCCAGAAGTTCGTGATCGACAGCACGTCCGGGTAGCCGCGCAGGTTCGTGGTGGCCCAGTAGCCCACGTGCATGAGCTCGAGGAGCACGACCCCGAGCACCATCGCGGCCGGCGTCGCCCAGCGCCCCGACCGCGCGCCGGCGAGCAGGCACAGGGCTGCCGCGACGACGAACCAGGGTCCGGCGGAGTTCGAGAGCGAGGACAGTCCGGGGACCGCCTGCCCGAACGAGGTCAGCACCCCGGCGAGCAGCGCCCCGGTGAGCGCCATCGAGACCCGGGCGGCCACCGGCACGCGATGGACGGGGGCGGGCACCGGGCGAACCGGCGTGCCGGCGTGCATGGTCGTCTCCATGCGACCAGGATCTCGGTGGTCGGGTGTCGGACGCATCACCCCACAGGGCGAGAACGTCCGGGGCACGTCACCCCCGAGGATGACCCTGCCGACCGCACCGGCGCGGGTCACACCACCGCGGCGAGCGACCCCCGGACGCCAGCGGCGTCGCCGCCGATCCGCGCCCACGACCGTTCGAGCACGTCGACGAGCCGCACCCGGTCGGTCGGGGACATCGTGAACGGCACGC
Source organism: Curtobacterium sp. A7_M15 (assembly GCF_030705415.1). Taxonomy (GTDB): domain Bacteria; phylum Actinomycetota; class Actinomycetes; order Actinomycetales; family Microbacteriaceae; genus Curtobacterium. The sequence continues at coordinate 26,520 of NZ_JAUZED010000042.1, read as the reverse complement.
GCAGGAACCGCTCGAAGCCGCCGTCCGGCCCGAAGACCCCGCCGGACGCGAGCACGACGCCCTCGGCCCGCGCAGCGAGCACCAGTGCGCTCGACACCGGTCGCCGGAGCCCGACCCACGTCGTCAACCCGCCCGCCGGCGACGGCACGTCCCAGTCCGGGAGCCGCGCGCGCAACGCGCCCACGACGTCGTCGCGACCCTGCCGCAGGTACTCGCGCCGCGCCTCCAGGACCGCCGCCGTGCGTGGGACGAGCTCCCGCGCGACCAACTGGTCGAGCACGGGCGTCCCGAGGTCACCCGTCGGACGGGCGAGGAGCAGCCGCTGCAGGAGCGCCGGTGCGGCGCGGATCCAGCCGATCCGCAGGCCGCCCCAGAACACCTTGTCGGCCGAGCCGATCATCACGACCGAGCCGCCCGACGGGTCGTGCGCGGCCAGCGGCAGCGACGGCGAACCCTCGATCCGCAGCTCGCCCATCGTCTCGTCCGCGATGACCGTGGTCCCGGTCGACGCAGCGACGGACAGGAGGAGCTCGCGGGTCGTCGCGGACATCGTCGCACCGGTCGGGTTGTGCAGCTCGGGCATGACGTAGGCGACGGCCGGCGCAGTCCGACGCATCGTGGTCTCGAGTGCCGTGGCGTCCCATCCCGTCCGTGCGTCGACCGGCACGCCGACGAGTCGCCCGCCGACCTCGCGGAAGGCCTCGTGCGCGTGCGGGTAGGTCGGGGACTCGACGAGGACGGCGTCCCCGCGCCGGACGAGCACCCGCGCGAGCAGGGCGATCGCGTGCTGCGCCCCGATGGTCACGACGATCTGGGAGGGGTCGGTGGGCAGGCCGCGCTCGGCGTACCGCTCGGCGATGGCCGCGCGGAGCCCGGGGTCGCCGACCGTGTCGTACCCGATCCCGGCGAGCGCCGCGGGCACGTGCCGCGTCGCTCGCTCGACGGCCTCGGCGATCCCCGGGGCCGCGTGCAGTGCGGCCTTGCGGAGGTCCAGCAGGTCGTCGTCGACCACCCCGCCGAGCCGTTCCGGGTCCGGTCGGCCGATCAGCCCCGCCGGCAGCCGGACCACGCTGCCCGAACCGCGGAGCGACACCAGGAAGCCGTCGGACCGGAGCCGGGAGTACGCGTTCGCGACGGTGGTCCGCGAGACCCCCAGCGCGGTGGCGAGTCCCCGCTCCGCCGGCAGCCGCACGCCCTGCGGGATCCGGCCGTCGATGACGAGCACGCGCAGCGCGTCGGACAGCGCCTCGTACGCGGGAGCGTCGGTGCCGGCGCGCCAGTCGGTGAGGAGGAGCGCTGCGGAGCGGGCACTGAGCAGGACCGGGGTCACGGAACCACGGTAGCGGAATTGGCCCTCGACCTGCAGTCCAATCACGACGACGATCGAGCCATGCCCCGCTCCACCGCCCTCACGCTCCGCTTCGTCCAACTCTTCGTCGGCCTGTTCCTCTACGGTGCCTCGACGGCACTGCAGGTCCGTGCCGTCATCGGGGTCTCGTCGTGGACCGTCCTCACCGAGGGCCTCGAGCACGTGGTGCCGTGGTCGTTCGGTGTCATCACGGTGGTGTCGAGCGGCGTGATCCTGCTGTTCTGGATCCCGCTCCGCCAGAAGCCGGGCATCGGGACGCTCCTCAACGCCCTCGCGATCGGTCCCTCGGCCGACCTGGTCCTCTGGCTCGTCCCGACGCCGTCCGATCTCGTCGGCCGGGTCCTCCTGTTCGTCGCCGGGCTCCTGCTCCTCGCCGTCGCCACCGCGTTCTACATCGGTGCCGGCTTCGGGACCGGGGCGCGTGACGGCCTGATGGTGGGTCTGCACGAACGCCTCGGCTGGCCGGTCTGGGTGGCGCGGACGGTCATCGAGGTGTCCGTCGTCATCGTCGGCTGGCTCCTCGGCGGCGACGTCGGGGTCGGCACGGTGATCGCCGCGTTCGCGATCGGTCCGATGGTGCAGCCGCTCATGCCGGTCTTCCGCCGGTTCCCGTGGAGCCCCGAGCGGACACGTGCGGTCGCACCGGTCCAGGAGGCGCGGGTCGCCGCCGCCTCGGAGGTCGCCTAGAGCCCTTGCGCGCGCCCAGGTCGCGATATAACGTGTTGCTCACAGACGCGATACATCGCGAGTTCGAGGAGGCAACATGGCCCAGGAGAAGTGGCTCGTCGAGGAGCCGAAGGTGATCGACACCGGGATCGTCCGCCGCTTGCGCGTCGGGCTCGCCGGTGGGCAGGTGGACGTCGTCGCGCACGACGAGCCGACCGCCCGCGTCGAGGTGCACAGCGTGTCCGGCAAGCCGATGAAGATCGAGCTCGACGGCGACACGCTCACCATCGACCACCCCCAGATCCGGTGGGACGACCCGATCGGGTTCCTGAAGTCCTTCCGCGGCAAGGCGCACGCCGACGTCAGCGTCCTCGTGCCCCGCGACGCGATCGTCACCCTCGGCGTCGTCTCGGCCGGCGCCCTGCTGTCCGGCACGAACCGCGGTGCCGCGCTCAACACCGTCTCCGGCGACGTCGTCGTCGACGACGTCGCGGGTGACGTCACCGTGAACGCCGTGTCCGGCACGACGACGATCCGCGAGCTCGACGGTGCCCTGACGGTGCACACCGTGTCCGGCGACGTCGTGGCGACGGGCGCGATCCCGCGCTTCTCGGCCGACGGCGTGAACGCGGACGTCGTGCTCGACCTGCACGGCACGCCCGACCAGGCCCGGGTCAACACGGTGTCCGGCTCGGTGAGCGTCCGACTCGAGGACGGGGTCCCCTACCGGTGCACCGTCAGCACCGCCTCGGGCACGCTGCAGTTCGACGACTCGGAGATCCGCGGCGTACGGGGCTCCTACGTCAAGCAGGGCGGCGAGCTGTCCGGGCAGTGGCTCGACCTCAAGGTGAACTCGGTCTCCGGCGACATCGCGGTGCTCCATGCCCCACCGGTCGCGGAACCGACGACACCGACGACTCCGACCACGCCGGCGGCCCCGGTGAACGACGGCGAGGTGCCCGAATGAGCCCCGTCTTCGCGCACGGCCACCTGCGCCTCTACCTGCTCGTCCTGCTGGCCGACCACCCGATGCACGGGTACGAGGTCATCCAGGCCCTCGGTGACCGCTTCGGGGGCACGTACGTCCCGAGCGCGGGAACCGTGTACCCACGGCTCGCCAAGCTCGAGGAAGAGGGGCTCGTCACGAAGTCCGCCGACGGCCGGAAGACCGTCTACGCCATCACCGACGCCGGCCGGGCCGAGCTCGACGCCCGTGCCGACGAGATCGCCGCGGTCGAGAACGGGGTCAACGACTCGGTGAAGTCACTCGCCGACGGGGTCCGCGCCTCGGTGGGCGAGGCGATGCGGTCCCTCCGCGCCGACCTCGCCGCGAGCGCACAGGCCCCGCGCGGCTCGACGACCGACGAGCCGGTCGACGTCCCCTCCGAGGGCGCCGGTGCCCTGCGTGAGGTCGAGATGGTCCTGTCGTCGTTCCGACAGCAGGTCCGCGCGGACCTCCGCCGGCGGGCGACCCGCGGCACCCTCGGTGCGGACACGGTCACGCGACTGCGCGACGGCCTGGAGGCGCTGCGCAAGTCCCTGTGACGACCGGCGGCCGACAGGCGGTGACGACCCGCGCCTCCGGGCCCCCGTCCGGTGGCTCCCGTTCGGACGCGAGCTACCGGCCGGGGCCCTCGGCCGCCGGCCCCCAGCGGTCCTCGACCTCCTGACGGAAGCGCGTCTGGTCGAACCCGTCGAACGTGTCGGTGGTGTGCATGTCCCGTCCTTCCTCGATCCTCGTGATGGTGGTGCGCACGGCTGCGAGCTGCCGCGCGAGCCGGTCGCGCTCGCGCTCGAGCCACGAGACGTGCGCCGTGAGGGCCGTGACGTCGTCCTGCTCCCCGTCGAGGACCCGGCCGACGTCGGCCAGTCCGAGGCCGAGTCCGCGCAGCAGGAGGATCCGTTGCAACCGGACCAGCGCGCGGTCGTCGTAGCGTCGGACTCCGCCCTCGCCGATCGCGGTCGCGGGCAGCAGGCCGATCGCGTCGTAGTGCCGGAGTGTGCGGCTCGACACACCGGCGGAACGCGCCACGTCGGCGATGCCGTGCGGTGCTTTCGCAGCTGCGGCCGCCGTGTCTGTCGGATCGCTCATGCAGACCACGGTAGAGGTTGACGCTGCGTCAACCGCAAGGTGTTTCCGGGGTGCATCTGCCCCGACCCGGCACGGACCGGGAATACCCCCGGGGTCGGCCGTGTTGACTCGCGCCCGGAAATGAGTAGGTTTGCCGCTCGTGACGAACGAGATCCGGTCGTTGAAAGCACGACTGATCGGGGATCCCCTCCCCTCCGAGAAGCTCGAGGGACAGCTCCTCCCGAAGCACCTGGCACTGCCCATCTTCGCGAGTGACCCGCTGTCCTCCGTGGCGTACGCGCCGCAGGAGCTCCTCATGATCCTGCTGCTCGGCGGGATGGCGTTCCTGACGTTCGCGCCGTGGGTCGCCGCCCTCGTCGTGCTCCTCCTCGTCGTCGTCGTCGCGTCCTACCGGCAGCTCATCAAGGCCTACCCGTCCGGCGGCGGCGACTACGAGGTGGCACACCGGAACCTCGGCGAGAAGGCGGGGCTCGTGGTGGCCTCCGCCCTGCTCGTCGACTACGTCATGACCGTCGCGGTCTCGGTCGCCTCGGGTGTGGACAACATCATCTCCGCGCTGCCGTTCCTCAACGAGTTCCGGGTCGAGCTCGCCCTCGTGTTCGTCGTGCTGCTCGCCGCCGCGAACCTCCGAGGTGTCCGCGAGTCGAGCAAGGCGTTCGCCGTCCCGACCTACCTGTTCGTCGGCAGCGTGTTCGTGATGGTCGTGGTCGGGCTCGTCCGGGCCGCGCTCGGCAACGCGCCCGTCGCGGAGTCCGCCGCCTACACCGTGCAGAACGTCGAGCACACGACGCAGGCCGCCTTCGTGCTGCTGCTCCTCCGCGCGTTCGCGTCGGGCTGCTCGGCGCTGACCGGCGTCGAGGCGATCGCGAACGGCGTCCAAGCGTTCCGGCGACCGAAGATCAAGAACGCGCAGATGACCCTCGTGCTGATGGGGTCGATCGCGATCGTGCTGTTCGTCGGGCTCATCACGCTCGCCCTCATCTCCCGCGTGCACTACGCCGAGAGCGCGTGCGACCTGCAGGGCTTCGCGCAGTGCACCACGACGCCGCAGCGCTCCCTGATCGCCCAGATCGCAGCCGCGACGTTCGGGGACAACACGATCCTCTTCTTCGTGATCCAGGCGACCACCGCTGCCGTCCTGCTGCTCGCCGCCAACACGGCGTTCAACGGGTTCCCGCTGCTCGGATCGATCCTCGCGCGTGACTCGTACGCTCCGAAGGCCCTGTCGACCCGCGGTGACCGGCTAATCTACTCCAACGGCGTGATCGTCCTCGCCCTCGTCGCGGCGGCGCTGCTGATCGTGTACCGGGCGAACGTCACGAGCCTCATCCAGCTCTACATCATCGGTGTGTTCGTGTCGTTCACGCTCGGGCAGACCGGGATGATCGTGCACTGGACGCGGCTGCTCCGAGCGGACCGCGCCGGGACGGCCGCCGAGCCGGTCAACCGCGGCCAGGTCATCCGATCGCGCGCGATCAACGCGACGGGTGCCACCTTCACCTTCGTCGTCCTCGTCATCGTCACGATCACGAAGTTCACGCACGGCGCGTGGCTCGTGTTCCTCATCATGCCGATCCTGTTCGTGCTCATGCTCGGCGTGAACCGGTACTACCGCGACGTCTCGCACGAGATCGAGGCCGACGACCAGACCCAGTTCGGTGCGACCGGCGACCACGCCATCGTCCTCGTCAACAAGCTGCAGAAGCCGGTGCTCAAGGCCCTCGACTACGCGATCGCCGCGAAGCACGCGAGCTTCGAGGCCGTGCACGTCGCGATCGACGACGCCGACGCCGCCAGGCTCCGCGCCCAGTGGGAGGAGTACGGCATCGAGGTCCCGCTGACCATCGTGCCGAGCCCCTACCGCGACATCTCGATGCCGCTCATCACGTACATCAAGGCGCACCGGATGGAGCACGGGTCCGAGGTCGTCACCGTCTACACGCCGATCTTCGTCGTGGGGCACTGGTGGGAGACCCTCCTGCACAACCACCGCGGACGCCGCATCCGGAAGAAGCTGTTGCTCGTGCACGGCGTGACCGTCGCCCTCGTGCCATGGCTGCTCGACTCCTCGGAACTCCTGTACGGCCGGCGTTCCCGTCCGCTCCCCGGCCAGGAGCGCCGCGGTGAGCCGATCCGCCCGGCACTCCGCCGTTCCCCGCACGGCGTCTTCCAGCACGACGAGCACGATCGCCTGCTCCGGTCCGCCCAGCGGAACAGCCTGCAGCCGCGTCGGGCGACCCGGCCTGCCGGCCCGGCCGAGGGCGTCGACCCGGCCCAGTGCACGGGCGAGATGCGCGTGCTCGTCCCCTCGGCTCCACGCGGCGACGGTCGCTCGTCGTAGCATCTGTCGTCATGACGATCTCCGACCTGCGCACGTTCGCGACGTTCGACGGTCACGGCGGCAAGGTCTCGAAGCGCGTCGAGGTGCTCGACCACCAGCCGGCGCCGGGCGGCCCGCACGAGGGACTCGTCGCGGTCCGCGGCCCGCATCCCCTCGGCGCGCTGGACGAGCGGGCGGCCGAGGACGCCACGCACCGCATCGGCTGGGTCGACCCGGCCACGCTCCGCGACTGGTACCGCCCGGACCGCGTCGTGGTCTCGCGGATCGAGGCGCGACGCTCCGGCATCGAACCCGGTACGTACGCGGATTCGCGCGGTCGCGGCCGGGTCCGGATCGACGGACTGGAGGCGCGGCTCGCCCCCGACGGTCGGCCCGCCTTCCGCGCACTGGCGGGTTCCGCGGACGCCCCGGTCGTCGACGTGCCCCTCCCCACCGACCAGGCCGTCCGGCTCGTGGCCGTACGTGCCGTCGACGAGGGCCTCGAGATCGTGACCGCCCCGGTCTCGCCGTTCCTGTCGCCCGGTCGGCACCCGGCCTTCGGCGACGACGTCGTGGGGCTCCCGCCACGCGCGAGCACCGGCGACGTCACGGTGAGCGCTGCCGTCCTGCTCGACGGCACCCTGCACGAGGTCGAGCGGATCGACGAGCGCGCGGCCACGATCTGGATCCGCCGCGAGGACCGGTCGGTCCCGATCGCGGTGAGCTCGGTCGGGCCGGACCTGGTCCGGTACACCGCTGTCCCGTGCTGAGTCGGCGGCGGGAGGTTGCCGGTCGCCTTGTTCGGTCTGCGGTGTCCGGGGGACGCCACCGTTGGGTTCCGGTCGGGGGCGCGGCGTAGCGTCCACGCCATGAGTGACGCAGACCCGACGAACGACCAGCCCGACACCCTCGGTGGCGAGCGACCCGACCCCTCGACGACCGCCAGCAAGGACCCCGAGCAGTGGGTGACCGGCGACGAGCCCATGACCGGACCCCAGCGCAGCTACCTCGACACCCTCGCACGCGAGGCCGGCGAGGAACTCCCCGCCGACCTCACCAAGGCCGAGGCCTCTGAGCACATCGACCGCCTCCAGCAGCAGACCGGTCGCGGCGCCGACTCCTGAGCGTCGGTCCGCGCTTCTGCGGACCGGGGCCTGGGCATGTTCTGGTGATGTCCGGGAAGTCCCCCCGGACGGGGGTGCTGGTGACGCGTCACCGGTTAGCTTCGTCGGCATGCGAACGACATCGACCTCCATCGGCCTGACCGCGCTCCGCATCGTCCTCGGCGTGGTGTTCATCGCGCACGGCGCCCAGAAGTTCGCGCAGGGCATCGGCTCCGTGTCCCAGGGCTTCTCGGGCATGGGTGTCCCCACCGCAGAGATCGCAGCCCCGCTCGTCGCCGGGCTCGAACTCGTCGGCGGGGTGTTCCTCGTGCTCGGCGTCGCCACCAGGGTCGTGGGCGTGTTGCTCGCCGTCGACATGGTCGTGGCCGGCCTGCTCGCGCACGCGTCCGCCGGGTTCTACTCGCAGGACGGCGGCTTCGAGTACGTGCTCGTGCTCGCGGTGGCGTCCCTCGCGGTGGCGCTGACCGGTCCGGGCCGGTTCTCGCTCGACGCGCTGTTCCTGCGGTCCTCCCGCCGACGCCGCGGTGTCGAGGAACCACTCCCCGCCTGACGCGCGCCGGCGGTGGTGCGTGCCGGCTGGACCGCCAGTGTGCGAGGTCAGTCGGACCCGACCGTCGGCACCGCACCGGCGTCGTCGCGCGCGAGCACGTCCATGACCTGTCGCGCGATGAGCCGACCGGCGCGGTTCGCCCCGATGGTCGACGCCTGCGGCCCGTACCCCGCGAGGAACAACCGCGGCTCCTCGACCGACCGACCGTCCTCGACCACGATGCCCCCGGCTGCCGTCCGCAGGTGCAACGGCGCGAGGTGCCGCAGGTCCGCTCGGAACCCCGTCGCCCAGATCACCGCGTCGGCGTGCACGTGCTCGCCGTCCGCGGTGACCACGCCGGTCTCGTCGAGCCGCGCGAACATCGGCGAGTCCCGCAGCACACCCCGGTCGAGCCCGGCGCGGATCCGGCGTGACACGGGGACACCGGTCCCGGAGACGATGCTCGGCAGGGTCTCCCCCGCCCGTGCAGCGCGGTCCTGCTCGTCGACCGCCGCCACCGCGGACTCGAGGTCGAGTGCATCGGACTCCGACCACACCACCGGTCGCCGGGTGAACCACCTCGTCCGGGCAGCCACGCCCTCGAGCTCGAGCAGGAACCCGATGGCGCTCGTGCCGCCGCCGACCACGACCACGTCCTGACCGGTGAACTCGGCGGCGCTCCGGTACTCCGTCGTGTCGAGCTGCCGTCCGCGGAACACGTCCCGCCCCGGGTACCACGGGACGAACGGTGTGCCCCAGGTCCCCGAGGCGTTCACCACGACCTCGGCACCGATCCGGCTCGTCGTTCCGTCAGCGGCCCGGACGGTGACGCACAGGCCCCGGGACGCGCCGGAGCGCTCCCCGATGCGCGACACGGACGACACCGACACCGGACGACGGACCCGCAGGTCGTAGTGCTGCTCGAAGCGCCGGTAGTACTCGCCGACGACGTCCCGCGCCGGCCGCGACCGGTCGGCGTCCTCGAACCGGAGTCCCATGGCGTTCATCCCGGGCAGATCGTGCACGCGGTGGGCGGTGCCGAGACGGAGGGCCTCCCACCGGAACTGCCAGGCCCCACCCGTGCTCGGGGCCCGGTCGAGCAGCACCAGATCGCTCCCGGGCACGAGCCCGAGCCGGCGGAGGTGGTATCCCACCGAGAGACCGGCCTGACCCGCGCCGATCACCACGACCCGTGCCTGCTGATCGACCGGGGCCTGCGCGTCGTCTGTCATCACTTCGATTCTGCTGTGGGCGGGGCCGTCGCGGCGACGTCCAGATCGGGGTACATGGTAGAGTGATCGGCAGATTTCAAACCACGAAACCGTTCGGTTCCCCGGGTGACTCCTCATCCGCCAGGACCGGACCAGAGCCGATCACGAGGGGGTCACGCATGGGGCGCGGCCGTCAGAAGGCGAAGCACACCAAGGTCGCCCGGGAACTGAAGTACTTCAGCCCGGAGACGAACTACGGTGCGCTCGAACGCGAGCTCTCCGCCGGGCAGCACTCGGACGAGAACTCCTACGTCGACCGCTGGGCAGACCAATACGGGGATGACCAGCTCGAAGACGACGAGTTCGAACCACAGCAGGACCAGAACAAGTCCGCCTGACCCAGGCTCGATGAAGACGCCGCGCACCCTTCGGGGCAGCGCGGCGTTTCGTCGTGCGCACGGGCTCTCCACGATCACCGGCCGCGATCACCGCAGGTAGGGGCTCAGTACCTCGCGCATCGGGCCCGCGAGCGCGGCGGACAGTGCAGGGACGATGTGCTTCTCGTCGTACATCACGACCAGGTCGTCGATGATCGCCGGGCACCGACCATCAGTGCAGAACCAGTCGGTCACGTCCAGCTGGTGGACGACGGCCCCCCGCGCAGCGACGTCGGCGATCGCAGCCCCTTCGGCGGCGATCTTCACTTCGCGGTCCGTGTTCGGGCCACCGGACGCATCGCTCTCGCACGATGACGGTCCGGCCGAGCGGATCGCACACGACGTGATCCGCTCACGGTTCGGCGGTGCGGTGAGGCTGACGACGGTACGGCCGGGCGCGGCGAGTTCAGCGAGCCCTGCGGCGGTGCTCTGCTGCCACCGATCGGCACGGACCCGCACCGGCACGTCCCGAGCGAACGCTTGCACGGACGCCGATGCGATCACCAGGTCGGAACGCTGCGCTTCGGCGAACCGGACCATGCGATCGCGCGCGAGCCCGCAGGATCGGGCTCTCGCGGCCTCACGATCGTCGCCGTGCGGATCATCGGCTCGACCCAGCACCGAGCAGCCGGCGAAGGCCATCGTCTCGACGCGCCACCCAAGCGGCACGAGCGCTGCTTCGACGGCAGGCGAGTACGCAGCCGCGATCGAGTCGCCGACGACGACCGCGACCCGTTCCGCCTCCGCGGGGCCGGCCGTGCACGAGCGAGCGTCCGACAGATCGGAATCGATCAGGTTCAGGCACCTGCGGAGGTCTCGCTCGATGTCGGCGACGGTCCGGTCCAGCTGTGACACGACGGGCTCCGGCCAGGATCGCCGAGCGAGAGCTTCCCGGACCGCTCGCTGCGCCGCATCCGTCGATGGGAGACCCGCGGACGCCGCCACCGGCGTCCCGGACGAGACACCGATCGCCTGGAGGACGCCGCCCGGGTACTGCAGGTCGGGCAGCCGTTGCGCCCCCACCACCCCGACGAGCAGCGCGACGACCGTTGCCGCGACGACTCCCTCGACGGCGCGACGACGCAGGTCGGGAGCGCGCCGAAGCCAGCCGGCCGCCGCCGTCGTCGGCCATGCCCACCGGAGCGTCGGGGCCTCCACGAATCGGTACGACGCCCACGCGAGGAGCAGCGTCGTCAGCAGGGCGACGACGGCCGTGGGCGCTCCTTCGCCGAGGATCGCGCGCAGGGAGACGTCCACCGGGAAGTGCCAGAGGTAGATCGAGTACGACAGCCGGCCGATCACCCGGAGCGGGGCGCTCACGATCGCCCACGCGAGCGGGCCGCGGCCGCCGATCGACCATCCGAATGCGACGACGAGTGTCGCGCCGAGCACGGCGGGGAGCGCACCGGGCGCCGGGAAGGCGACGTCGGGATCGGTGGCGAGCACGGCAACGAGGATGCCCCCCCAGCCCGAGCGCGCTGAGCACGACCGCGACCCGTCGAGGGACGCGCTGCAGCCAGGGCAGGCCCACCGCGGCGAGCGCCCCGAACCCGAGCTCCCAGCTCCGCGCGATGGTGTCGAAGTACGCCCGATCGGGGTTCGAGTCTGTCTGCCACAACGCGTACACCAGTCCGCCCACGATGACCGCGGTAGCGACTCCGAGGACCCCAGCACGTCGCGCGAACGGCCCCGACAGACGGGCGCCGACCGCGAGCGCGACCAGGACGACGACCGGCCAGATCGCGTAGAACTGCTCCTCGACCGACAGCGACCAGAAGTGTTGCAGCGGTGAGGCGCTCGACTCGTCGCTGAAGTAGTCGGTGGTGCGCAGTGCGAAGTGCCAGTTCGCCACCGAGGTCGCCGCCGCGAGGCCGTCGAGCGTCACTTCGACCGCGCGCGGGAGGAACCAGACGAAGAACGCGGCGATCACGGTGACCACGAGGACGGGGACCGCGGCCGGGAGGAGACGCTGCACACGACGGAGAGCGAACGCGACGAACGAGATGCGTCCCGTGCGCTCGTACTCGCGCAGGAGCGACCCGGTGATCAGGAACCCCGAGATGACGAAGAAGACGTCGACTCCGGCGACACCGCCGAACGGGACCCCGAACAGGTGGAAGACGACCACGCCGATGACCGCCCAGGCGCGGAGCCCCTCGATGTCCCGACGGAAGGCATGCTGGGTGCACTGCATGCACCAAGCATACGTTATGTGTATTTCACATTACAAATGTCATCCGCGGAACGTGCCGACGAGTCGCACCGCACCGCCGTCGACGCCCTTCGCGCCCTGCTCGAAGCCGCTCAGGTCCCGCGCCGAGGTCGAGATCGTCCCGACCGCCCACGACGGCAGCCCCGCGGTGCCGAGCGACGCGATGACGTCCGACGCCGCCCCGGCCGACACCACCGCGAACATGCCGATCCCGAGGTTCCAGGTGCCCTCGGTGTCCTCCACCGGCGTGCCGGCCATGTCGGCGAGGACACGGAACACCGGCAGCGGTTCCCACGTGGAGCGATCGACCTCGACCCAGGAGCCGACGGGCAGCACACGCGCCAGGTTCGCCGCGATGCCACCGCCCGTGACGTGCGACAGCGAGTGCACGGCGCCCGGGTGCTGCTCGATCACGGACAGCAGCGGCGTCGTGTACAGGCGGGTCGGCTCGAGCAGCGCTTCGCCCACGAGCCCGCCGAGCTCGGGCAGGGAGTCCGTGTACGCGACCCCGCGCGAGGCCAGGATGTGCCGGACGAGCGAGTACCCGTTCGAGTGCAGTCCGGAGGACGCGATCGCGACGACGACGTCGCCGTCCTCGACCCGGTCGGCACCGAGGACGTCGGACGCCTCGACCGCGCCGACCGCGGCACCGGCGACGTCGTAGTCGTCCGGTCCGAGCAACCCGGGGTGCTCGGCGGTCTCGCCACCGACCAGGGCGGTGCCCGTCTCGGCGCAGCCGCGGGCGATACCGGAGACGATGTCCGCGATGCGCCCGGGAACGACTCGGCCGCAGGCGATGTAGTCCGTCATGAACAACGGCTTGGCACCGACCACGACGATGTCGTCGACGACCATGCCGACGAGGTCCTGCCCGATCGTGTCGTGCTTGTCGATCGCCTGCGCGATGGCGACCTTCGTCCCGACGCCGTCGGTGGAGGTCGCGAGGAGCGGCCGTGAGAAGTCCTTCAAGAACGAGACGTCGTACAGTCCGGCGAACCCGCCGACCCCGCCCAGCACCGAGGCGTTGTGGGTGGCCGACACGGCGGACTTCATGAGTTCGACGGCCAGGTCACCGGCGGCGGTGTCGACACCGGCCTCTGCGTACGGGTTGGGCATGCGTAGTCCTCCGCGGGGCATGGCAGACTTGTTCGGTCCCCCCGATTCTACGGTCTGGAGCACACCCGCGAATGTGCGGCATCGTCGGCCTCGTTGCACAGGGCCCCGCCAACCAATCCATCTACGACGCACTGCTCCTCCTGCAGCACCGAGGACAGGACTCGACGGGCATCGCCACGGTCGAGGGTCACATCCACCACATGCACAAGACCCGCGGTCACGTGCGGGAGTCCTTCCGCACCCGTGACATGCGCGCCCTGCTGGGGACCATGGGTCTCGGGCACGTCCGGTACGCCACCAAGGGTGCCGCCAGCAACGAGGAAGAGGCCCAGCCGTTCTACGTGAACGCGCCCTACGGCATCGTCCTCGTGCACAACGGGAACCTGACGAACACGCGGGAGCTCACGCGCGAGCTGTTCGACATCGACCGCCGTCACCTCAACACGTCGAGCGACACCGAGCTGCTGGTGAACGTGCTCGCGCACGAGCTCCAGGGCCAGGTGCGCGGCAAGGACCTCGACCCCGGGCAGGTGTTCGACGCGGTCGAGCGCGTGCACGAGCGCGTCGAGGGCTCGTACGCGGCCATCGCCACGATCGCCGGGCACGGTCTGCTCGCGTTCCGCGACCCGTTCGGCATCCGCCCCCTCATCCTCGGTCACAAGTTCGACGAGGCCGGCAAGCCGGAGTGGGTCGTCGCGAGCGAGTCCCTCGTCCTCGAGTCCGGCGGCTACGAGATCGTCCGCGACATCGCCCCCGGCGAAGCGGTCTTCATCGAGATGGACGGGCAGATGCACGCCCGCCAGTGCGCGAAGAACCCGCGCCTGGTGCCGTGCTCGTTCGAGTACGTCTACCTCGCCCGTCCCGACTCCGTGATGAACGGCATCTCGGTGTACGACGCCCGGCTCCGGCTCGGCAACCGTCTGGCGGACACGATCGCGCAGTACGCCCCCACGGGCGACATCGACGTGGTGATGCCGATCCCGGATTCGAGCCGCCCGGCCGCGATGCAGGTCGCCCAGAAGCTCGGCATCGAGTACCGCGAGGGCTTCTACAAGAACCGCTACGTCGGCCGCACGTTCATCATGCCCGGGCAGGCGGAGCGCAAGCGGTCCGTGCGCCAGAAGCTCAACGCCATGTCGTCCGAGTTCAAGGGCAAGAACATCCTCATCGTCGACGACTCGATCGTGCGCGGCACCACGAGCCGCGAGATCGTCGAGATGGCCCGGGCCGCCGGAGCGAACGAGGTCACGTTCACGAGCGCCGCGCCGCCTGTCCGGTACCCGCACGTTTACGGCATCAACATGCCGACCCGCGCGGAGCTCATCGCGCACGACCGGAAGATCCCCGAGATCAACAAGGTGCTCGGCAGCGACCACCTGATCTACCAGGAGATCGGCGACATGCGCGACGCGATCATCGAGGGGTCCGACGTCACGGACCTCGAGATGAGCTGCTTCACGGGCGAGTACGTCACCGGGACGGTCACGCCGGAGTACCTGTCCTGGGTCGAGGCCAACCAGCTCAGCTGAGTGACGGTCGCGACGCGACCACGTCACGGACGGGAGGCGCGGGGGGGGGGGGGCGCGGCGCCCCCCCGCCCCG
>NZ_JAUZED010000042.1:0-11832 GCF_030705415.1 Curtobacterium sp. A7_M15 | reverse complement strand
GGAGGCGCGGTGCCAGCTGGCACCGCGCCTCCCGTCCGTCACGTACCGCGTCTACGGCGTCCGGTCGCCGTGGTCCTCGATCTCGCCGTCCACCGTCTCGGGCGGCAGCTCGACCTCGACGCGCTCCGCCGTGAGGCGAGCCGCACGGCGCGAGAACACGCGGTCCAGGACGACGGCGACCACCGCGCCGACGAAGGCGCCGATCGTGACGCCCCACAGGCTGAAGTACCCCACCAGGCTGCCGAAGCTCGCGGTCTCCTGCGTGTCCCCGCGGTCGATGTCCATGGTGAGCGACACCACGATGAGCGTCGCGATGAAGCCGAGCACCGCACCGCCCACGATGAAGACGCCGAACTTCGGGGCGCGACGGATCGTCACCTCGTCGGAGGAGGAGACGGCGTTCGGCGCCGGAGCCGGTCGTTCGTCGGGGCGATCGGTGTTGCTCACGGTCCCATTGTCCCCCACTGTGGGACGTGCTCCGGTCTGTGCGGCCCGGTCGATCCGGGAGAGGATGGTCCCTACCGATCGGTATCCACGGGGAGGAGGTGCGGCAGATGCGCGAACGGACGAAGCGCGCCACCCGTGTCCCCGCGAGGATCAGCTGGCCGATCCTCCAGCGTCGCGAGGAGGACCGGGCGGTCTCGGTCGTCGCCGAGCACCGATGGAGCGTCGCGCTCGTCGGCGCCCCGGGCCTCGGCAAGAGCTCGGCAGCGGTGCGGGTCACCGACCGCGTCTCCGGTCGAGACGCCTCTGGTCGAACCCTCGTCGTGCCGATCACCGCCGTGGCCGCCAGCCGCTCGATGCCGTTCGGTGCGGTCGCCGAGCGCTTCGGGGAGCTCCCCGGGTCGCTCGCCGAGCTCGTCGGTGCCGGTGGCGCCGAGCAGCGCCTGCGCGAGAGCGAGGAGCTCGCCGACCGCGACGTCCTCCTGCGCGTGGACGACGCCGACCACCTCGACGCGATCTCCGCCCGCTACGTGGCGTGGCTCGTCCGTGAGCAGGGCGCCCGTCTCGTGCTGACCTGCCGTGACTTCACCGCGCTCCCCGAACCACTGCGCGCCCTCTGGCAGGACGACCTGCTGGAGCGCATCGACCTCGAGCCGCTCGACCTGCACGAGACGTCCTCGCTCGTCGCCGAGGCGCTCGGAGCCCAGCTCGAGACGGCCTCGGCGGAACGGGTGCACCGCGCCACGGCCGGCAACCCGCTCTACATCCGCGAGGTCGTCCGCTCGGCGCTCGCCTCCGGTGCCCTCGACCAGACCGCAACGGGCTGGTACTGGCGCGGCCGGGTGACGGCGTCGAACAGCCTCGCCGACATGTACCGGACCGAGCTCGGCTCGCTGCCGGAGGACCTGCGCGACGTGGTCGACATCGTCGCCCTCGCGGACCCGATCCCCCTCGCGCGGCTGATCGGGCTCGTCAGCGGCGGGGACGTCGACCGTGTGGTGGCACTCGGCCTCGTCCGGATCGACTCGCTCGACGACGGTGCCGCGGTCGTCCGTCCCTCCCACCCGCTCGTCGGCGAGGTCGTCCGGGCCCTGGTCCCGGTCGCTCGACGCACGGCGCTGTTCGCCCGGGCCAACGCGTTCCGTACCGATCGCCCCGAGGGGGCCCCGCCCGCCGCTCGGCTCCGTGCGGCGCTGTGGTCGCTGGAGTGCGGTGTGCTGCCCCCGGTCGAGCAGCTGCTCGACGCCGCCCAGGTCGCCGTCCGACTGCAGGAGCACGAGAGCGGGATCGCGCTCACGTCGGCAGCCCTCCGCACCACGCTCAGCCCGAACGAGCGGGTCGCGGCGCACTGCCTGCGGTCGCTCGCGCACTCGTACAGCACGGGCCGCGAGGCGGGTCGCGCCGACGCCGAGGCCGCCTGGGCCGTGGTCCGCACCGCCCCGTCCGAGGTCGACGACCTGGCCGTGATCGAGGCGTGCGAGACCCTCGCGAACATCCGGCAGTTCCACGACGACGACGTCCTCGCGGCGGTGGCCCTGACCGACCTCGCCACCGGGTTCGTCTCCGGCGACGCCGTCGAACGGCTCCGCCTGCTGCGACTCGCCCACCTGGGCTGGGGCGGCCGGTTCGACGAGGTCCGCGCCGAAGTGGAACGCTCCGGCATCGTGCACGCGGCGACCGTGCCGTTCGGGTTCCTCTGCCTGGCGCCGTGCGCGGTGATGGCCCTCGCGACCGAGGGCCGGCTGGACGATGCGGCAGCGCTCGGCAAGGCGTGCCTGGACACCGCCGTCGAGCACCTCGAGGAGGCCCCCTGGAGCGTCGGCGAGATCGTCTCCGTGATGCACCAGCTCCAGGTCTGGCGGGGCGACATCGCCGACCTCATCACCGAGGTCCCCGTCCGTCGCGCGAGCCCCTACCTGAAGTACGACTTCACGCTCGAGCTCATCGGCGAGGGCAACCTCGCGCTCGGTCAGCGGCGTTGGGAGGACGCCATCGCCGCGTTCTCCGCCGCCTGCGAGCGGTACGACGTCGCCGACCACGGCGGGTTCGCGGCGTACCCCTGGGCTCGGCTCGCGATGTCCTACGCCTACGCCGGGCGCGCGGAAGAGGCCTCCGCGGCGCTCGAACGCGCCCGGTCGACGCCGCTCCGCGCGATGCGGATCATCGGTGAGCAGGTCCCGGTGACGATCGCGTGGACCGAGGCGGTGCTCGGCAACCCGGCGGGTCTCCGGCACGCGGACGACATCATCGAGCGCGGCACGGCGAGCGCGTCGTGGACGCACGTCATGTACGCGCAGACCCTGCACTACACGAACGACATGCTGAACGGGCGGGACGCCGCGGGCAGTCTCGAACGGATGCGCGACGCCGCCGCGCGGGTCGACGGACCGCTCGCCGCCGCCATCGTCGAGTACGCCGAGGCGGTCCGCGCCGACGAGCGCGCCCGCGTCATCGCAGCGCAGGGCGTCCTCGCGTCGCACGGGATGGCCGTATCGGCCGGACGGGTGAAACCACCGCTGACGAACCGCGAGTACGAGGTCGCGGAGCTCGCCGCTCAGGGCATGAGCAACCGCCGCATCGCCGAGGTGCTCGGACTCAGCGTGCGCACGATCGACGCGCACCTGTCGCGCGTGTTCACGAAGTGGGACCTGCACGCGCGCACGGAGCTCGCCGAGCTGCTCTGATCGGCGAGTCCTCCGGGCGCAGCCGCACCGCCGGAAGGCGCAGGTTCGTTGTGGAATGCAGCACGACTCGCCGGAACGGTTGACAGGATGTCCGGAATGTCGCGTACCTTTGACCCTGTCGCCGGGTTCGGACCCGTTCGGGTCGGGTCCGAATCCCGGCGACTTCTACGGTATTCGCCCGGTCCGTGACGTCGCATCAGTAGGTCCTACCTAATTCACTGAGTCCGTCTAGGTATACCTGCGCCGTACGGACCAGGAGTCGCGGGGCGGGCGCGAGACGTTCCTCCCGTCCGGCACACGCGACCGTCTCGGGCCCGTCAGCGGTCCGCGCATCGGCGACCGTCTGCGTCCGCGCACCGGCGACCGTCTGCGTGCGCGCACGGGCGACCGTCTGGTGGGCCGCCGCGACGGATCGCGGTCGCCCGTCGCGGACGGGTCAGCCGGCGAGCCGGACCGGCAGGAAGTCCGTCAGGTCCGCGCGCGACCCGGACGCGCTGACGCGCGACTGCGCGACGGCCTCGTCCCACCGCAGCTCGCCGGTGGCGAGTGCGAGCCACGTCGCCGCGTCCGTCTCGACGACGTTCGGCGGCGTCCCGCGGGTGTGCCGAGGCCCCGGGACCGCCTGGACGGCTGCGAACGGCGGGACCCGCACCTCGACGCTGTTGCCGGGGACGTCCTCGGCAAGGCGCTGCAACGTCCACCGCACGGCCGTCGCCAGGGTCGGCCGATCGGTGGCCCCCTGCTGTACGGCGGCGAGCGCTCCGCGCCCCTCGGCGTCCTCGATCCTCCTGGGTGGCATGTCCACAGGCTAGCCGTCGCATCGCAACCGGCGAGTCGGGATCGGTAGGGTGATCGGGTGCGAATCCTCGTCCTCGGTTCCGGTGCCCGCGAGCACGCGATCATCACGGCCCTCCTCGCTGAGCAGGCCGGTCACGTCATCACCGCAGCGCCCGGCAACGCCGGCATCGCGGCCGACGTCGAGACGGTGTCGATCGACCCGACGAACGGCGCCCTCGTCGCCGAGTACGCGCTCGAGAACGGCGTCGAACTCGTCGTCGTCGGGCCCGAGGCACCGCTCATCGCCGGTGTCGCCGACCCGGTCCGGACGAGGGGCATCCCGGTGTTCGGTCCGAGCAAGGCCGCGGCGCAGCTCGAGGGCTCCAAGGCCTTCGCGAAGCGGATCATGTCCGAGGCGGCCGTGCCCACCGGACGCCCCGTGTACGCCGGGACCGTCGATGAAGCCATCGCCGCGATCGACGAGCTCGGCGCCCCCTACGTCGTGAAGGCGGACGGCCTCGCCGCCGGCAAGGGCGTCCTCGTGACCGAGGACCGCCAGGCCGCGATCGACCACGCCACGTACTGGCTGCAGCACGGCCACGTCGTGGTCGAGGAGTTCCTCGACGGCGAAGAGGTCTCCCTCTTCTTCCTGAGCGACGGGCACGACGTCCGCCCGCTCAGCCCCGCACAGGACTACAAGCGACTGGGCGACGGCGACGTCGGACCGAACACGGGCGGCATGGGCGCGTACTCCCCGCTGCCCTGGCTCGCCGACCGCTGGGCGTCCGAGCAGGCCTTCGTCGACGAGGTCACCGACCTGGTCGCGCTCCCGACCGTCCGCCGGCTCGAGCACGAGGGCACGCCGTTCGTCGGCCTCCTGTACTGCGGACTCATCGTCACCGAGCAGGGCGTCCGGGTCATCGAGTTCAACGCGCGTTTCGGCGACCCGGAGACCCAGGTCGTCCTCCCCCGCCTGGCGACCCCGCTGAGCGGACTCATGCTCGCCGCGGCCACCGGGCAGCTCGGGGGCACCCCGGCGCCGGAGTTCCGCGACGACGTCGCCGTGACGGTCGTGCTCGCGAGCGAGGGCTACCCGGAGAACCCGCAGACCGGTCGACCGATCACCGGGATCGACCAGGCGAACGCGCGTCCGGGCGTCTCCGTCGCGCACGCCGCCACCGGGGTCCTCGACGACGAACTCGTCGCGACCGGTGGCCGCGTGCTGAGCGTCGTCGCCACCGGGTCCTCCTTCGCCGAGGCCCGCGACCGCGCCTACGCCGGCCTGGGCGACATCACGCTCGAAGGAGCACAGTTCCGCACGGACATCGCCGCGAAGGTCGCCCGATGAGCGCGGCGCCCGTCCTCGACGGCTGGCAGCACGTCTCGTCCGGCAAGGTCCGCGAGCTCTACGTCCCGACCGGCACGCCGGACGTCGCCAGCGCCACCGAACTGCTCCTCGTCGCGTCCGACCGGGTGAGCGCCTACGACTTCGCGCTCGAGCCGCCGATCCCGGGCAAGGGCGAGCTCCTCACCCGGCTGTCGCGCTTCTGGTTCACCCGACTGGCCGACGTTCCGAACCACCTCATCGCGCCCGCTGCGGGCGGTACCCCGGTGCCGGAGTCCGTCGCCGCGCGGTCCATGCACGTCATGCCGCTCGAGATGTTCCCGGTGGAGTGCGTCGTGCGCGGGTACCTCGTGGGCAGCGGCTGGGCGGAGTACCAGGAGTCCGGCAGCGTCTGCGGTGTCCCGTTGCCCGCCGGGCTGTCGAACGGCGACCGGCTGCCCGAAACGATCTACACGCCGGCGTACAAGGCGCCGCAGGGCGAGCACGACGAGAACATCTCGTTCGAGCAGACGGTCGACCTCGTCGGGTCGGACGTCGCGACGCAGCTGCGGGACCTCTCGCTCCGCGTCTACTCCGAGGCTGCGGCGATCGCCCTCGACCGCGGGGTCGTCATCGCGGACACGAAGTTCGAGTTCGGGCGCGATGCGTCGGGGCAGATCCGGATCGCGGACGAAGTCCTGACGAGCGACTCCAGCCGCTACTGGGACGCCCGCTCGGGGAACCGCACGGAGTCCTTCGACAAGCAGATCGTGCGGGACTGGCTCAGCGCGAACTGGGACCGGCAGGGGACGCCGCCGGTGCTGCCCGAGGCGATCGTGGAGCGGACGGCCCAGCGCTACCGCGAGCTGATCGAGCGCCTGGGCGCGTAACGGCCGGCGCGGCCCCGCGTTGGGCCGCACGCCCCGCGAGAGAGCACGACACGTCGCTCACGTCCGCCGAGGGGGCACGAAGTGCCGCTCGCCCGCGCCGAGCGCGACAGAAAATGCCCTCTCGGCGCTCCACGCGCGCGACCGACGGACGGGAGGCGCGGTGCCGGGCCGACCCGCGCCTCCAGGCCCGAACGCACCCGCGCCGCCCCGAGAGCGCACAACACGCCGCTCACGTCCGCCGAGGGGGCACGAAGTGCCGCCGGACGGCGCCGAGCGCGACAGGAAATGCCCTCTCGGCGTCCCGACCGGCCCGTCCCGACCGGCCCGCCCGCCCGGCCCGGGCCGCCCCGCGTCAGTCGCGCGCGACCACGACGACCGTCAGGTCGTCCCCCGGGTCGTGCGTCAGCGCCCGCGCCCGGACCCGCCCGAGGAACACGTCGAGCTCCGGCGCGTCCCGCCACATCGCCCCGAGCGCCCCGAGCGACGCGAGCGTGGAGTCCCACAGCTCGAGCGCGCCGTCACTCACGACGATGAGGACGTCCCCGCGCTCCAGCTCGAGCGTCCCGGTGACCCGCGTGGCGCCGACCGGGTGCAGCCCGATCGGCAGGTCGTACGAGCGCAGCACGGTCTCGGTGCCGTCCGCGTGCAGGTGCAGCACGAGGCCGTGGCCTGCGTCGGTGAACTCCATCCGCCCGGTCGCGGTGGTCAGGCGTCCGTGGAACAGCGTCGCGAACGACTCGGCGCGGCCGAGGTCCGGCGCGACCTGTGCCTCGAGCGCTGCGACGGCGTCACGGGACGAGGACGTTCCCCGGGCGAGCAGGGCACCGCGGATGGTCGCGGCGAGGAGCCCGGCGGACATCCCCTTGCCCATGACGTCGGCGACCGTCAGCGAGAGCGTGTCGCCGTCGACGTGCCAGTCGTGGAAGTCGCCGGACACGAGCCCGTGCGGCCTGGACATGCCACCGACCCGGTACCCGGGCAGGGCGACGTCGGCGGGTTCGAGCCCGGCGAGCACCGAACGGAGACGGTCCTCGTCGGCGCCGGCGGCGAGCTCGCGCTCCGCCCACACGCCGAGCTCCTGCAGCAGGGCCAGGTCGTCGTCACCGAGCGTGCGCGGCGACGGGTCGATGAGGCAGAGCGTGCCGACCTTGACGTCGTCGTCGCCCGCGCGGAGGGGCACCCCGGCGTAGAACCGCACGTTCGGGTCGTCGACGACCATCGGCATGTCGGAGTACCGGACGTCGGCGCGGGCGTCCGGGACCACCACCGGCCCGTCCACCGCGAGCGTCCGGCCGCAGAAGGTGTCCAGCAGCGGGATCGTCGGGCCGAACACGGTGTCGCTCTGCTGCGACTTGATGAACACCTCGGACTCCCCCGCGAGGTTGAGGAACGACCCGGTGACGCCGAACGCCTCGCGCGCGATCCGCGTGATGCGTTCGAAGCGCTCCTCGGGCCCGCCCTCGACCACGTCCAGTGCCGCGAGGAGCGCCGCCCGCCGGACGGCGTCCGGAGCGGAACGGTCGGTGACGACGGGGTCGTGGTGCATGCACCCACGCTAACGCGCCTACCGGACAGTGACCGTCCCCAGAACGGAGGACGTACCCTGGACGACGTGTTCCGTCGCGTCGTCCCCGTGTTCGTCGTCGGCCTCGCCGCGGTCCTGACGCTCGCCGGCTGCGGCGCGCACGACTCGACCGGACAGCTCTCGGTGAGCGTGTCGGCCAACGCCGCCGACCACCCCTACGAGGTGAAGGTCTTCACGGCCACGACGGGCAAGCTCTCCGAGCACCAGCGGGTGTTCCCCGGCGGCACGGCTGACTTCGCCGGTGTGCCGCTGGGCAAGGTGACAGTCCGCGCGAACGAGCTCTGCCCGCAGGAGACGACCGTGTCGAACGGCGAGGTCGCGTCGGTCACGTTGACGACGACCGGCTGCTGACGTCCAGGAGGCGCGGTGCGGGTCGGACCCGCATCGCGCCTCCCGGACGGGTCCGGCCGGTCATCCCTCGGTCCGCCCCGACCGTCGGAGCGTGTCCCGCGGACTCTCGCCGAACCGCTGCCGGTAGGACGCCGCGAACCGGCCGAGGTGGGTGAAGCGCCAGTGCCGCGCGATGTCGCGGACCGTGACGATCCCGCCCCGACGGGACGTGAGTTCGAGGTGCACGCGATCGAGACGGACCTCGCGGAGGTACCGCATCGGCGTCACGGCGAGGCGACGGCGGAACAGGTCCTGCAGGCCTCGCTCGCTGAGCTCCGCGGCGGCCGCGATGTCCGCGACCTCGAGCTCCTCGGCGACGTGGTCGTGCACGAAACGGATGGCACGCCGGAGCCGGTGCTCGACGTCCGACCGGGACCGGGTGAACGTCGAGAGCACCACCGTGGCCACCCGCTGGTCCAGCGCCGTCCGCTCGGCGGCGTCGAGGTCCGGGTCGAGGATGCGATCCGTCACCTCGCGCAGCAGGGTCAGCAGCGGCTCGACGCCGGGGTCGTCGGCGTCCGGTTGGACGAACTCGGACGGTTCCTCGGCGTCGCCGAGCATCGCGGGGGCGATGTGCAGGAGGGTCATCGCGGTCGCGTCGGTGTCGAACGCGTAGGCGACCGGCGCCGACAGCATCATCGGTCGCCCTGGCCCGACCTCCCACGTGCTGCCGTCGTCCGCGGTGAGGCACGTCCGGCCGTCCGCGAGCACGAAGACGACGTGGTCGGGACGGGGTCCGATCGTCCCGGCCTGTGGCCCGTCGGTGCGGATCAGCCGGAGGGAGACGTGCTCGTCACCGCCGGAGCGGTAGTCGAACGACTGCTCGGAGGACGTCACGCCACCCTCCGTTCGACGATCCGCGTGCCGGGTCCGGCAAGCCTCACGACGCTACCGTGGCCGGGCGGCACGGGCGACACCCCCGTCCGCGGCGCGCACCGGTGTGCGGTCACGGGTCCGGGACTGCGTCCCAGACCTCGCCGTGGCGTGACAGCACCGACCACCTCGACACCGGCCACGTCGTGATGAACGCCCGGCCGACGACGTCCGACACGGGCACGGTCCCGTGCATCCTGGAGTCGGCGGAGTCGTACCGGTTGTCGCCCATCACCCAGAGCCGGCCCGCCGGAACGGTCACCGAGAAGTCGGTCCGCGCGACCCGGTCGGAACCGGGCTGCAGGACGACGTACGACTCGTCGACCGCGTGGTCGTTCACCGACAGGCGTCCCTGCGCGTCGCAGCACGAGACGGTGTCGCCGGGCAGACCGATCACGCGCTTGATCAGGTCCTCGCCCTGCGCCGGCCCGAGCCAGCCGCCCGGGTCCTGGAACACGACGACGACGCCGCGCTGGACCGGCACGACCCCCGGGACGAGCTCGTTGACCAGCACCCGGTCGCCGATCAGGAGCGTGTTCTCCATCGACGGCGAGGGGATGAAGAACGACCGGACGAGGTACGACTTCACCAGGAAGGACGCGAGCAGCGCGGCGACCACGATGATCGCGAGGTCACGCAGGAACTTCCAGCCGGCTCGTCTGCGGGGCGCGGGGACGGCGTGGTCGCTCAATGCGTCAGCACCACCTTGACGAACCCGATGACGAAGGCGATCGCGGCGAGCACTATGCCGCCCCAGAGTCCGAGGAACGTCGGCCGCCGGCCACTGAACCGCTGCATGAAGACACCGACCATGCCGATGCGGACCACGAGGATGACGAGCGCGGCCGTCTGCGCCCAGGACGCGGGCAACCAGCCGATCCACGCGACGGCGTAGAGCACCGCGGGGATGAGGCCGGACGTGGCGATGGGGTTCGCGCCGCGCACGATGGTGCGCACGGACTCACGACGGGCGTCGTCGGACGCCCCGTCGTCCCCGAGCCCGTGCGCGACCAGGTGCGAGAGCACGTGCGCGAGGTACGTGAGCACCGCGGTGCCGAGGACCGCCCAGACCGCGGAACCGTGGTGGATCGCGGCGGGGTCCACCGCGATCGCCGCCGCCAGCACGGTGATGTTGCCGTAGATGTACGAGGACATCCGGTCGCGCACCTGGTCGATCGGCAGAGCACGGGGATCCGGTCGCGAGCGGGGCATCCCCCCCATCTTGGCCCGGACGTGCGCGGCGCCGCCGACAGCACACCGAGTGCGATGGCAACCGATCGCCCATTTGGTTGACGCGTCAACCAAATGGGCGCACACTGGTGGCATGACCACGCAGCAGCTCCTCGCCGCCGACACCTCGATGGGCGCCGTGACGCTCCGGGTCGCCGACCTCGACCGGATGATCGGCTACTACCGCGACGGCGTGCTGCTCTCGCTGCTGTCGAACGAGAACGGTGTGGCGGTGCTCGGACGGGGCACGACGCCGATCGTCATCCTCGAGCACGCGCCGTCGATGCAGCACGCCGCCCCGCACGAGGCCGGTCTCTTCCACACCGCGATCCTGTTCGACACGAAGGCCGACCTCGCGGCCGCGCTGTACTCCGTCGCGAGCCGCTGGCCGCAGACCTTCACGGGCAGCGCCGACCACCTCGTCAGCAACGCCTTCTACTTCACCGACCCCGAGGGCAACGGCGTCGAGCTGTACTGGGACCGCGATCGGACCGAGTGGTCCTGGACGCACGGCATGGTCGACATGGCCACGATCTTCGTCGACCCGAACGAGTTCCTGCGTGAGAACCTGACCGAGGACGCGCTGTCCGGCGCCTCCGCGCGTCCGGGACGCGTCGGCCACGTGCACCTGTCCGTCGGCGACGTCGCCACCGCCCGCTCCTTCTACGTGGACCGGCTCGGCTTCGACACGACGGCCGCGATGGGCGACCAGGCGCTCTTCGTCAGCGCCGGCGGGTACCACCACCACATGGCGATGAACACGTGGAACTCGCGCGGGGCCGGACGACGCCAGCTCGGACTCGGACTCGGCCTCGTCCGGATCGAGGTCCCCGACGCCGACGACCTCGGCGCCCTGGTGTCACGGATGCGGGACTCCGGCGTGCAGTCGGCGGACGACGGCCGGACGGTGGCCTTCGAGGACCCGTGGGCGAACCGCATCGAGGTCACGACGCCGGGGCGCGGCTGACCGGTCACACCGGGACGGACGGTGTCCGGCAGGATGGACCCGTGACTGAGGACATCCGGTGGGAGGTGGTCGAGGAGAGCACGCTGTCGCTCCCCGACCACGAGGCGATCGCAGCGCTCCTGGGGCAGGCGTTCCCCGACTGGTCGCACTGGTACGTGGGCGGCCGCAGCTGGGCGGGCATGCAGCCCGAACGGCGCGTGCTCGCCCGTGACGCCGACGACGTCGTCCTCGCGCACGTCGGGATCCGCCGGATGTTCATCACGGTCGGCGGCCGGGACGTGCTCGTCGGCGACACCGGCCTGGTCGCGGTGTCGCCCCGGCTGCAGGGCACCGGCAAGGGCCGCGACCTCATGGAACGTGCACACGCCGTGCTCGAGGGGCTCGCGGTGCCGTACGGGTTCCTCGGTGCGGGCGAGAACCGGGTGCCGTTCTACGCGAAGCTCGGCTGGCACGTGTTCGACGACGTCGTGGCGGACTACACGGCCTTCACGGCCGAGGGGGCCGGGCTGCCGATGACGGACCAGGGCGGCTGGATGGTGCTGCCCGTCGCCGAGCGGCTGGAGGACTGGCCGGCGGGTCCGATCTGGCTCAACGGCCAGCAGGTCTAGCGGGTCCAGCGGGTCGAGGACGGGACCACGGACGGGAGGCGCGGTGCGGGTCGGACCCGC
>NZ_JAUZED010000041.1 GCF_030705415.1 Curtobacterium sp. A7_M15 | reverse complement strand
GCCGGGCGCGAGGCCCGGTGTCACCCGGACAGCCGGGCGCCGGGCGCCGGCCCGCCGTCAGGCTGCCGGCAGCACCCCCGCCGTCGCGAGCTCCACGCGCTCGCGCGCTCGACGCTCGTCGTCGCCGAACCGGTCGACGCCCCACGACACCGCGGTGAGCAGTTCGAACAGGGCGTCCGCCTCGACGTCCGTCGCTGCGCCCGCGTCACGTGCACGTCGGAGGAGTTCCGCGGTGCGCAGCGTCAGCCGGGTGCAGACGGTCCGGACGGGCGAGTCGGGGTCGTCGATGGCGTCCGCGATGCACGTCGGCAGGTTCTGCCAGATGCGCAGCTGCCAGGTCAGGCGGAACATCCACTCCCGCAGCGCGGCGCCCGCCTCGAGCGCGTCCAGGTCGGCCGATTCCTCGATGATGGCGCGGACACTGTCGTCCATCACCGCCGCGAGGAGGTCGTCCCGGGTCGGGAAGTTCCGGTAGAGCGTGGCGTTGCCCACCCCGGCCCGTGTGGCGATCCCGTCGATCGACGCCAGGATGCCGTCACGGTCGAAGACCTCGCGCGCTGCGGCGAGGATCGCGTCCCGGTTCCGTCGGGCGTCGGCGCGCATCGCGTCTCCTGGGTTGACTCAAGTGGGGGATGTCCCCACATAATGATCCGGGGAGCTTCCCCGCTTCGTCGAGACTACCGCAGGAGTGCACATGACCGAACAGCTCGAGAACCGGATCGTCCTCGTGACCGGAGCGAACGGCGGGCTCGGCACCGAGTTCGTCCGCCAGGCGCTGGCCCGCGGCGCGCGCAAGGTCTACGCGACCGCGCGGACGCCGCGTGACTGGGGCGACGAGCGCATCGTCCCGATCGCGCTCGACCTCACCGACCCCGCGTCGGTCGCCGCCGCCGCAGCGGCGGCCAGCGACGTCGACCTGCTCGTCAACAACGCCGGTATCGCGCCCGCGTCCGACACCTCGATCGCCGACGCCGCCGAGGACACGCTGGAGCAGGTGTTCGCCACCAACACCTTCGGCACCATCCGGGTCTCCGCGGCGTTCACCCCGATCCTCGCGGCGAACGGCGGCGGCGCCGTGCTGAACGTGCTGTCCCTCGCCGCCTGGACGCCCCTCCCCACCGTGTACGCGGCGTCCAAGGCAGCGGCGTGGTCGGCGACGAACGGCCTGCGGGTCGAGCTGGAGGGCCAGGGCACCACGGTGACGGGACTCATCGTCGGCATGGTCGACACGGCCATGGGGTCCCGGTTCGACGTCCCGAAGTCGACCCCCGAGAGTGTCGTCGCCCAGGCCTACGACGGTGTGGCCACCGGGGCCTTCGAGGTGCTGGCGGACGACGACTCCCGCTTCGTCAAGGAGCTGCTCGCTCGCCCCGCCGAGGAGCTCGGGGCGGCGACGGCGGCCGCGGCCCGCGCCGTCGTCAGCTGAGGGGTACCGACAGGGCGTGCCGTGCCCGGTGACCTCGGCCTAGCGTGACCGGCATGCGCATCGTCGTCATCGGAGCCACCGGCCACATCGGCACGTTCCTCGTCCCCCGTCTCGTCCGCGCCGGTCACGACGTCGTGACGGTCACCCGCGGCACCAGCCGCCCGTACGCCGGCTCCCCGGAGTGGCAGCAGGTCGAGCAGGTCACGGCCGACCGCGAGCAGGAGGACCGCGACGGCACGTTCGGCGACCGGATCGCCGGCCTCCGCGCCGACGCCGTCGTCGACCTCGTCTGCTTCACGCTGTCGTCGGCCGAGGCGCTCGTCACGGCCCTTCGCGCCAGCGGCACCCACCTCGTGCACTGCGGGTCGATCTGGCGTGCCGGTGTCTCCTCCGTGCTCCCGGTCACCGAGGAGAACGCGACGGAGCCCTTCGGTGAGTACGGCGTGCAGAAGGACGCGATCGCCCGGATGCTCAAGCGTGAAACCGCCGACGGGGGTTTGGTGACGACCTCGCTCCACCCCGGGCACATCAGCGGCCCGGGGTGGATGCCCATCGGTCCGCTCGGCAACCTCGACCCGTCGGTCTGGACGAAGCTGTCCGCCGGCGAGCCCGTCGAGGTCCCGGGCCTCGGCGCCGAGACCATGGCGCACGTGCACGCCGACGACGTCGCGCAGGCCTTCCAACTCGCGGTCGAGCACCGCGATGCGGCCGCCGGCGAGGACTTCTTCGTCACGGCTCCGACGGCGCTCACAGCGCGCGGCTACGCGCACCTGGTCGCGTCCTGGTTCGGCCAGGAGGCGCGGCTCGACTCCGTCTCGTGGGACCGGTTCCGCGAGACCACGGCTCCGGAGCACGCCGGTGCGAGTTGGGACCACCTGTCACGCAGCCAGGTGTTCAGCACCGAGAAGCCCCGACGACTGCTCGGGTACGAGCCCGCCTGGACGGCCGAGGCGACGGTCCTCGACGCGTTCCGGTGGCTCGTCGAGCACGGCGAGGTGGACGTCGCGCGCCCACTCGTGGTCTGAAGTGGTGCCCGCCCAGCCGAGGCTCGGCCCCGGCAAGGCCGCAGGTTCAGGCGCGGGCGGTGAGCACCAGCCCTCGGCGGCGGTGGACGGCCCAGACCGTCAGGGCGAACCCGATCAGGACCGAGCCGCCGACGGTGACCGCGGTCCATCCGCCGGCGTCCCACAGCACGGCGGCGAGCGCGGACCCGGTCGCGCCGCCGATGAAGTTCGCCGTGACGAACGCGGTGTTGAGTCGGCTGCGAGCGGCCGGGTCGATCGCGAAGAGCCGTGTCTGGTTGAGGACGTTCGTCGCCTGCACGCCGACGTCGAGCAGGACGACCGCGACGAGGACGACCATGATCGACCCCGCTCCGAGCCCCGCGACCACGAGCGAGACGAGCACGAGGGCGATCGCCGCCCCGGTCACCGGGACGGAGGCCCCGCGGTCGTGCAGCCGACCGACGCCCTGTGCTGCGACCGCGCCGGCGAGCCCGGCCAGGCCGACCAGACCGATCGCGCTGGTGGAGTAGCCGAACGGCTCCGCGCTGAGCAGGAACGTCAGTGCGGTCCAGAACATCGTGAAGACGGCGAACACCGCGGAGCTGATGACGAGGGTCACGCGCACGGCCCGGTGTGCTGCGACGGCACGGAACACCGATCCGATGAGCGTCGGGTACCGCACCCGGTCACGTCGGTCGAGCTCGGGGATCGCCCGACGGAGCAGCACGGCGAACAGCAGAGCCGCGACGGCGGCGACCACGTAGATCGCGCGCCAACCGAACGCGTCCGCGACGAGCCCGCTGACCGTGCGCGACACGAGGATGCCGATGAGGACCCCGGAGGCGATCGTGCCGACGACGCGCCCGCGGGACGAGGGGTCGGCGAGGTCCCCGGCCAGCGGGATGAGCAGCTGCCCGGCGACGGTGGTGAGGCCGACGAGCGCGAGCGCCACCAGGAGCACGGCGAACGACGGGGCGACTGATGCGAACAGCAGTGCGACCGCGGACGCGACGAGCACACCGGGGATCAGGCGTCGTCGGTCGAGGACGTCGCCGAGCGGCACCACGAGGAAGATCCCCAGCGCGTACCCGACCTGCGTGAGCGTGACGAGCAACCCGGCGACCGCGGCTGACGTCCCGAGCGAGGACGCGATGTCGTCGAGGAGCGGCTGCGCCCAGTAGAGGTTGCCGACGGCCGCGCCCCCGGCGACCGCGAACAGCAGCGTGCGGGCGGGTGTCATCCCCGCACGGGCGGTCACCGCCGCCGCCGGACGAGCTCGGCGAGGTGCCACGGTCCCGGTGCGAGTCGGACCGCCGCATCGGCGCGGATGCGGTCGTCCCGGGCACGGTCGCGGGTGAGTTCCTCGATCTCCCGCCCGGCGTGCAGGCGGAACCTGACCCGTTCGAGGAAGGTCAGCGGCTCCGTGGCCCGGACGGTCCGGATCGAGTCGGTCTCGCTCATGCGTCCTCCGGTTCCGGGACGGCGGCGGCGCTCGTCGCCGCCAGGTTGGCGAGGAGCTGCAGGCGCTCCTCGGACGGGGAACCGGGCTCCACGGTGTACACGACGAAGGTCAGGCCGGTGTCGGTGACGAGCTCCATCGTCTCGTACGTCAGGTCGAGGTCGCCGACCTCGGGGTGGTGCACGCGTTTCAGGCCGGACCGGTGCCGCATCACGTCGTGCGCGGCCCAGCGCTGCCGGAACTCCTCACTGCGGGTGGACAGTTCTCCGATGAGGTCCGTCAGCCCGCGGTCGTACGGAGACCGGGCCGCCTCGGCACGGAGCACGGCGACCATGTCGCCCGCGACGTCGTCCCAGTCGCGCCAGAACTCGCGGCCGCGGGGATCGAGGAACGCGAACCGTGCGGTGTTCGGGGTTCCGGTCAGATCGAGGAAGAGCGGCGCGTAGACCGCGCGGGCGAGCGCGTTGCCCGCCAGGAAGTCCGACCGACCGTTCCGCACCCACGCGGGAGCGGTCATCGAGTCGAGCACCCGCTGCACGTTCGGTCGGACCTTCGACGTCGGGGTCTTCCGACGCGTCGTCGCGGAGGCGTTCTGCACCCGAGCGAGGTCGAACAGGTGCGCGTGCTCGGCGTCGTCGAGGCGGAGCGCCCGGGACAGCGATCCGAGGACGCTCTCGGACACCCCGGTCAGGTTCCCGCGCTCGAGGCGGATGTAGTAGTCGACGCTCATGCCCGCGATGAGGGCGAGCTCCTCGCGGCGGAGACCCTTGACACGTCGTGCGCCGCCGAAGTCGGGCAGCCCGACCTGCTGCGGCGTCATGCGTTCGCGGCGGGTGCGGAGGAAGTCGCGGACTTCGTCTCTCGTGTCCATGTCCTCCACGGTAGGTCCGGTCGACGGGTCGGAGCAGGGGTTGCTGGTACCCGTCAGGCGCGTCCGGGCGGTCGTAGCGTCATCGGCATGGACACACTCACCCTCAACAACGGACTCGAGATCCCCGCGATCGGGTTCGGCGTCTTCCAGAGCGCACCGGCTGACACGGTCGACGCCGTGCGGACCGCGCTCGAGACCGGGTACCGCCACATCGACACCGCCGCCGCGTACGGCAACGAGCGCGAGGTCGGCGAGGGCATCCGCGCCTCGGGTGTCGACCGCGACGAGATCGTCGTCGAGACGAAGATCTGGGTCTCCGACTACGGCTTCGACGAGACCCTGCACGCCTTCGACAAGGCCACCGGCAAGCTCGGCTTCGACCACGTCGACGTCCTGATCCTGCACCAGCCCGCACCCGACCGCTTCGACCGGACCATCGCCGCGTACCGGGCGCTCGAGCGGCTGTACGCCGACGGGCGCGTCGGCGCCGTCGGCGTGAGCAACTTCATGCCGCACCACCTCCGGTCGCTCCTGGACGCCACGGACGTCATCCCGGCGCTCAACCAGGTCGAGTTGCACCCGTACTTCACGCAGCCGGACGTACAGCGTGCGGACGCCGAGCACGGCATCCTCGACCAGGCCTGGTCGCCGATCGGTGGCATCACCTTCTACCCGGGCTGGGGTGACGAGCGGGTCAGCGTGCTCGACGACCCGACGATCCGGGCCGTCGGCGAGGCGCACGGCAAGACCCCGGCGCAGGTGATGCTCCGCTGGCACGTGCAGCACGGCCGCAACGCGATCCCGAAGTCGACGAACCCCGGTCGCATCGCCGAGAACTTCGACGTGTTCGACTTCGTCCTCTCCGACGACGAGCTCGCAGCGCTCGACGCACTCGACACCGGTCGCCGCGGCGGCCCGGACCCGGACGGGACGGACACGAGCCGGTTCGAACGGGTGATCCCGGAAGCCTGACGGGACCGGACCGCCCTCAGCTCGTCGCGAGCGGCACCGACACGATCCGGTCGTCGCCGTCCGTCGGGTCGCCGCGCCCGTCGGTGTTGTTCGTGACGAACCACAGCGCACCCTCGGGACCCTCGAGCACCGTGCGGATGCGGCCGAATTCGCCCGCGAAGTACTCGGTCGACGTCGAAGGGTCGTCGGCGGGGACGGCCCGCACGACCTCGCCCTGCAGGTTGGCGATGAACACGGTGTCGTCGATCACCGCCAGGCCGCTCGGCGAGGCGTCGTCGGTGGCCCACTGCTGTACGGGGTCGACGAACCCCTCGCTCGTGCCGCCGGTGCCCTCGACCTCCGGCCAGCCGTAGTCCCTCCCCTTCTCGATGACGTTCAGCTCGTCCCAGGTGTCCTGCCCGAACTCCGACGCGAACATCGTGCCGTCGGCCGACCACCCCATGCCCTGCACGTTCCGGTGCCCGAGGCTCCACACGGGGGACCCTGGGAACGGGTTGCCGCCGGGGACCCGGCCGTCCGGGGTGAGTCGCAGGATCTTCCCCGCGAGGGAGTCCCGGTCCTGCGCGTCCGAACCCGTGCCGGCGTCGCCGACGCTCGCGTAGAGCATGCCGTCCGGTCCGAACGCGATCCGTCCGCCGTTGTGGAAGCTGTTCGACGGCAGCCCGTCGATCACGGTCGTGGCCTCCCCCAGTGCGTACGACCCGGGGTCCCCGGACAGCTCGTACCGCTGGACGCGGTTGCCGTCCTCGCCCGTCGAGTACACGAACAGGTCTCCCTCGTGCAGGGCGAGTCCGAGCAGGCCGCCCTCGCCGCCGTGCCGGACGCCTGCGATCGTGCCGACCCGGCGGGTCTCTCCGCCGGTCAGCTCGAGGACCTCCGCCGAGTCACGCTCGCTGATCAGCGCATCGCCGTCGTCGCCGGTGCGGACCACCGACCACGGGGCCTCCAGTCCGGTGACGACGTCGGTCGTCTCACCCCCGGGCACGAGCCGGCCGGCGGCGCTCGCCGCGGGGGTCGTGGCGCTCGACGAGGGGCTGCTCGTGGCGGTCGTGCGACCTTCGAGCGTGCGGGCGTCGTCGTCGGTGCAGGCCGCGAGGACGAGCGTCGCGGCGGCGACCACGCCGAAGGCGGACAGGGTGCGTCGGGTGCGGGCGGTGGTGTGCACGGAGGTCCTCCCGGGTCGTGCGTCGATTGCACACGCGGTCGTCGGGAATCCCCTGGGTGGCACTGGCATCCCCTCCCTCGGGTGCGCGGAGCGGCCTACGGTCGGGTCCACGCCCCACCGGAAGGACCACCACATGACCACCATCGCCATCGTCGGAGCCGGCAATGGCCTCGGCCTCGCCGTCGCCGAGCGCTTCGCCCGCGAAGGCTTCTCGATCGCACTGATCTCGCGCAACCAGGACCGGCTCGACTCCCTCGCCGCCGAGCTCCGGGAGCACGGGTACACCGCCGCCGGCTTCGCCGCGAACGTCCGCGACGGGGACTCGCTCCGCGCTGCGCTCGAGCGTGCGACCGAGCAGCTCGGTCCGATCGAGGTGCTGCAGTACAGCCCCCTGCCCGCCAAGGAGTACATGCGCCCGGTGCTCGAGACGACGGCCGAGGACCTCGTCGGGCCGATCGAGTTCTCGGTGTACGGCTCGGTCAACGCGGTCCGTCAGGTGCTGCCCGGCATGCGTGCGATCGGGCACGGCACGATCCTGTTCGTGAACGGCGGGAGTGCGGTGCGCCCGGGTGCTCGGGTCACCGGCACGTCCGTCGCCTTCGCGGGCGAGAGCGCCTACGCGCAGCTGCTCCACGACGCTGTCCGGGACGAGGACGTCCACGTCGGCCAGCTCATCATCCCGTTCGGGATCGACGACGGGCAGCCGGAGCACTCCGCTTCGGCGATCGCGGATCGCCTGTGGGCGATCCACACCGAGCGTGGTGCGTTCCGGACGTACGCCGAGCCGTTGCCGGAGTGAGCGGCAGACGGACGGGAGGCGCGGGGGGGGGCCCCCCCCCCCCGGCCGGGCCGCCCCGGGGGGCGCGGGGGCGCCCCGGCGCCCCCCGCGCGGGGGGGGGCGGCGCGGCCGGCGGGGCGGGGGGGGGGGGGGGGCCCCCCCCCGCGCCTCCCGTCCGCCCCTGGTCGCCTCGCGGTCAGCGCGCGGCTCGCGCGATCGCGCTCGCCATCACGCGTGCGACGACGACGTTCGTCGCCGCGTCGCCGTGGATCCCGTCCGCCGAGGAACCCCGGACCCAGGCACCGTCCGCCTGGCGGAACTCGGCGAACGGGTCGACGTACGACCAGCCGTGGTCCGCCGCGTCGTGCTCCAGCGCCCGGCTGAGCACGAGCTGTCCCGCGCGACGGTCGGCGCCCCACTGGCTCCAGGTCCAGTTCGAGGGCGGGCCGGAGACGACGAGGACGTGCCGCGCCCCGACCTTCCGGACCACGGCGTCCACGTTCGCGATCGTCGTCGCGGTCGGGATCGCCTGGTTCACGTCGTTCGTGCCGAGCTCGACGACGAGGACGTCCGCATCCGGCACGGGGCCGATCTCGTGAAGGACCTCGTCGGACCGGTAGCCGCTGTGCGCGTAGCCGCCGACGGCGTGGAACCGAGTGTCCGGCACCAGGTCGTGGAGCCACGAGTCGGGCCGTGCCGTGATGGAGTCCCCCGCGTACGCGAACGTGACCGCGCCCGAGCGGTCCCCCGTGCCGAGCGCCCCGGTCACGGCATCGTCCGGGGTGGCGGCGCGGACCCGTGCTCCGCCGCCTGCTCGGGTGTCCGCACGTTCGACCGGGGCCGCCGCGACGTGGCCCGTGGACGGAGCGCGTTCCGCCGCTGCGGTGCTCGCCGACACGACGGCCGTGCCGACGACGAGGGATCCGCCGGCGACGAGGCAGGCGGCGGTGACGATGCTCGCGACGAGGGCGAGGCGACGGGTGCGGGACACGACATCAGGTATCCCCCGGATCGACCGGCCGTACCAGTCCCCAGAGCTGGGGAACCGCGCTGCTGGCTGTGGGTCTTCGCGGCCGTTCCCAGCGGACTCGTCCGGTCCGGTCGGCGCGGTGCCGCCACCGGTCACGGTGTGCGCCGCAGTGCCACGCGGTGCCGGCGACGGCCCGACACCCACGTGCCCGCGGTCACGAGCAGCGGCAGCCCGAGCGCGAGCAGCGCGAGGACCGGCCAGTCCGCCACGAACGGCAGGTGGGAGGTGCCCGCCGGCCCTGCCGTGAACCGGAGGGTGAGCGCCCGGATCGGCAGCAGGCCGAGCAGGGTGCCGATCACCGCGCCGACCGTGGTCAGGATCGCGGCCTGCCACGCGGACACCCGGCGACGGAGCACCGGCGCCGCACCGACCGCGTCGAGCACCTCGTCGTCGCGCCGACCGTCCGACCGGGCCAGCCCGATGGCGACCGCGGTCGCGCCGATCGTCACCGCCGCGGCCAGGGCGAGCACGATCGCCTTGACGATCCCCTGGGCGTCGACGGGGCCGGCCTCGTACTGGAACCACGGGCCGCCCCAGCGTTCGCGGTCGGCTCCGCCGAGGCTCTGCCACGCCGAGGTCAGTTCATCGGACTGCGCCGGGGTCATCTCGCCCGACTGCTTCGTGACGAGCATGCCGTCGACCGCCGGGAGTCGGTAGTGCGCGGCGGTCTCGCGCGTCATGAAGACGCCGACCTGGATGCGAGGGGTCTGCACGTCGAGCACCGCGGGGATGTCCGTCGTCGCGTCCGGCCGGGTCCGGTCCGAGATCGCCGGGCCGTCCGAGGTCTGGTCGCGGAACGCATCGATCCGGATGTGACCGTCGTGCGCGTACTCCGGCCACAGTGCGACCGCCCGGCCCGAGGCGAGGGCGTCGCGCACCGCCGCGGTCGGACGGTGTCCGGTGAGCAGGGCGTAGTCGCCGATCGTGCCCGTCCAGATGTGCGGTGCCGAGCTGTCCTGCGACACGAGGTAGCGCGAGCAGGACGTGGTGTCGTTCGTCCGGCAGTCCGAGCGTCCCCAGCTGTGCAGGAGCGAGATCGTCGACGGTCGGTCACCGGCGATCTCGGACACGACGCCGAGCACACGGACCCGGTCGCGTCCGAGGACGCCCCGGACCACCTCGGCCGCGTGCGCCGTGACGGCTGCGTCGTACCCGCTGTCACTGCCGTCCTCGTTCGAGAGCCAGACGTCCGCCGTGGCGACCCCGACGGCCGTGCGGTACTCGTAGTCACGGACGAACTGGGCGTGCTGTGACGCGCTCCAGGTGATCGCCACCGAGGCGACGAAGACGACGCTCATCACGCTCGCCAGCACGGGGACGGTCCGCACCGGGTTGCGCCGTGCGTCGCGGGCTGCGAGACGGGCGGAGAGCCCCAACCGCGTCGCGATCCGAGCGACGAGGGCGAGCAGCCACGGCGAGGACATCGCGACCCCGAGCTGCATGAGGCACGGGCCGATCGCGACGCCGGCGCCGACGACCCAGGCGAGCTTGTCCTCCTGCACGGGTCGGTCGTTGAGCAGGAGCACGCCGACACCGCACGCCAGGGTCATCACGGTGCCCGCGACGACGAGGACCGGTGCCCAGATCCGGCGTCGGCGTTCGGTGCGGGGGTTCACGGCCGCCGGCCGGAGCGAGCCGCGCAGTGCGGCCAGGACGTTCACCCGCGTGGCTGCACGGGCCGCGACGAGCGCCGACACCAGCCCCGCGAGGACGGCGGCGGCACCGATCGACAGGAGCAGGCCGACCGGGATGTGCAGCCCGGGCCACGAGCCGACGTTGCCGTTGTCGACCAGGTGGAACGCGAGCACGCCGACCCCGGTGCCGAGCGCGACCCCGAGGACGGCGCCCGTGAGCCCGAGCACGAGCCCGGAGCCGGCGACGATCGAGCGGACGAAGCGCCGGTCCCCGCCGACGCTCGTGACGATCGCGTACGAGCGGGTGTCCGCCCGGGTGCCGACCAGGAACGCGGCGCCGGCGAGCAAGGCGACCTCGAACATCGCGAACACCCCGAGCAGGGCCATCGCCCCGAGGAACCAGCCGATCGGACTGCTGAGTCCGGCGCCGTGCAACCGCTCGTCGGGCGGGTCGAGCACGACGGGTCGGGACTGCACCGTGATCCCGTGGGCGTTCAGGGCGCGGATGTCGGACCACGTGGGCGCGTCGGATGCCAGGTACACCGTGAGGTCGTACGGCGCGGGAGCCGCGTCCGCCCCCGTGACCGTCGTGCCCCACGGCAGGAAGACGCCCTGCGCGTCGGGGTCCGACGCGGCGTCGCGCATCGTGCCCGTGATCGTGAACCGCTTCGTCACCGGGTCGGTCAGGTCGACGGTGTCCCCGATGTCGGCTCCGAGTCGCTGGAGCGTCGCCGGGGTCACCATGAGCTCGTCGCGGCTGGTCGGTGCCGCGCCGTCCAGCACGTGCCAGTGCCCGTCGAGCACCTTCGACCAGACCGCGCCCTCGACCGCCTGGATGCCGATCGGCCCCTTCGGCCCGGTCAGCACGATCGACCTCGACGTCACCGGGATCGACACCGCGCCGGCGGGGACGTGGTCGAGGAGGTCCGCGAACCGTGCGTCGCCGTCGGACTCCTGCACCGGACTGCCGTTGGCCGACTCGGTGTACTGCCACTGCACGGGGTCCTGCCGCATGCCCGGCAGGTCCGGTCCGACGACCTGCATCTGCGCGACCGCGTGTCCGAGGTCGTACCGGAGGCTCTCCGCCTGGGTCGGCTGCGTCGACTGCACCACGATCGACACCGCCGCGAACCCCGCGGTGGGGATGCCGATGAGGGCGACGATCAGTGCCGCCCGCCCGGCCTTCGCGAAGGCCAGCCGTCGACCCAACCGGAGCGCCGGACGCAGCGCGAAGGGCGTGCGGCGATCACGCCCCGAGCGGGTCGCGGCGTCGGCGCGTGGCCGACGCGTCCTCACGAGGCGGCCCGGTCCGTGAGCGCCATCTCGACGCCCGAGTAGACGGTCTCGTCGACGACGCGACCGTCGCGGAGGAACACGATGCGGTCCGCCCACGCCGCGTGCCGGGCGTCGTGGGTCACGAGCAGTGCACCCGCTCCGGCATCGACGTGCCGACGCAGCATGCGCAGCACGACCTCGCCGGTCTGCGAGTCGAGGGCGCCGGTCGGCTCGTCGGCGAGGACCAGCCGACGCTCGCCGACGACGCCGCGGGCGATCGCCACCCGCTGCTGCTGGCCGCCGGACAGGTCGTCCGGGAAGGCGTCGGCGCGGTGCCCGAGCTCGACGTTCTCGAGCGCGAGTTCGGCTGCGCGTCGGGCACGGCTCGCCTTCCAGCCGTCGAGCTCGAGTGGCAGTGCCACGTTCTCGACGGCGGTGAGCGAGGGGATGAGGTTGAAGTCCTGGAACACGAACCCGACGAGGCGTCGACGCAGCGCCGCGAGGTCCTTGGCCGGGCGGTCGGACACGAAGTCGCCGTCGATCACCACCTCGCCGCTGGTCGGTGGCAGGAGCGTGCCCGCGCAGGCGAGCAGTGTCGACTTGCCCGATCCGGAGGTGCCCATCACAGCCACCATCTCGCCCCGGCGGATCTGCAGGTCGATGCCGGCGAGGGCGGTCACGGCCTTCGCCCCGGAGCCGTACTGCACGCTCACGGCGTCGAGCTCGAGGAGCGGTGCCGCGCCGTTCACCGGGCACTCCGGACGGTGGCGTCGGCCGACTCGGCCGCTTCCGACGAGTCGGGTTTCGGGGAGGGCCGGTAGCGGGCGACGCTCGACTCCACGTGGTCGAGCCAGCGGACGTCGGCCTCGGCCTGGAAGAGCATCGACTCGAGCACGAGCGACCACGCCAGGTCGTCCGCGGGGTCCGAGGACCGCTTCAGTCGGGTGAGGTCCTGCAGGTTCCGCACGGCTGCGGCGCGCTGCACCTGTACGAGGCGCGGAACGTCGACCCCGGGCACCGTCACCGCGAGCGCGAACTTGATCGCGAGCTCGTCGCGACCGCGCTTCGGCGGGACCGGCTCGCTGAACCAGCGTGCGACCTCCTCGTGACCCGCGTCGGTCGCCGTGTAGACGACGTGTCCGTCGGCGTCGGCGTCACCGCGGGCCACGAGGCCGTCGCGTTCCAGACGGTCGAGCGTCGTGTAGACCTGGCCGATGTTGACCGGCCAGCTGCCCCCGGTCCGGTGCTCGAACTCCCCCCGGAGCTGGTACCCGTACCCGGGTCCGGCCACCAGCAGCGCGAGTACGCCCATCCGTACGCTCATGCGTCATCCCCTCGTTCCGTCCATCGTGGACATACCGAGTATGCACATACCGCGTATGTGGACGCAACCCCAGGACGGACGGGAGGCGCAGCGCCCGCTGGCACCGCGCCTCCCGTCCGTCAGCCGGTCGCGTCAGGAACCCAGCTTCGACAGCTCCTCGAACTCGTCGTCGCTCAGCTCGACCGTCGCACCCGCGAGGTTGTCCTCGAGGTGGGCGACGCTCGACGTGCCGGGGATCGGCAGCACCACGGGCGATCGCTTCAGGAGCCAGGCCAGGGCGAGCTGGGCCGGGGTGGCACCCTTGCGCTCGGCGATCTCGGTCAGCGGGGAGTCGCTGCCGGTGAGACCACCGGTCGCGAGCGGGAACCACGGGATGAAGCCGATGCCCTGCTCGGTCGACCAGTCGAGGAGCTCCTCGGCGTCGCGCTTCTGCAGGTTGTAGAGGTTCTGGACGGAGACGATCGTGGCGATCTCCTGCGCCGCCTTCACCTCGTCGACCGACACCTCGGACAGGCCGATGTGACGGATCTTGCCCTCGTCCTGCAGCTTCTTCAGCTCGCCGACCTGGTCCTCCAGCGGGACCTTCGGGTCGATGCGGTGGAGCTGGAACAGGTCGATCCGCTCGAGGCCGAGGCGGCGGAGGCTCATCTCCGCTTCCTGGCGCAGGTACTCCGGGCGGCCGACCGGCGGCCACTCGTTCGGGCCCGTGCGGGTGAGGCCGGCCTTCGTCGCGATGACGATGTCGTCGCCGTACGGGTGCAGTGCTTCGCGGAGCAGGTCCTCGGCGACGTACGGGCCGTACGAGTCGGCGGTGTCGAAGAAGTCCACGCCGAGCTCGACGGCGCGCTTGAGGACGCGGATCGCCTCGTCGTGGTCCTTCGGGGGCCCCCAGACGCCGGGGCCGGTGAGCTGCATGGTGCCGTAGCCGAGGCGGTGGACCTCGAGGTCGCCACCGATGCGGAAGGTGCCGGAGGCGGCGGCCGGACGGTTCGTGGTGTCGGTGCCAGTGGTCATGACACCGGTCTACGCCGCCGGTCGTGCGGGTGTGGTGTGTCGGTGTCCCCCGGGATCTGTCAGAACCGGTTCCTATGCTCCTCGACGTGCCCCTCCGCTCCCGCAGACGGAGTCCCGGCCGCTCGTTCGTCATCGGTGTCGTCGGGATCGCGTTGCTCGCCGGGATCGTCGTCCTCCTCGTCCCCGCCGTCCTGGGTGTCCTCGGGAGCTCGGGGTCCGTGATCGGCTCGCTGCTGCCGTGGCTCGCGCTCCTGCTCGTCCCCGTCGCCGGGGTCGCCCTCGGGACACGGTCGAAGCGGCTCGCGGTGCTGTCCCTCGCCTTCGCCGCCGCGCGGGCCGTCGCGATCCTGCCGGGCGTGCTCGCGCCCGGAGCGCCCGGGTCGCCGCAGCTGACGGTCGTGACGGAGAACGTCGAGGCTGCCAACCCCGACCCGGCCGCCACTGCGCGGTCGATCGCAGCGCGCGGCCCGGACGTCATCGCGCTCGAGGAGCTCACCCGGACCTCGGGCACGGCGGTCGCCGGCGTCCTCGACGAGCGCTACCCGCACCACTACCGCGTCGGGTCCATCGGGGTGTGGAGTCGGACCGCCCTGCGCGACGGCGAACCCCTCACCCTCGGCCTGGGCTGGGCCCGCGCACTCCGGGTGACCGTGGACACCGGGGTCGGCGACGTCCGGCTCTACGTCGTGCACATGGACTCGCTGCGACCGGGCGGCGAGGACGGGCGACCGCGGATGCTCGCGTCCCTCACCGAGGCGGTCCGCGACGACGACTCCGAACGGCTCGTCGTCGCCGGGGACTTCAACGGTGGTGCGGCCGACCCGGAGATGCTCCCGTTGACGCGGATGCTCGACGAGGGCGGCGGGTTCGGAGCGACCTGGCCGGCGCAGTTGCCCGTCGTGCGGATCGACCACGTCTTCACCCGAGGACTCGGGACGACGTCCACCGAGGTGCTCCCCGCGAACGGCAGCGACCACCGGGGCGTGCTCGTCGGCCTGCGTCGCTGAACCCGTCCCGTGCCCGTCGGGGTCTGCGCGGGTACGGGGTCAGGGTCTGCGCGGGTACGGGGTCTCGCCCCGCTCGAGCCCGCCGACGAGCTTCGCGAGCCGGTTCGCCCGCGCAGTCGCACTCGGTGCCGTCGTGATCCGGTGGAGCACCGCGTACCGGTTCGTCGCGTCGAGCTCGGCGAACAGCGCTGCCGCTGCGGGAGCGGCGTCGAGTGCCGCGCGCAGGTCGTCGGGCACGGTGGCGCTCGCGGCACCGGCGTAGGCGCGATCCCACCTGCCGTCGCCCTTCGCGCGGTCGACCTCGGCGCGGCCGCGGTCCCGCATGCGTCCCGCGGCGTCGAGCGTCGCGACGAGTCCGATGTTGCGCTGGGACCAGAGCGACGCCTTCCGCCGCGGAGTGAACCGCTGGCGGAACGTCGCAGCGTCCCGTCCACGCTTCTGGCCGTCGATCCAACCCGAGCAGAGCGCCTCGTCGAGCGCCTGGTCGTAGGTCAGCGTCGTCGGCTGCGTGGTGCCCTTCTTCGCGAGGACGAGCCACACGCCGTCGGGGTCGTCCTCGTGTAGGTCGAGCCAGGCGCGCCAGGCAGCGGCGTCGGGGAGCACCAGGTCGTCCGCGTCCATGCCGTCATCGTAGGGCGACCCACCGTCGTCGCGAGGTCGGTGCCGGACCGGTACCGTGCCTCCTCGTCCGGCGGTCCGCCGTCGGGTTCCGGGGCGTCCCGGCGTCCGTGTCCGCACGGTCCGGGTCCCGTGCCGGCAGCGCCGAGGCGGCGGGCTCGGGTTCGCCCGCGATCGCTCGTCGCAGTGCCTCGAGGTAGCCGAATCCGTCGCGAGCGTTCGGGATGAGGCCGGGTCCGCCCTCGGCCCACTCCGACACGTTGTACACCGTCATCACTCGCGGCAGGCCGTGTTCGTCGATGTGCGCCCTCGCACGGTCGAGCTGCTTCCGGAACAGCTGCGGGGTCGATCCGGCGAGTCGGTACCCGGACGGGTGCGGGAACGTCGTCTCCAGTGCGGTGAAGGTGCCGATCGCCGCGTTCTCCTGCAGAGCGGGGATCGAGTCGTAGTCGATCCCCTCCGTGTAGTCCGCGTACGTCTCGTGGGTCCCTCCGTCGTCGTACAGTCCGTCGTAGGTCGACCCGATGATGCGGATGCCGTCCGGGACGAACTGCGTCCAGCGTTGCCCGAGGACGCCGGAGCGGCGCGCGAGCACCGCGACACCGTCGTAGCCGAGTCCGCGGAACGACGAGGCGACCGAGCGCAGGAACGCGACGGTCTTCGGAGCGTTCAGGTTCGCGTAGCCGTCGAACTGTCCGCGCAGGGACTCGAGATCCCACGCGTTGACCGTCGCGTACCGCTTGCCGTCCTCGGCGAACACGGAGACGTGGGGGTGGTCCCGGACCGTGTCGACGAGCTGGACCGCTCGCCGCTCGATCTCTGCCGGACCGCCCCGGGTACCGATCGGCAAGACGTAGTCGAGGGCGTCGGAGTTGGGCGTGTGCTCGAGGTACTGCTCGAGCCAGTCACGCGTCGGGCCACCCCATCCGTCCGTGGTGAAGCCGGCCTCCTGGGGGAAGCTCACCGCGCGGACCCCCGCGCTGCGCAGCCAGTACGCGATCCACCCGAGCGCTCGCGGATCGTCGCCCTTGTAGAAGCCGAGCGCCGGGTGACGAGCCGGGTCGTACCGCAGCTCGGAACCCGGGTCGTCGCCGTCACGGTTCGTCGGGAAGTTCCACTGCCAGTCGTACCAGCCGTTCCAACCCGGGGAAGCGAGCGTGCTGTCGAGGCCGAAGTCGTTGTACCAGTGGGCGATCACGTCGATGTCGTCCGCCGTCGACGTCGCCGCGCGTTCTGCCGTCGGTGGCTCGGTGAGCTCGCCGAAGTCCAGCGGCGCACCCGAGTGGACAGCGCAGTTCTCGTGCTGGGGTGTGCCGAAATCGGTGCGGTACGGCGGGTCGAGCTCGGCCCAGGGGGCTCGGTCGGACGGGTCCGGCGCGCACGCTGCGGTCGATCGGAGCTCGACGACCGAGGCGAGGACCAGCGGGAGCAGTGCCGTGATCGTCAGGAGATGACGGAACGTCGTGATCGCGGAGACGGGAAGGGATCGCACTGAGGCATCGAAGCACGGAGTCGGTGGTACTTCAGCGAATGTACAATACTGAATCACACCCAGTTCGGCTGGTCGAGCACCCCGTTCGGGTCCGCCTGCTCAGCGATCCGGTGCAATCGCGAGGTGTTCACGCCGAAGTAGTCCGACGGGTCGGTGATCGCGGCGTCGCAGTAGTTCGCGTAGGCCGCGTCCCCCCACGCCGGGCGCATCGCCTTCCGGAACCCCCGGACGTAGGCGTCGAAGGGCGCCGGGTCCGATCCGTCGGCGTAGACCGCGGTGTACTGGACGGTCATGAGCGCCGACCGCCACGGGAAGGCGGTGTCGGTCCGCCCGACGTCGGACACGACACCGCCGAGGGCGTCCAGCGAGACCCCGCCCTCGCGGTTGCCGGGGACGTCGCCGGCCGCAGCCGCGTGCTGCACGAGCGTGTCGATCTGCCCGTCGGACAGCTTCGTGGTGCCGATCGACGAGGTCGCCGACTCGGACACCCGCTGGGGCTTCCCGGCCAGGGCGGACATCGCGTCGCCGTACGTCATCTGCCGCGCGGTGTGCGACGAGGGCGTGGCACCGGTGGCGCG
Source organism: Curtobacterium sp. A7_M15 (assembly GCF_030705415.1). GTDB lineage: Bacteria > Actinomycetota > Actinomycetes > Actinomycetales > Microbacteriaceae > Curtobacterium. The sequence continues at coordinate 11,133 of NZ_JAUZED010000041.1, read as the reverse complement.
CACGAACCCGTCGACCGATGCGTCCGCCCCCGTCCTCGACCCGGTCCAGACGCCGGTGACGGTGACCGTCGGCGCGGTGTGCCGGGATCCGTTCAGGAGCTTGAGCGTCGACCAGAGTTGCCGATCGGCCGTCGGAGCCCAGTCCTGCCAGGCGCGCACCACGGCGGCCGCGGACGACCACGGGAAGACGATGTCGAACAACAGCACGTCGGGTGCGGCCTGCGTCCGGAAGGTCATCGCGGTGACGACGCCGACCGTGCCGCCCCCGCCGCCGCGGCAGGCCCAGAACAGGTCGGGCTCGGCGGTCGCGGACACCTCGTGCACGGTGCCGTCCGGCGTGACGACGGTCGCGCCGGTGAGCTGGTCACACGTCAGGCCGAAGGACCGCACGAGTACGCCGACCCCGCCGCCGAGCGTCAGCCCGCCGATGCCGACGGTCGGGCAGGAACCCGCGCCGATCGCTCGTCCGGCGGCTGCGAGCGTGGCGTAGACGTCGCCGAGTTGCGCACCCGGGCCGATCGTCACGGTGCCGTCATCGTGCACGTCGACGCCGTCGAGGTCCTGCGTGCTGATCACCAGCGACCGCGGGACGTCGGTGCCGCTCGCACCGCCGGCCGACCACCCCGTGTACGAGTGGCCGCCGGCACGGAGAGCCACCGGAGTGTTCGTGTTCCAGGCGAAGGCGAGCCCGGCCTGGACGTCCGCGGTGCCGGCCGCGCGCAGGATGCCCTGAGGGTCGGCGTCGTCGTACCGCGGGTTCTCGACGAGTCGGGCACTGTCCCACCCGTCCGACCCCGAGCGGAGCAGCCGCCCGGAGACCGCGGCGGCGAGGGCGTCCCACGAGTCGGGGCCACCCGGTGTCGGCGACACCGTCGGGGTACGGGTGGGGCTGCTCGTGCCGGACGGCGACGGCGATGGTCGACTGCACGCGGCGAGCACCCCGGCGATCCCGAGTCCGACTCCCCCGGCCAGCACCGCGCGTCTGGTGGCGCTTCGTTCGTTCACCCCACTTGTATACGCCCTGAGCCCACGGCGCTCAGTGGCCGGTGAGCTCCAGGTACGTGTACGTCGAGCTCGTCCCGTCGCGGAGGTGGACGCGGAACCGCGGGTCGAGCACGTCCGAGCCGGAGAAGTCCGATCCTTCCCAGGCCGCGACGACGTAGCCGTCCTCGGGAAGGGCTCGGACCACGCTGCCGTCATGCGTGAGGACCTCGACTGCGACGATGTCGTGTCCGACGCGGGCGACCGTGCTCGCGTACCGTTCGGCGACGTTGCCGGCGTTGAGGATGACGATCGCGTCGGGGGCGGCGGTCGCGGCGCCGTCGATGGCCTCCCAGTTGTCGTCGGGATCGCTGCCGTCCAGCGAGACGCCGAAACGCACGTCGTCGTCTCGGCGCCCGATGAGGAACTCGGCGTCGCCCACGCTCGTCCGGGCCAGGATCGTCGTGCCGTCGTGCGTCCTGCTCCCGGCGGTGAGTGCCGGCTGCCGTGACACCGGGGCGGTCGCTGTCGTCGCTGCCTCGTGGTGTGGCGTCGGAGCCGTGAGGGCGAGGGGGAGCACCACGGCCGCAGCGGCTGCGACGCCGAGCACGGGGACGGCGATCCGCAGCCACGGTCGCCTCGGGGCGGACCGCGGGGCGATGGTCGGTGCGACCCGTCCGAGGACGGCTCGGAGGTTGCGCACCTGCGCGTCCGCCGGGACGTGGTGCGGTGCCGGGTCGATGGAGCGGAGCAGGTCACACTCGGGGAGATCGGTGTTCACGAGGCTTCCTGGCGAGCTGTGGCGGGGTGGACTGGTTCGGGGTGGGCTGGTTCGAGGTGGGCGCGGAGTCGCTCGCGGGCGCGCTTCAGCCGCATCGCCGCACTCGATCGCTTCAGACCGAGGACCGCCGCCGCTTCGACCGTGGTCAGGCCCTCCCAGGCGATCAGGGCCAGCAGCTCTTGATCGGCGGGGCTCAGCCGGTTCCAGGCACGTTGGACGTCGACGCGGAGTGCGATCGGGCCGCTGTGCGTCGTCACCGAAGGTGTGCGTTCGGCGCCGTCGTCGTGCTCGAGCGGGACGTCGAGTCCCTGACGTCGCTGGTGGCGCCGCCGAGCGTTCCCGAGCACCTTCCGAGCGACACCGAACAGCCACGGTCGCGGGTCGTCGAGGTCGTCAGGCATCCCGCGCCACGCGATCACGAAGACCTCGGCGGTCAGCTCGTCGGCGTCGTTCGCCGCGCCTCGACGGGTGAAGTACCGGACGAGGTCCGCGTAGGCAGCCTGGTGCGCCGCGACGAGACGATCGTGTCGTTCGTCCGTCGCGTCGCGGCGGCACCGGGCAGCGGTCACGGTGATCAGTCGTCGGTCTTCTCGAGGTAGGTGACGGTCTTGGTGGTGCCGTCCGCGAGGTGGAGCGTGAAGGAGCCGTCGAGGGATTCACGGTCGGAGAAGTCCTCGCCCTCCCACGCGGCGATGTAGTACCCGCTGGAGACACTTGCCGTGACGGTCTCCCCGTCGTGCGTCGTGTAGTCGACGCCGCGGACGTCGGCACCGACCTGTCCGCTGACGCTCGCGAAGCGCTCGGCGGTGTTGCTCGGGTTGACGACGGTGAAGTCGTCGGACCGGACCTCCGCGGGCTCGCCGAAGGTCTCCCAACCGGCGACCGTGCCGCCGATCGACGTCGTGGCGCGGATCTGGCCGGCGTTCTTGCCGAGCGCGAAGACGGCATCGCCGACCTTCGTGCTGGCGAGGACCGTCGTCCCGTCCTCGGTGAGCGATCCGACGGTCAACGTCTTCGTGGCGCCCTGGACCGACGTCGAGGCGGCGTCGCCTGCGCCCGTGGTCGTCGAGTCGGTGCTGCAGGCGGTGAGCCCGAACGCCAGGCCTCCGGCCAGGAGGATGCCGGAGACGGTCAGGAGGGGCTTGCGGGGGAACTGCATGGTGGTGTCCTTCCGTGTCGGGCGCTCGGTGCGCCGCCAGGAGGGACATGTCCGATCGCGTGTGAAGTGTCACACATCGGTCGGACGGATTCCTGTCAGGGTCCGGGGATGCCACCGCCGGCGCCCGTGATCCCGGGGTGCGCGGCCTTCGACAGTCCCTCGGTCACGGCCAGCTGGGCCTCGGCGTCGGCGCGCGCCCGATCCCCCAGCTGCGGGTCGGCCGGTCCGAGGTGCGAGAGGCGCTTCGCTCGTCGGCGGTTCTGCACCTCGAGCACGGTGATGACGGCGGCGATGAGCGCCGCGACGCCGATCACGATCCACACGACGGTCATGACGTCCCCTCTCGTCCCGGGGTCTCGGACCCAGTGCCCGTGAGCGTACCCGAGCTGCTGATGCGGGTGGCCCCGGCCCACTCGTGCACCCAGTCCGGCACCGACAGGTCCCGGTCGGTCGCACCCGCGGCCTCGAGCAGCTCCGCCGGTGAGACCGTCCCTCCGGTCCGCAGCAGGAACCGCGCCTGCACCACGGCCCGTGCCACCACGGTCCCGCGTCGGACGAACGTCTGCTCGAGGTAGGCCGCTCGGTCGTCCATCCCGAGCACCCGCGTCATCAGCTCGAACCGCTGCCCGAGCGTCAGCGAGCGCTTGTAGGTGATCGTCTGCGCGGACACGACCGGGTACCAGCCGCGCTCGGCGATGTCCGCCCAGAAGCCCGATCGCAGCATGAGGTCGAGCCGCCCGAGGTCCAGCATCGACAGGTACTTCCCGTTGTTCACGTGCCGCAGCGGGTCGAGATCGGTCAGGGTCACCCGGAACGGGGTGCGGACCTCGTCCCAGAGCGACGGTCGTCGTCCGCCGACGGCCGGGCGGAGCCGGACGCGCAACCGGAGCAGGAACAGGCGGAAGTACAGGTTCACGCCACGATCCCACCAGGGGTGCGCCACGAACGCGCGGATCCTTGGAGGAACCGCACGAAGGAGCATTCCCGGCTGACGGGTCCGGTCAGTGCCTCCCTCCAACCGAGTGACCCGGAGTAGACCAGCACCCATGCAGACACGCAAGCTCGCAGACCTCGAGGTCGGTCCCATCGGCCTCGGCACCATGGGCATGAGCGCCTTCTACACGGGCGCCGGCACCGACGAGGACGAATCGATCCGCACCGTCCACCGCGCGATCGACCTCGGCGTCACCCTGTTCGACACGGCCGAGGCGTACGGCCCCTACACGAACGAGGACCTGCTCCGCCGGGCACTCGGAGACCGTCGCGACGACGTGGTCATCGCGACGAAGTTCGGCCTCATCACCCACACCGCCGGCGAGGAGACCCCCGCCACCGGCCGCGCCATCAGCTCCGCACCGGAGTCCGTGCGCGAGGCGCTCGAGGGCTCGCTCCGCCGCCTCGGCACCGACCACATCGACCTCTACTACCAGCACCGCGTCGACCCCGCGGTCCCGATCGAGGACGTCATCGGGCAGCTCGCCGGGTTCGTGCAGGAGGGCAAGATCCGTCACATCGGCCTCTCCGAGGCGAGTGCCGCGACGATCCGGAAGGCCCACGCGGTCCACCCGATCACGGCCCTGCAGAGCGAGTACTCGCTCTGGACGCGCGACCCCGAGGGCGACGTGCTGGACACCCTCCGCGAGCTCGGCATCGGCCTCGTGCCCTACTCGCCGCTCGGCCGAGGGTTCCTGACCGGAGCGATCACCAAGCCGTCCGACCTCGACGCTGACGACTTCCGACTGGCGAACCCACGCTTCCAGGAGGAGGCCTTCGCCGAGAACATGCGCATCGTCGACGCGGTCAAGGAGATCGCGGCCGAGGCCGGCGGGACCCCGGCGCAGGTGGCGCTCGCCTGGTTGCTCGCCCAGGGCGACGACGTCGTGCCGATCCCGGGCACGAAGCGGGTCGCACGGCTCGAGGAGAACGTCGGCGCAGCCGACCTCGCCCTGACGGCGGACCAGATCGCGCGCCTGTCCGCGCTGCCGGTCCCGACGGGCGACCGCTACCCCGACATGTCGAGCATCGGGCGGTAGACGCGACCGGATGACCGCCTGGAGGCGCGGTGCCAGCTGGAACCGCGCCTCCTGGCCGTCACGGTGTGCCTCCACCGCGACCGCGAGCGGGCGAAACATGCGCCGTCCGCCATGCGGAGCCCGCGCATTTCGCCCGCTCGCGCGCGCTACGAGGAATGCATGCCCCGCGCGGTATGCGAGTCAGCTGCCGCGGTACGTGCTGTAGGCGAAAGGGCTGAGCAGGAGCGGCACGTGCAGGTGCTCGGTCCCGCTGACGGTGAACGCCACCGAGACGAACGGGTGGAACGACGGCACCCCCACAGCCCGGTGGTAAGCGCCGGTGTCGAAGCGGAGCTGCAGGTCGCCGCGAGGCAGGACGTCGGGCCCGAGAGCAGCACGACCGTCGCCGTCCGTCGTGCCGGTCGCGAGGACCTCTCCGGCGTCGGTGCTCAGCGCGAGGCCCACTCCCACGGCCGGCCTGCCGCTGGTCGCGTCGAGCACGTGCGTGGTGAGCTGCGCGACACCGAAGGTCGCCCGGATCCGGTGCAGCGCGATGTCCGCGAGGGCGGCCGCTGCCTCGCCGACCTCGACGTCGGGCTCGTTGCCGAGCCGCCTGCGGAGTTCGGCGAGGAGCTCCTCGGGCGTCCGGCCGGCGGCGCGCACGAGGAACACCCGGCCGAAGCGCCGCTCGTACTCGACGTTCCCCTCGGCGATCGCCCGGGTGACGTCGTCGTCGGCGGTGCGCATGGCCGACTGCTCCCGTGCGGACGAGGCATCCGTGCCCCGCTCTCCGATCCGCGGGTGCTCGGCGAGGGCGACGTCGAGTTCGGCCGCGCCCCATCCCCGGGCCTCGGCAGCGGCGCGTTCCGACAGCGCGGCGACGGAGCCGTACGGTCGGGCGGCGGCGAGGGCGGCGGCCCAGGCCGGGACGGCCGCCCACCCGGAGGCCGTGGCGACCGCGTCGGAGACGGTCGCGTCGTCGAGATCGCCGATGTCCATGCCGCCACGCTACGGAAGGCCGGTTTCACGGGGGTTACGCGGCGGTTTCCCGCGCGACGCGACCCACGGTCCCGGAACGTCCGCAGGTGCGGGACGGGAGGCGCGGGACGGGCCGGCACCGCGCCTCCCGTCCCACAGGGGCGCACCTCGACGACGTCCGCCGCGCGCTCGTCGTCCGCGCGCGCTGTCGGGGCTAGACCTCGGCGGCGAAGGACGCGGCACGGAGCTGCAGGTCCTCGATCCGCTGCAGCCGGGCGGCCTCGACGTCGTAGCCCTCGTAGGCGAGCGGCGGCGTGCGCCGGACGTTGCGCGAGCACTGGAAGTCCTGGCAGACGAGCGTGCCGACGGTGTTGCCGTTGCGACCCGCCGTGCCGGACCGCTTCGCGCTGTAGAACACGACGTCGTTGGGGAGCTTCACGTCCTGGCACCACGAGCACTGCGCTCGGGCACGCGGCGAGGCCTCGGCCTGCCGGAACAGGATGCCGACGAGGTCGCCCTCGAGCGTCGGCACGACGGCGTACGCGCGACGGGCCAGCTTCGGGTCGCGCCAGCCGAGGTAGTCGAGCGCGTCCCAGTCGAGCGTCTCGAAGTCGGCGGGCAGGGTGAGGTCGCTGGTCTCCTTGCGGGAGGCATTGACGAAGGACGTACGCAGGGTCTTCTCGCTGATGGGCAGCATGGTGGTTCGCTCTCGGAAGGGCCCGGGGCACGCACGCGCGCGCCGCACCGGGCGGAGGGTTCAGGGTTCGGTGACGGGGGCCGCACCGGACGGTGCGACCCGGGGCGTCACGCCCTGATGTCGGCGAAACGGGCGCCGACCACCTCCTGGAAGCTCACGTGACCAGCCTACGTCCCCGTGTCAAGCCGCCGGATCCGCGGTGAGGAGGACGAGGGAGCCCTCGTAGGTCGGCCGGGTCCGCAGCGAGCCGTGGGCGCGGTCCCACTCCCCGGACTCGAGCGCCGAGCGGAGCGCGCTGACGGACCGGCGCGAGGTGACCTCGTCGACGAAGCTCCACGCCGAGTTCGCACGCCGCGCACCCGGGTCGAGGAGCCGCTCCGGCCGGGCGTAGTACGCCTCGGAGAACCCGTCGACGCACGTGAACGGGATCGGCAGGCGCGAGGTCGACACGGTGTCGTCGGGGAGTGCGGCGGCGATCCGGGTGAGCGCGGGGTACCGCCGGGCCTCGGTCGCCATGACCTCGGGGGCGTACTCGGCGAGCCAGAAGTCCTCGACCCGGTCCGGGTCGCACGTCAGGATCACGATCGGGCCCCGGGTCACCCGGCGCAGCTCGGCGAGCCCGCGCTCGAGGTCGGCCCACTGGTGCACGGAGAACGTCGTCATGGCTGCGTCGAACGCGTCGTCGGCGAACGGCAGGTCCTCGGCGGTGGCGTCGATCGCCGTCGCGAGGGACTCCGGTCGCTGCGCACGCATCGATGCCGAGGGCTCGACCGCGGTGACCTCGCGGTCGGTGGGCTCGTAGGACCCGGCGCCGGCGCCGACGTTGAGGACCGTCCGGGCGTCGCCGAGGGCCTTCGCGATCGCCCGGGCGAAGGACGGCTCGGGTCGGCGGTACTTCCGGTAGTCCTGACCGATGTGGGCGTAGTCGGCGTCCCCCGCTGAACCGTCCGTCGTCCTCGTCACGGCCTCAGCCTACGGACCGCGGCTGGTACGGTCGGCCCATGGTCTCCGGGGGATTCGCCGTCGTCAGTGTCCTGTACATCGCGTTCGTCGTGGCGCTCGCCGTGCTGACCGTCGCGCTCATCGTGCTCGTGGTCGCGGCCATCCGGGTGCTGCGGCTGTCCGCGACGGAGCGGCAGCTGCGCATCGAGCGGCTGCGGTACGACGCGGTCGTCGACGGCATCGACGGGGGTGGTGCCGACCCGGACGAGTCCGGTCCCACGACTCCGTCTGCCTGACACGCCGTCTGCCGGACACCCCGTCTGCCGGACACCCCTGCCCGCCGCCACGGACCGACGCGGATCGCTCCGTGACCGTTGCGGTTCGGGAATCCCCGGGATCGCGAACCAGAACGGTCAACGACGTGACGGCGAAGGTCCTCCGAGCGACCAGGCGCCCGGTCAGTCGACGGGCTCGGTCTCCGACTCGTGCAGGGCCGCGTACTGCTCGGCGCGTTCGGTCGCCGCCCACGACCCGAGGAGCGCGAGGGACCGCTCCGACTCGCTGCCCGGTTCGGCCGAGTACGAGAACATCACCAGTCCGGGATCGGCGACGAGCTCCAGCGCCTCGTAGTCGAGCCGGAGCTCACCGACGATGGGGTGCACGAGCCGCTTCTTGCCCGTGCGGTGCGTCCGGACGTCGTGTGCGGCCCACCACGTGCGGAACTCCTCGCTCCGGGTCGACAGTTCCCCGACGAGGGTCACGAGTCCGGGCTCGCAGGGGTTCGAGACGGCTGCCGCGCGGAGGATCGCCACCGAGTCGCGCGCCGTCTGCGCCCAGTCCGCGAAGAACTCCTTCGCCGCCGGGTCGAGGAACGTGAAGCGCGCGGTGTTCACCGGACGACCGGGGCCCGCGAACATCGGAGCGTAGAGCGCGCGACCGAGCTCGTTCGTGGCGACCACGTCACCGCGTTCGTTCCGCACCCAGGCGGGCGCGCCCGTGATCGAGTCGAGCAACCGCTGCACACCGGGGCGTACACGGGTCGGGACGTTGCGGTGCATGACCTTCACGCCGGCGTTCGCCAGCCGGGCGAGGTCCCACAGGTGCACGCGCTCGTCCTCGTCGAGCTGCAGCGCACCGGCGAGCCCCTCGAGCACGCTGTCGGAGACGCCCTTGAGCGAGCCCCGCTCGAGCCGCGTGTAGTAGTCGACGCTGACGCCGGCGAGCATGGCGACCTCGTGTCGACGCAGTCCCGGCACGCGCCGGACACCGCCGCCGAAGGACGGCATGCCGACCTGCTCGGGCGTGAGCCGCGCCCGCCTCGAGGACAGGAAGTCGCGGATCTCGTTGCGCACGTCGATACCCATGTGACGAGCGTACGTCCCGTGGCTGGTACCGCGGCAGGCCCTGCCCGTACCCGGGACGGGTCGGACGGGAGGCGCGGGTCAGGGTCGTCCCGCGCCTCCCGTCCGTCAGGTGGTGGCGTCGGAGGTGATGCGCACGCGGGCCACGCGGTGACCGTCCATGGCGGTCACCTCGAGGCGGTGGCCGTCGACCTCGACGACGTCCCCGACCTCGGGCACGCGGTCGAGCGCCACCTGCACCAGGCCGCCGACCGTCTCGTAGTCCCCGTCGGGCAGCGCCGGTCCGCCGTCGGCGACGAGGTCCTCGAGCACGGTCGCCCCGTCGACACCGTCGTGCTCCGCGTTCGGCTCGTCGTACTCATCCCTGATGCGTCCGACGAGGTCCTCGAGCAGCGCCTCGAGCGTCACCATGCCCGCGCTGCCGCCGTACTCGTCGACGACCAGGGCGATCTGGTGTCCCTCGGTGCGCATGTCCGCGATCGCACTCGACAGGGACTTCGTCTCGGGCAGTGCGAGCACCGGCCGCACGAGGGTGGACACCGGCGCGGTCGGGTCCGCCGGCCGCAGGAGGTCCCGCAGGTGCACGAAGCCGTCCACGTGGTCCCGGGTGCCGTCGGTGACGAGGTACCGGGTGTGACCCAGGTCGATGGCGAGGTCGGTGGCCGCGGCGATCGAGGTGCCCGCGTCGATCGTCGACACGTCGTACCACGGCCGCATCGACTCGCGGAGGATCCGGTCGCCGGCGTCGAGCGCACTGCGGGCGATCCGTCGGCCCTGGGCGTCGATGGCGTCGTGGTCCTCGACGAGACCGCGGAGCTCCTCGGTGCTCATCGACTCGCTCCGGGCGTCCGGGTCGCCGCCGAGCAGTCGCACGACGGTGTCGGTCGACTTCGAGAGCAGCCAGATCACCGGGCGCATGAGCGTGGCGAAGCGGTCGAGCGTCGGGGCCACGGCCATCGAGAAGCCCTCGGCCCGCTGCAGGGCGAGCCGCTTCGGCACGAGCTCGCCGAACACCAGCGAGAGGTAGGCGATCACGAGGGTCATCAGCACGAGTGCGACCGCTTCGGCCGCGCCCCGCTCGAGCCCGAGGGCCGTGAACAGCGGGGCGACGTCCGGGGCGATCGACGAGGCGCCGTACGCCGCCGAGAAGAAGCCGGCGACGGTCACGCCGATCTGCACGGCGGAGAGGAAGCGGTTCGGGTCACGGCCGAGCTCGGCGACCCGCATGCCCCGGGAACCGCGGCGCTCGAGCTGCTGCAGCTGCGACTCGCGGAGGGAGACGAGGGCGATCTCGGCCGCGGCGAACACGCCACCGACGAGCACGAAGAGGACCACGAGCCCGAAGGCGATCCAGGTGTCGGGTCCCATCAGCGGGCTGGCGGCTCAGATCGGCGTCGGGCGGGCGGTCTGTGACAGTCGTCCATGCCTGTGAGCATGCACAGGCAACCTGATCAGGCGGTGAGGGAACGCCCGATGCGAGCTTCGAGCCAGACCTCCGGGTCGATCGGGGTCTCGCCGTCCATCAGCACCTCGAGGTGGAGGTGCGCGCCGGTGGAGACGCCGGAGGAGCCGACCTTGCCGATGAACTGCCCGGCCTCGACCGTGTCGCCGACCTTCAGCGGCGAAGAGCCGGGGATCATGTGGCCGTAGAGGGTGGAGACCTCGCGGCCGTCGATGACGTGGTCGATGATGACCGTGGTGCCGTACGAGAAGTACGTGCCCGAGACCCGGACGGTCCCCGCGGCCACGGCACCGATCGGCGCGCCCATGCCCGGGTTGAAGTCGAGGCCCTGGTGGAGTGAGGAGCAGGCGCCGCACGGAGCCGCGCGGTAGCCGAACCCGGAGCTCATCCGCACGGGCCCGGGGAACGGCGACCGGACCTCGCCGCCGTAGGACACCGACGTGCCGGGCGTCCCGGCGGAACCGCCGCCCACCGTGAAGCCGTCGCGGTCGAGGTCGGAGGCGGAGATCGCCTGCGTCACGGCGTAGTCCTGCGTCCGCACGGAGGGCGCGAGCGTCGCGGTCGCCATCGAGGTGCCGGCGCTGGCGTGCGCGGGCATCGCCGAGGCGGCGAACATCGCGAGGGCGGCGAGGGCGCTCGTGAGCGTCACGCGGCTGGCGCGGCGGGACCGGGAGGCGCGGGTCGCCGTCGTGACGGCCGTCACGCTCGGTGCGGGGCGGCGGACGACACGGTGGATGCGGGCGTCGACGTGCTCGGTCGT
>NZ_JAUZED010000040.1:26988-29113 GCF_030705415.1 Curtobacterium sp. A7_M15 | reverse complement strand
CGAAGAGCGCCTGCCCGCGGCGGCCCGTCACCGAGGCGCGTCGCGGCCCACCGCCGCTCAGCGGTCGGCGGACTCCCGCGACCGCGACGCCGCCCGCGCCGGCTTCGCCTGCGGCACCTTCGTCCCGACGACCTGGTCGATGACGTCGCGGGCGATCGCCTGTGCGGTCAGCCCCACGTCCTCGAGGATCTGGGACCGCGACGCGTGGTCGATGAACTCGTCCGGCAGCCCGAGCTCGTTGACGCCGGTGTCGACGCCGGCCGCCCGGAGGTCCTGCCGCAGGCGCGTACCGACCCCGCCGACGCGCACCCCGTCCTCGAGCGTGATCACGAGCCGGTGCTCGCGCGACAGGTCGATCAGCGACGACGGGATCGGTACGACCCACCGCGGGTCGACGACGGTGACCCCGATGCCCTGGGACTCGAGCAGCGCTGCGGCGTCGAGCGCCACCGGCACCATCGACCCGACCGCGACGAACAGCACGTCGGGCTCCTGGTCGGGCGACGGCGACCGCAGCACGTCGACCCCGTCATCGAGACGGCGGAGCGCGGCGATGTCCGGCCCGACCTGCCCCTTCGACCACCGCAGCACGGTGGGCGCGTCGTCGACGGCCACGGCCTCGCGGAACTCCTCGCGCAGGGTCGCCGCGTCGCGGGGGGCGGCGATCCGGATCCCCGGCACCACCTGCAGCAGCGCGAGGTCCCACATGCCGTGGTGCGACGGGCCGTCCGGGCCGGTGATGCCCGCACGGTCGAGGACGAACGTGACGCCGGCCTTGTGCAGGGCGACGTCCATGAGCACCTGGTCGAACGCCCGGTTCAGGAACGTCGCGTACAGCGCCACGACGGGATGCAGACCGCCGAACGCGAGTCCGGCCGCGGTCGTCACGGCGTGCTGCTCGGCGATCCCGACATCGATCACGCGCGAGGGGTGCTGCTCCTGGAAGAGGTGAAGTCCGGTGGGCCGGAGCATGGCCGCGGTGATCGCCACGATCCGCTCGTCGGCATCACCGACCGAGGCCAGCGTCGACGCGAACACGGAGGTCCACGACGGCCCCGACGACACGTCGAGCGACTCCCCCGTCTCCGGGTCGATGTGGCCGACGGCGTGGAACTGGTCCGCCTGGTCGCGCAGCGCGGGCTCGAACCCGTGGCCCTTCTCGGTGATGGCGTGCACGATCGTCGGCGCACCGTACGCCTTCGCCTGCCGGAGTGCGGCCTCCATCGCGCGCTGGTCGTGCCCGTTCACCGGCCCGATGTACTTGATGTCGAGGTTCGAGTAGAGCGCCTCGTTGTTCGTGAAGCGCGAGAGGAACCCGTGCAGCCCGCCGCGCATCCCGCGGTACAGCGCCCGCCCGGGAGCGCCGAACCGCGCAGCCGCGGCCTGGGACTTCTCGAACAGCGCCCGGTACTCGCGACGGGTCCGCACCGAGCTGAGGAACCGCGCCATGCCGCCGATGGTCGGGGCGTAGGAGCGGCCGTTGTCGTTGACGACGATGACCAGTCGGCGGTCGTTGCCGTCGGAGATGTTGTTGAGGGCCTCCCAGGTCATCCCGCCCGTGAGCGCACCGTCGCCGACGACCGCGACCACGGTCCGGTCGGCCTGGCCGGTCTGCACGAAGGCGCGGGAGATGCCGTCCGCCCACGACAGGGACGAGGACGCGTGCGAGGACTCCACGATGTCGTGCTCCGACTCGCTCCGCTGCGGGTAGCCCGCCAGGCCACCGCGTTCGCGCAGCCGCGAGAAGTCCTGCCGTCCGGTGACGAGCTTGTGCACGTACGACTGGTGCCCGGTGTCGAAGACGAACGGGTCGTGCGGCGAGTCGAACACACGGTGCATGGCCAGCGTGAGCTCGACGACACCGAGGTTCGGCCCGAGGTGGCCACCGGTCTTCGCGACCTCGGCGACGAGGAAGCGTCGGATCTCAGCGGCGAGGTCCGTCATCTGCGCGTCGGAGAGACGCTTCAGGTCGCGCGGCGAGGTGATGCTGGAGAGCAGGCTCACGGGCGCTCCTTTCGTGGGGCTGTCGACCCACTCTATGCGCGCGACCGCCCGACGGACTGGAGGGGGGGGGGGGGGGGGGGGCGCCGCCCCCGGGCCGGCGAGGGGGCGGGGGGGAGGGCCC